>JAZKGK010000012.1:0-10769 GCA_040385915.1 Bacteroidota bacterium
TGCCCATTCCTTATTTATTCTCCTCCTCTTCGTCCTTTTCGACTTTATTCTTCTTTTCAGGCTTTTCGGGCTTTATTTTTTTTGCTTTAGCCTCCTCTGGCCAGTCTTCTACCTCGCAAACGCAGCGGAAGCCCAACCATTCGGAAGGATATTGGTAGGTAGTCGTAAAGTCAGGCTGGTTATAAGACTTTTTGTTTTTAAAATTCCAGCCTTTGGCTATGCCATACTCTGCCACCATTTCGGAGATATTGCTTAAAACAAATTTTGCAGCTTGGGTATTGACCGGAAAAGGTTGAGCCATCAGCGAGGAGTTTCCTTTGGCTGTAGGAACATAACTATCTTTGTGGAAGGTCGCTAGCGCGTATTCCCATTCGGCTTGCGTAGGCAAACGGTATTTGATTTTTCGGTAATATTTTTTCCGGTCGTTTTCGTTAGGCGTGGTAGCGTACATCATCATGGCAGCGTAGGTGCGCCATTCACAGTAGGCTTTGGCCGTTTGGTAAGCAGCATTGATCAGCGGATAACGCCTGGTAGCCGGACTTCTAAGGTAAGTACCCGTTCCTTCGGTTGACCACGATACTGGTGTTGCGTAGTCGACAAGGATAGAGTCGTTTTGAAAGCGTTGCCGGCAAAAACTTTGATACACAATGGAATCCCTTATTACTCCGAATAAAGGAAGCGTGTCAACCACATTTTTGAAACATTCCAGATTGAAATGCAGCATATCGCGCATCCAATGCTCATACTCTAAGTAATGAACATTTTCGACCGGGCGCTGATCGATGAAAATACTGTCGCGCAGCCAGATGGTTCCCGGTGGCGAAACAAGTTTCTTTTTTCCTATCAGCAAGTTTTCCGAAGAAAATAAAATTAAAACCAGCAGCGAGGCCAAACAAACAAATATATTTTTCATGAATTGCAGAAAATAGGTGTTAGATTGTTAGTTATTAGGCTATTATCAGTTTGTTAATTGCGTTCCACGCCGGGTATAATTGTTAATTGTTAATTGTTAATTGTTAATTGTTTTACAGTTAAGCTTACGCCTTCCTGAGAAGTTACTTCAATGGCGGTACCGGGTTCAATATAATCGCCACGGGTGGCGGCATCGTATACGTGACCATTGATGAGCACTTTTCCGCTGGGGCGTAGCACCGTGTAGCTCGTGCCGCATTGACCAATCAGCGATTCGGTATGAAAAGTCGAGGTAAAACCATCTTCGCTCCGAAGTTCGCTTTGCAAAGTCAGGCGGCGGAAAGCTCGGCTTTGTAGCAATTGATTTCCGCCGAAGAATAATAAGAGCAAGGAGCCAAAGAAGCCAAATAACACGGCTAAGGACGCGTTGAATAGCTGAGACGTGTCTACTGGCGAAAAGTCAAACGCATGGTTATTGATCATCAGCAAAATTAACGAGCCGAAAGTAAGCACCAAGCCCGCAATACCCGCGACTCCAAAGCCTGGAATAACAAATATTTCTGCTGCCAGTAAGCCAACACCGATAATAAATAGCAGTATTTCCCAGTTTTCGGCCAGTCCGTGCATATAGTAAGGCACCAGATAAAATATGAGCGCCACACCAGAAGCCATGATGGGAAATAAGGTTCCTGGGGCTTGTAGCTCAAAATATAGGCCTCCAATAATGACCAGAATCAAGATTCCACTGATAAAAGGATTCAGAAAAAAGGCTGCAATGGATTCGGACGTGGGCACTTGATAGCGGATGATTTCCGCACGCGTCATTTTGTTGTGCCGAAGAATATCCTGAATGGAATTGACCTCGCCTTCGCAATACCCAAAACGGATGGCTTCAGTCGTCGTCATCGTAATCACCTGCCCTTCGCGCCTGAGGCTGGAAAGCGTACTGTCGAGCGGGAGGTTTTCGTCTACCATGGCTTCAGCAATTTTAGGATTGCGTTTGTTGACCTCCGCAGTCGCCCGCATCATCGAGCGCATGTACGACTGGTATTTGTCGGGTGCGGCTTCGCCAGTGCCATTGACCACTGTAGCCGCGCCAATGCTGGCACCTGGAGCCATATAAATGCGGTCGCAAGCAATAGAAATGAGCGCACCAGCAGAGGCCGCATTCTTATTGACGAACACAAAAATGGGCTTGGGGTATTCCAACAGGCGTTTTCTGATGGTATCGGCATTGCCCAGTGCGCCGCCATACGTGTCCAAATCTATGATGATGTAGTCAGCTTTTCGGGCGGTAGCTTCGTCCAACGCCAGTTTCACGTAGCGTTCGGAACGTGGGTCGATCTCGGCGCGAATTTCCATGAGGAAGACCTTGGGATTTTGTGCCTGCGCCACCATAGAAACTAGTAATAAAAACAGCCAGGTGAAATATCGCATCATAGGTTGATTTGCTGAATAAATATCAGCGGTAATTTAGTAAGTAAAAGAATAGCTTTTTCAAACCCTGAAAGTAAAATCAATAAGTTTTAATGGCATTGAAAACGTAGTTTTGTTGACTCATGTCTGTCGTAGCGCTTTGTCGAATCCTATTCCTCCTCCGCAGTTTGTATTTTCTTTCGATGGCCACATCTGGACTATGGGTCTGGATCACGCAAATGGCTTATTGGTGTTGGAAATCCGCGATGCTACTACTCGTCGGGTCAGTTTTGCCGCCGTTGACTTGGGTAAGAATGATTCCACCAGTCACGCACTTTTGTGGAAAGATTTTCAGCCGGAGCATTCCTGGTGGCTAAGTCTGGTAGGTGTGTACAACGGCGTTTTGTTGCTCCATCGTTATGCTGACAGTCAGCGGCCTGAGGCCAAGGGCATTTTGGCGGTAGAGGTGCGTAGCTGTCGCGTGCTTTGGCAACAACCCGATTGGGCTTTTATGGACACTGATGGAGAGGTAGTTATCTTGCATCAGCAGGGAGCAGACCAAAGCCCGGTGTACCAGCAGATAGACTTGCGGAGCGGTAAGTCGTTGGCCATAACCGAAATACCGACGGTGCCGAATCCGCAGCCTCCATCTCCCGATATTCAGTATCCGGTACACTATCCCGAGCAAAGCCCTTACTTCCAGCCTATCGCTCGTTTCCTGCATCAGAAGTTAGGAATCCAGCCCATACAAGCGTTCGATTATGCCGAATTTCAAGGTTTGATAGTGGTTTCTTATTACCTTTGCGCGCCTGATTCACCTTTATCAAATAAGGTAGTAGTGCTGGATAATAAGGCGTGCGTACTGCTGCACGAATCTATGGCTACTCACCTCAATGGCATTGGAATGGATACTTTTCTTATTCGGAAGGGAAGCCTGCTTTTTGTAAGAGAAAAAAAAGAGTTGGTGAGTTACACCTTAGCTTGAAAATATTGCCGTTATCTGTGCGTTGAGAAATCAATTAACAATTAACAATTAACAATAATCAATTAACAATTAACAAATTGATCAATACCATTTTGGCTGGTCATTTAATTCTATCCCGATTGTGAGAATGAAACTAAGTCAAACTATTGCGTTTTCTTTTCTTTTCTTGTTCTTTTTTTCCGTGTCTAGGGCTTCTGTACCCATGCTTCGCGATTCGATAGGAGTAGAGCGGAAAGGCGGTAAAATCCTGATTCTACACAAAGTGGAGCCAGGGCAAACCCTTTCTTCCATCGCTCGTCAATACCGGGTTTCCTTGGGCGAAATGAAAGCTGAAAATCCCGGATCAGAAGCTGGTCTACAGCCAGGGCAAATCGTGAAGGTGCCTTATGTAATGGCTAAAACCAGTGCCACTGTGGCAAGTAAACCAGCGGGTGTCCAGTCTAGTGGAACCCATACCGTGGCAGAAGGCGAGTCGTTGTTTGGGATTGCAAAATTGTATCACATATCAGTAGCCGATTTGCAAAAGTGGAATGGTCTCGGTAACAATAGTATCAAGGTTGGCGATGAGTTAGCCGTGTCGGCTAAAGCTGCCCAGACCAAGGTAGCCACCAAGCCTGCCGAAGTGGTGAAAGAGAAACCGGTAGCGACTACGCCAAATAACACTGCTACGGATATAACTCCTGTGGCTGGGCAGAAAAAGCATACTGTAGCACCAGGACAGACGCTGAATGCCATTTCGAAGATGTATAAAGTATCGCTGATTGACCTGAGGAAGTGGAACAATCTGTCGATGGATACGCTGAATGTAGGGCAGGAGTTGGTTGTGCAGGGCAAGGCTACTACTGCTACCACCTACACTACCGAAGAACCTGCGGCAATGGAAGAACCCGTTTCGCCCAAGGCTAAAGAAAAGGAAGCTGAGCTAGAAAAAGCCCCGCTTCCTGTAGAAAAGCCAGAGGTAATTGTGGCAAAAACGGAGAAAGAGAAGAAAGAAGAAAGCAAAATTGCAGAAATGGGCAGTATAGCTCCCACCAGCAACGTAGTTCCTCTGCCAGGTGGCTACACAAAAACCCAGCAAATTGGTCTGGCAGAGCTGATTGAAGGAACCCAGGCCAATGAAAAATACCTGGCCTTGCATCGGACAGCGCCTGTTGGCACCATTATACAGGTCAAGAACTTGATGAACGACTTAAGTGTGTTCGTTAAAGTAATTGGTAAATTGCCTGATACAGGTGCGAATGATAAAATTGTAATAAAAATTTCCAGCAAAGCCTTCGAGCGCTTAGCCGCCGTAGATAAAAAATTCAGGGTAGAAGTGTCGTATATTCCGTAATAGCTATTAGTGGTTAGTTTTTAGCGGTTAGCTTTAACAGGCGACTTAAGTAGTTTATTGTAAGTAAAACAGATTTATGCCTAATCGCTAACAGCTAAATAGCTAACACCTACACAAATGGACCATTCCCACGAAGAAGATACCGCACCGGAATCCACCTCGCCCAAGAGCAAGCTGTGGTTGGGTTTCTTTATCCTGATGTATCCCATCATCATTACCTTTTCCCTGCTTTTTACCGGGATACTGTGGGTTTTTTCCGGCTTATCCTGGATAATTTCTACCGTGGCCAAACTGCTGAGCCGAAGTAAAACATCATCGGGTGCTTCCAGACCTGGCATGGTCGATGAAGAACAGTAGGGGCAAGGCTTGCCCTTGCCCTATGCGCCATACATTTAATATAGTTCAGTAATATAGTTCAGGCTTGCCCTAAGCTTTCCCAAAATACTCGCCCTTTCATCCAACGTTAATCCATCCGACTATTAACCCATCAGTCCATACCCTAAAGGCATTTCTTGATGCCAAGGTAGCACAGTACAACTGCCCCGATTTTATCCCCAACGATCCCGTGTCTATTCCGCATCTGTTTACCCGCCAGCAAGACATTGAGATTATGGGCTTCTGGGCAGCTACTTTGGCTTGGGGACAGCGTAAAACCATCATTAACAAGTCCAAGGAATTGATTGCGCTCATGGATGGCGCTCCTTACGACTTTGTTCGCAACCATACCGACAACGACCTGAAGCGGTTTTTATCTTTCAAACACCGCACCTTCAATCCGACTGACGCGCTGTATTTCCTGGCGTTTTTTCGGCATTATTATGCCCACCACGACTCCTTAGAAGACGCTTTTTTGCCCTCAGACCCTTCAGCAATCAATATAGAATCGGGGCTGAGGCACTTTCACGAGCTTTTCTTTAGCCTCGACGATTATCCAGTCCGCACTAAAAAACACGTGGCGACACCCGCCCGGAAAGCGGCTTGTAAGCGCATGAATATGTTTTTGCGGTGGATGGTTCGCCGCGACAACCACGGCGTAGATTTCGGTATCTGGCAACGCATCAAGCCGTCGCAACTGATTTGCCCATGCGATTTGCACGTAGATAGGGTAGGGCGTCAACTGGGGCTTATTCAGCGGAAGCAAACCGACTGGCTCACGGCAGTAGAACTCACGGAAGCACTCAAAAAAATGGATCCGAATGATCCGGTAAAATACGACTTTGCTTTATTTGGCTTAGGCGTAGAAGGAGAAATGTGAAAAAATGAACCACGCTGCTGGTGCTGGTAAAGCGTTACGTATGAAGTCATTTTATTGCTTGCCGCTTGGTTTCCCCCAGCCTTCGGTCAGTCTCCTGGTTATTTGTCAAAATGCTGGTAAAACCTTACAGGCGTAATCGCTTTATCGGCTAGCGGGCGTCCTATACCCCTTGCGCTTTAACGGGCAATTTTCATTATCTTTAATTGAAAGATAAAATTGAATACAGGTATTATTCTATTTTCTTCATTGACACCTCCAATGTTTTTTCACTTTTTTTTTCAGATGACTCGTTTGCTTATTGAATGTGCTTAATACGGTAAAAAAGCCGACAAGCCCCTCGTAGTAATAACTAAAAGTGCTATTTTGTTACTTGCCACTGAAGGAGAAGAGTCTGCTGCGAAACAAAAACTAAGCTTAAAATCACCAACGTGGTGAGTGCTATGATAACCATACTTTCTGAGAAGCAGTCCACATGTTAGATATTCAAAAGCTCACGATTCTACTGGTAGAAGATAATCATGGTGACGCCTTGTTGATCAGACACCTGCTGAAGAAAATTAAATCGCTGGAGGTGGATTTATTGGTTGCCACCTGCCTACATGATGCCTTTGCATACCTACGCCACTCTGCCCAGGTAGACATAGCCCATTCTAAAATTGACCTCATTCTGTTAGATCTGGTCTTGCCTGACTCACTAGAAGATCAGACTTTTAGCCGCATAAAAGAAAAAAGTGCCAGTATTCCTATTATCGTGCTTTCGGGTATAAAAGACGAGGACATGTCTTTACAGGCCATTAAAGACGGTGCGCAGGATTATTTGCTGAAAGGAGAAATTGAAAGTAAACTGCTCAAAAAAGCCATCTGGTATGCCATAGAACGCAATAATCTGATTAACGAGCGCCTGCTGGTAACCCAGGAATTGCGCGCTCACGAAGCACTACTGAAACTGATTACCCGCATTTCAACCACCTTCATCAATCTTTCTTCGGAGCAAATCGACGAGTCTATTTCGCAGGCCTTGGGTATGGTAGGCTCATTTCTAGAAGCTGACCGCGCTTTTATTGTCGAAATGGATCACAAGGGCGCTTTACATCATTCCTACGAGTGGGTAATTCCAGAAATGGCTCATGCCGTTGGAGCAAATATCCCGCTGGTCGTGTCTGATAAAGCAGCTTCCTTTCTATTTCCAGAAGAGGCTCCCGTAACCACTGTTCCCTTAGCCTTGGGCTTGCATAATTACCATTGGGTGATGGAAGACATGCAGAAAAGTGGTGTGTTCAGTCTGAATACGCTGGATGAATTGCCCAAGGAAGATTATGAATTTCGTGAAGCCCTGCAAGCCAACCAAATACAATCGCTGCTGCTGGTGGCCATTTACTACGAGAAAAAGTTGGCTGCCCTACTGGGTTTGGCCTCCCGCGAGCCATTCAAGCTGTGGAATGAAGATACCATCTCGTTGGTGAACCCTAGTGGCGAAATATTTTACCGGGCCATTAAGAAAAAGCATGCCGAGGAAGCCATCAAAGAAAGCGAAAAAAAATACCGTACCCTGATCGAAAATATGAACGAAGGGCTGGTACACATGGATGCCGATGGCAAAGTTCAGTTCATCAACGATCGGGTATGTCAGATGCTGGGCTATTCGCCCGAGGAACTCATGGACAAAGACGCCATCAATCCTCTTTTATTTGATGAGGCTCAGCGATTGTTTCTGGTTCGTAAGTTAAGAACGCGCCCAGGTAACGGATTGCTGAATCAATACGAGTTGCCCATGCGCACGAAAAACAATGAGATTGTTTGGATGCTCGTCAATGGCCACGCAGTACTCAATGGGCACGGCAAGAAAGCAGGATCTATGGCAACGCTGGTTGACATTACTGACCGGAAGAAAACCGAGGAAAAGCTTCAGCGAGTAAATCAGGAGCTCAAAACATTTATTTACCGCGCTTCTCACGACCTCCGCGGACCATTAGCATCGGTGCTTGGACTCACCAATCTGGCTCAAATGCAGATTCAGGACGAGGACGCGCTCAAGTTTTTTGATTATATCCGCGCCAGTGTCTTTAAACTGGATAAAACGCTCAAAGCTTTAACGGATGTAGCCAACATTACCAATTCCGAAGATGATTTCTCGGAAATTGAATTTAAGCCACTCATTACTGAAGTACTGACTAGTATGCTTGAAAATAGCAAACTTGACATAGAAGTAAAGACGAAAGTACAGGTAGATCAGGCTATTAAGTTCATGAGCGGTCTGCAACCACTCAAATATGTATTTGAAAATCTTTTCGATAATTCCATCAAGTACCATAGTTTGTACCGGCCTTTGCTGATAACGGTGAAGGTAGTAGTACACGAGAAATATGCAGAAATAGAAGTAGCCGATAATGGTATGGGAATAGCGGGTGCGTTGCAGAGTCGCGTCTTTGATATGTTTTTCCGGGGGAATGAAAATTCCAAGGGATCGGGCTTAGGCTTGTACGTGGTAGAAAAGCTATTGGGTAGCTTAAAAGGACAAATCAAGATGGAGAGCAAAGAAGGCGTAGGTTCCCGCTTTTTTATCCATCTGAAAAATATGATGTAGGATAATAATATAGGGCTTTACATACCGTGGGACTAAGGCCCTTTTTTCCAGACACCTCATTTATTTTACTTTCCTTCCCTCCCGCACCAGCTTTTCCCCTCTTGATAAATTACAGCGTTCCCGTATCTGAAATTAAGCCCTTCTTCAAGCATCACACCAACTAATCACGCACTATTGCCTCCGGCTCTGGTGGTATCGTCAGTATCGTTGAGTGTGTAAATTATTAAAAACAGGTAAAAGACTTAACTTAAATATAATAAGTATTTTGAATGGGTACTTGCCTATGCGTTGATGCACTGTAGGTAACATGTTTGTTATCAGTAAATTGTGCTATAAATATGAGAAGTTAAATCCAATGTGTACTGTTGAAAAAAAGCAAATTAATAGGTGGGTTGTTCTATCGGAAGTAAGCCTAAAAAGAAAATTCTGTTTTTTAGGTCAAGTAAATGATTACATGTAGGTAAGATCTGATACTAACCCATGAAAGATTGCTTTACTAACGAGAATAAGCGGCAGCATGGCTACTGATATGAAAAAGGGTAAATTTGGGAGCTACTGATCTGATTATCTGTATAGTAACGATGTTTTTTTGTTAATGGCTGTTGTTGTATGATAATATTAAATGAATGTGCTTCATAATAATATAATATAGTATTTACTGCCATTCGTTTGTTTTTAAGAGCGGTTATTTTTAACCTTGCTATTCACCTTTAAATAATATTGGCTTTTATTAAATTCCATACCTAAGTTTCAAGAAATTGGGACTTGCAATGGCGAAGCTCTATCCAGCGGTGTTTTTCTCGCTGTTTCAATGCTGAACGATAGTATTTTCTGTGTGGTCGAACCGTTAATTAGTTTTCAAGAATAGCCTAAAATTTAGCTGTGACACGGTTTTTTTCGTCGGATGGTTAAAAGGATAGGCCTTAGGTAGCGAAGTTATATTAACCGACTTCATATAAAGAAAAATCAATGGCTTGTTATTAATCTAACTGCAATAGAATCATTATACCATAAAATCGAACGTTCGTTATGTATTCCCGCTGTAATTAAATTTCATATACCTACATAGATTACCCTTCATCAACGTGTTGATAATTAAGTGACTAAGGATTCGGTACGCCAATTCAATTCAAGTCTAGATTAGATTAGCCATTCTTAGCACTTTTTCACTATAGCATTTATACGCCTGTAATGGTGGCTATTGAATGATTTATCATTCGACTATAACAGCTATGTCTTCAAACGCTCTCCTTGTAATACAATTATAACATGACCTAAGATCTAATAGACTATTCACAATGCAAGTTTCAACGTATCCAAAACCTAAATCAAATTGGTATCTTGTATATACCATTCCTAACAGCGAAAAGAAAGCTGATTTAAAATTAAAACAGTTGGGGATCTCGTCTTTTCTTCCACTTCATACGGTTGTACGGCAATGGAGTGATAGAAAGAAAAAACTGGAAGTTCCCTTATTTCCAAGTTACATTTTCGTTAATATGTCGCCTAGTAAAAGATTCGATATTCTTCAAATCAAGGAATTAATGCATTTTGTTTCCTTTGGAGGAGAACTTGCCACAGTTCCGGAAGATGTTATTGAATCCCTGAGGAGAATTTTAGACTGTGATACGGAAATTATAACTGAAAAGTTTTATCAGCAGGGCATGAAAGTAAAAATCATGCATGGGCAGCTTTCGGGCACCGAAGGTGTGTTAGTCAGAAAAAATGGCCGTGATCGCCTTGTGCTTCAAATTGATGCTTTAAGACAAGCCATTTCTATCGAAGTTCCTGCTAGTCAAGTAGAATGCTGTGTAGCCTAATAAAGGCATTAGTATACTCCCTTATCTCCTTCCCTTACTAATTATAATTCTTCTATCCTTCCAAGTGAAAAGTAAATTCTCTTCTCTCATAGATATACTTCATTTTCACGCCTCTGGTCAACCCAATAAAACAGCGTATGTTTTTCTGGAGGACGGCGAAAATGAATCAGTACGGTATACATATGGGGAATTGGATCGTAGCGCGCGTGCTGTGGCTGCCAGGCTTCAGGAATATTCCCTGGCGGGGCAACCGGTAATACTGCTCTATCCTTCCACGCTCGAGTTTCTTATCGCTTTCTTAGGATGCTTGTATGCGAAGGTTGTGGCGGTTCCGGTTCAGCTCCCTGGCCCCAATAAGGACTTGGACAAGATTGAAGCCATTATCAAAAATACTGGCACTCAATTAGTCCTTTCCGATACGAAAGCCTTGGCATCCTTGCGTAAAAAAGCAGGTAGCGCCCCGC
>JAZKGK010000013.1:0-56550 GCA_040385915.1 Bacteroidota bacterium
TCCTTGGGAACACTGAAATCGGGAATGGCATTGAAGATGATTTCAAACCCGCCCTGATCATCGGTTTTGGTGACCCCATTCAATATTTCCATGGCTGGCGAAGAAGGATAATACCCTTTCCAGCAATACCACCAATACGGAAAGTTGGCGTTCCGAACCACCCGAAACTTCACCCCAGCCTGGTCGATGTTCGCTCCCGAAAACGCCTGTGCCTGTCCTTTTACTTTCACCTCATTGCCCAGCCGAAAACTGCCCTGGATAGCCGGAATGACTACTTCAAAGGTTGGCCGCTTGTAGTCTTCTACCGAAAAGTTGGCTGTTCCGTAGCCGTCGGAAATATGCATCGCGCCATTGAGGCCGGAAGTTGGGGCGGTAAACGAGCCACTAAAAGTCCCGAACTCATTGGTTGTCAGGTTGAGGTGGGCGACGTCCTGCCCATTCACATCATACAAAGTAACGTACACCGGATATTTCTTCCGAAGCTGGTTGAATTTATTTCCGTCGGTACTCAGCAAGATGCCCTTAAAATAGATGGGTTGCCCAGGTCGGTAAATGGCGCGGTCAGTAAAGTAAAAAGAAACATCGTGGGTAGCCGTATCTTTTGGGTAAGGCGTATCCTGATAAAAGGAATTCCGATACGCATCCGCATTAAATCGATCCGACGTGGTGAGTCGATCACCCTGATGGGTAAATTCCACTTCGAAATTCTGATATTTTTTCGGAGAAGGGACTTTAAAGTACCCTTGCTGATCCGTGGTAAATTCCCGCCCTTTTTTGACTACATAGGCCTCAGCTTTATAATCATACTCTTTGGAGAAAAGTTGGGCATTTACGCCTGGTAGCGGCGCTCCCGTTTGGCGGTGCGTCACATAAAATTCCACTTCCCCGGAATCAAGTTTGCGATGCAGGTAACTGAGCGAAGAGAGCGTGACAAAATCATACGCCACAGCCTGGCTCTTAAAGGAAAGGGACGGGCTGGTACCAGCTAATACAATATAATCTCCAGCAGCCGCGCCCGGAATCCTGAACTCGGTGGCGTGTTTCTGGTAGTCACCCGCATTGGGCAGGTTGAGTTCAAATTGGTGTAAAGGCTTTTTGGCGGCATAGAACTGGATAATTTTTTCCTTGTAGGCATCGCCATAGGAATACTCATCCTTTCCGTGAATCTTTTTAAACTCTTCTTCACTGGTTTTGATTACCCGAACAAAAAGCTTGTCTACATTTTTGAAAGAGACCAAGCCCCGGAAAGCTTCGTTGGGAAGGTTGACTTTTTCTAGGGTCAACTGAAGGTCTTTGGTCTCAATAATAGCTTGCAAATTCCGGCAATTCTGAGCACCGTGGGACTTAGGAAACCGGCTAATGGCTTTTCCGCAAAGCTCATACGCTTGCTTGGCCTCCCATTGGTGCTCATCTGACTGTAAGGGATTGTATTTCTGGCTATTCTGGTATAATTGATAAGCAAGCCAGTAGCTTACCTCAGCCGATTGTTCGCTATTTTCATACTTCTTTTCCAGGGCTTGAAGCGCCTGCTGATACAAGACTGCTTTGTTGGGATGGACGGATTGTTGTAAAACATAGGAGAGTCTTTCCAGATCCACTTCCAATAAAGCAGCCAGGTTGTTTTCCTGCAATCTGAACTGTAGCAAATCCTGAAACAAGCGGGTAGCCTGAAAGGTAAAGCTCAAGGTATCAGTGGTGCTTACTTGGTAAGTGGCAAACTGATCTGCCGGAGCAAAATAAGCCTCTTCCCGAATCAGAAACTGGTCGGCGGGCTGGGTCAGCGCCGACTCTGACGAGGTATAAAAGTCGATGGCTCGGTGCGCCAGGAAATCGTACAAGGTCGGACGATGGGCTCTTCCGTTAGCGCCTTGATATAAAATGGCCTCGTACACTTCCACGGAGGTCTGGCGTAGCTTTTCAGGCTTTTCCAATGACAAGGCATAATGCATTTGTACATTTTCAACCACCTTTCGTAAATCCCATGTGCGGATATCGTCGGCTTCAAAATCCTGGGTAGCTGTTCGGTTCAGAAACCGATACCGGTTCTGCTGGTAGTAGCCCCAGTACATTTGGGCCAGCATGGAATGCAAAATCGGACTGGCGGGATAATCAGCTTTGATGGCTTCTTTTTTCAAATCAATCAGGCTGAGTACAAAGGCATCCTCCTCGGTATAAGCCGTAAACTTCAGCCGGTGAATGACGGCTTTGACCAACTGACCCGGATTTTTTTCGGACTTCGCCTTTTCATGCAGCTTATTGACGATCTCCAGCGCTGATTTTGGTAAGCCTTGTTGCTGAAGAGAATCTACTTGCTTCCAATAGTGGTCATAGCCATTCGGGGGAAAAATATTCATACGTTGATTTTGCGTAAGGTTAGTGGAAAAACTATGAGCAACCACCCAGCCGCCCAATAGAACATAAAGGCTAATTATTAAAAATCGCAGATGTTTCATGAAATAAGATTTATTTTTTATGACAGATGCCATGACTCGACTAATTCCACACCACCTGGCCGATTGCCAAGCGCGCTCAATTAGCCAACTGGAATTTCATTTGAACGTAGCCTTAACGGCTATCAACCTGGCCAATCATGAAGCTGTATCAGTTCGGCATTTTTAACGAACCTTGGATTAAATCCAGGCAAGACTGGTTTTACGTAAGTAATATACTTGCCTGTATGTCATCACTACGACATTTGGTTATGGGTTAGGTGCTATTTTTGTAAAATATCCTGAACAAAAGCATAGGACTAAATGGTTTACTATAAATTCTGATAACCTTTATGGATTCTTTCAAGTATTTAATACTCGCCTTGATTTTTCCCGTCCTGACTTCGTGCGGACAAGACAGCCAACAGGCTAAACATGGGAAACCGGCTTCACAAAACAAAACCCTACAAAACGCAAACATGGAAACAGCAACCTTTGGAAACGGATGCTTCTGGTGTACAGAGGCTATTTTTCAGGATCTCAATGGCGTAGATACAGTAGTGTCGGGCTATACTGGCGGTCATGTAGACAACCCGACTTACAAACAGGTATGTACTGGCAATACTGGCCACGCCGAAGTACTCCAGATTACCTACGATCCTAAGAAAATCAGTTTCGAGCAATTACTTGAAATCTTTTGGAAAACCCACGACCCCACCACACTCAACCGACAGGGAAATGATGTAGGCACGCAATACCGATCTACTATTTTTTACCATAATGACCAGCAGAAAGCACTGGCCGAAAAATATAAAAAGGAGCTGGATGTGTCGGGTGCCTGGGATAAGCCCATAGTAACCACACTGGAGCCAATGACGAAGTTTTATCCGGCTGAGGATTATCACCAGAACTATTTCAAGCTCCACGGCAGCGAGCCTTATTGCTCCTATGTGATCCAACCTAAGGTAGATAAGTTCAAAAAGGTGTTTAAGGATAAGCTGAAGTAGATTAGCAAATTAGCGGATGTGCGGATGAGTAGATGAAAAATATTGCGATAGGTTTATTATCTGCACATCTGCACATTCACTTGTCTACCTTATTTTTAGGATAATGACATTGATTTTTTCTTCGGTAATGGGTTTTTCCATATAGCTAACAATGTTGTATTTCCTGGCCTTGTCTACGTCCCGTTCGTTGATGGAGGTAGTGAGCAGTACTACGTGGAAGTCAGTCCCTTTTGACGCGTGGAGTTTCTCAAAATAATCAAGAAATTCGAACCCATCCATTACGGGCATATTGATATCCAGAAAGATGATATTGGGAGACTCATCAAAATTTTCCTCCGTATCGTTGTATTGAGGAATGTTGATGATATTTCCTTCAACAAAAGCGAGGGCATCTTTACCATTGGCTACCGTATGAATATCCTGAGCAATATTCATTTCCTCTAATACCAGTCGAGTAAGGAAAACACTGGCGCTATCGTCATCTACAATAAGTACTTTATTGAGTTTTTTCATATATGCTTATTAATAAGGTAGTAAGGTGCAAAATAATTTATATCGTTGGTAAATATATGGTGAAGGTGGTTCCTTCTCCTAAAACGCTTTCTACTTCTATGTTTCCACCGTAGTTATCCACTATCTTTTTTACAATATAAAGCCCGATACCTGTTCCTTCTACGTGGGTATGTAAACGCTTGAACATGCCGAAAAGCTTTGGTTGCTGCTCAGATTCTATACCAAGGCCATTGTCACGGACTATAAGACAAATCCCATGTGCCTCTTGCCGGGTAGTTATTTGCACTTCTGACGGCCGGTCAGGTGAGTGATATTTAATGGCATTGCTCACTAGATTATATAAGATGCTTCGCAGATTTTTACGGGCAAAATAAATTTTATCTACCGCAAAATCGGTGGTTATACAAGCATTTACACTCAACATCAACTGTGTTATATCGCTTTTTACGTCGGCCAGCACTTCTGCAAATCCCACCATTTCAGCCGCATCGCTTAAGCTCTTCTGCACTTTGGTAATGTCGGTCATATCGCGGATGGTCTGATTGAATTTGTTCACCGAAATAAGCATCATATCAATAATGGCTTGCTCTTCCCTATTCGCGTGCGTGTTTAGCTGCCTGCTTAATAACGCAACTAAGCCTTCTAGGTTAGCCATGGGCGCTTTTAAATCGTGCGAGGCAGTGTATACGAAGTTATCCAGGTCGTCATTAATTTTTCGTAGTTGCAGATTGGTTTGGTTCAGTTCTTCGTTGGCGTGGGACAGTTGTTCTTGGGCGGAGGCAATCTTTTCCAAGGCTAATTTTTGGTCGTGTATATCAGTACTGGTGCCCACCCATAAAATAATTTTATTTTCCGCATTTCGAATGGGCACTGCCCGAGTCAGGTGCCAGCGGAAGGTTTGGTCAGCCGCCCTTAGCATGTGGTTTTCATGAACGAAGGTTTCGCCTTTTGCGATAGTGGTGCTCCATTTTTCTACCCACTCAGACATTTCTTCGGGGTGCTGGGTCTGAGTCCAGCTTTTGCCCAGCGACTGTTGCGGAGTGTAACCTGTATACTCATACCAACGCTGGTTGCAATAATTCAATAAACCATTGGGTAAGGCAGTCCAGGCCATTTGCGGAATAGATTCGAGCAGGAGCCGGAATTTCTCCACATTCTCCTCTACCACCCGGCGAGCCCGTACCTGATCCGTTACTTCAGTCGCAAATACCAGGATGCCTTCTATTGTGCCCGTAGTATCTCTGATGGCCTGGAAAACAAAATTGAAGAAACTTTGGCTCAGAACTCCATTATTGGATCGATCAAGCAGGACTTCCATTTCATTGGCCACGAACGCCTCTCCAGTGGCATATACCTGATCGAGGTAGACAAAAATGCCGGTTACTTCGCCCTCAGGAGAGGAATTTCGGACAAATTTCCCTAAGAATGTTCGATTCGTAAATAATGCCTGGCAAGCAGGATTAACAAAGTCGATGATATGATCCGGTCCACGGAAAATGCAGATGATGGCTGGAGCCTGTATAAACAAGCCTTGCCAACGCGCCCGTTGCCGATCTGCTTCAGCAAAAGCCGCTTGTTCGCGCTTCAGCAATTCTTCTCGTTCTTGCTCAGCCTGTTTATGGCTGGTAATGTCCCGCTGAATTCCCCACAAGCGGATAAGTTTACCTTCTTCAATAAAACCGGTCAGGTTATTAAGAAAATACTTTTTATTGCCTTGCACATCCATTTCTATTGATTCGGCATCCGTAAGGCGGTAGCCAGCCTGAATAAACGATCGGATATAACGCAGGTTGGCGGGCTCTGAAGGAGGCAGCATCTCGGCTATTTTGATGCCCACCATTTCATCGGCCGAAGAAAAGCCGTACATCCGCGCCATGGTGTCATTGCATTCGGCTAGGTAGGCATACTGATAACAGAGGTCAATTTGTTGTTCTACGGACAGGGTGATATCAATCGAAGGAATACCAGCCAGTTCTATCCGCCAGATGGCTTCTGAACTTTGCTGAACAAAGGCCTGGTAACGCTCCTGACTGGCTCTGACGGCTTCTCTTGCTAGCTTCCGCTGGGTGATATCTTCTTGCTGCACTACCGCGTGCATTACCTTGCCTTGGGCATTTTTAATGGGAAAGATCGTTCCCACCAGCGTAATGGGTACGCCCGCAGGAATATCGGCGTGGTTGACGTGGCTAAAGGAATAGTTGTTGGTAAACCGGGCAATTTTTCCTTCGGCAAATACGGCTTTAATGTCCTGAAAGTAAGGCTCCTGTTGAAGAGATAGGTCTTCTAGCAAGTTGTACTGCTTGGGTTTCCATTGGCGGTTGTCTATGCCAAAAAGCCTTAGGTACGCGTCATTCACCCGAATTTGATTGCCGCTAGCATCTGCTATCCAGGTGGCTATCGGGCTTTGGTCAAGGATACTAGACAGAAAGCCTTCGCTTTGCTGGAGTTTGGCATATAGGTCAACGGTTTGTTCCAGCATCTGGCGAAGCACTACTTCATTTTCTATCAGCTCCTCGGTTCTATCAGCTACGCGATGCTCCAGCGCCTCATTGGTTTCTCGCAGTTCTTCCTGGGTGGTCACCAATTCCTCATACGCACGCTGTAAGGCCATGTTTTTCTGATGAATTTCCTCTTCAACTTTCTTTTTCTCGGTAATATCGAGCATGGTGCCAATCATGCGCTCCGGTTTGCCTTGCGAATCAAAGAATAATTTTCCTTTGGTCCAGATAAAGCGGGGAAATTGATCTTCAATAATGATTCGGAATTCAATATCATATTCTTCTAAAGTAGTTAGGCCCAGAAGAATATAGTTATTTACCTTTTTTCGATCTTCTGGGTGAACACGTGCAAAAAATTTAGGTGCATCTATTTCTTCGGGATAGGTATACCCCAAAATGCGATACAACTGCTGAGAGCCGGTCATAGTACTGAGAACAATATCCCAGTCGAAGCTACCCACTTTGCCGATTTCCTGTGATTGTTGCAGCAGGAGTTCATTTTTGTTGATTTTTTCCTGCGTTTTTCTCTGCTGGGTGGTATCAGTAAAGTTAGCCACCAAGCCATCTTCATACTTAACCGCTTTTACCAAAAACCAATTTTGAAACTCATCGCTTTCATAAAAGAACTCATGGTGTAAGGGCTCTCCCGTCTCTACTACTTTGACATACGCATTAAATAGACTAGTCTTAGTGCCCGGAAATTCGATTAAGATCCGCTTGTTAAGCAGATCTTCGCGTGAGCGACCTAGCAATTGTTCAGACGCATTATTGAGTAAAATATAAGTAAAGTCCTGAATAACACCGGCCTTGTCTCGCACAGCCTGGAAAGCAATTACCCCGTCTATTGAGCTATTCAATACGCCTGAGAGCAAGTCTTCGCTTCGGTTGAGCGACCAGGCATTCCAGCAGATAAGAATAAAAAACAGGGGCAAGCTAAAGGAAATCAATACGGAGGCGGTATAGTAAAAATTGGCATGCTGCGCCCCTAAACGAAGGAAGTCGAGCAGAAAGGTAACCAGCAACACCAAAGGCAGTAACCGCCGGGCCATTATTCCGCCGCTGCCCTGGCTCGCCAGCACTTGCATAAAACCTACCCTGGCGGTACCAAACAGAAAGCTAAAGCCTAGCCCTATAAATCCTAAAGCCGTGTAAAAAGACATCACGTACCTGTCCGTAGTATAATAGGAATCAATTTGGTAGACATAGCTTACCAAAGAAATCAGGCCGATGGATGACAATATCAATACCAGTAGTTGTGAAAACCAGCCGTATCTGGCTGAGCACCATTGCTGTAGAAATAAAGATAACGAGAGCAGCAAGAAATTGAACGCCGTGTGGGGCGACATAAGGTTGGTTGGGTCGTTGCCCAATTTGGCTAGCATGTCTGCAAACAACCACTGATCCCAGGTAAAGTCCCAGCCCATAGTGTGCGTAAGGCGGCGGTAAAAGCCCACCAAACTGATGAACAGTGCCAAGCCAAGACCCATATAACGGACTGCTTGGGATGGCTTAGCCAGCACCAGTATATAAAGCGAAAGGCCAGAAAGGGTGAGACAAACGGCTGTAAGTGGATTGACCGATGCTTGGTTTATATAAATGCTTCGGAAAATAGGGATGTCGAATGCCCAACCCAGCAACACCATGAGGCCAAGTAAAATATCTAGCCCACAGGCATAGCAGGCCCATGTTTTATACCGACTTAGGAGCCGTTGATTGAGCTGGTTCTCATTTACATGGAAGTATTGTTGCATGAACGAAACAAGAAATTACTGAATAACTTCGATTGTACCTTACTCCCCAGCCTTTAGTAATATTGGCTGTTTTTTCCTTTTAATAGCGGGTAAGTGGTCAGTAATGAGGTTTTAAGGCGTAATGAGTAAGATTATTTAAAGAAATAGGTACATGCATGACCAGTTATTTTACAACAACTTTTACCAATATAGATAAAGTCATTCAAATTAGCCTGTTCTAAATTTTAAAGTTAGTACAAAAATATTAGCCTTAATCTCTTAATACCCCAATCGTAGTATAGGGCTATTCATGCCTAATTCTTACCCATCAAAGGCCAAAAGGCCTCTTCTTTTCCTTTATTTCCAGGTAAAATGCTTTTTTGATGGCATTGTCCGCATCCAGGGCTAGCACGATTTGGGTATCTTTCTCGCGGGCATACGGGTTTTCAATGCGACTTTCCTCCTTATAATACTTGAAATGGGCTTCTATCGGATCTGGTTCATCATCTACAATGATAATGTTCTTGAAGGGAGGCTCGTCGGGTATCCATAGCAGGTAGCTGGCTTCGGTGCTGTATGCCTGGGGCAGGTGGTACTTTTGCCCGTAGTAATTGATGGCACCCGCCTGCCCGTAATTCGCGCATACAATGATGGTCTGCTTTCTTTCCGGTTCAGGAAGTTTTTGGTAGGTGGCGGCTACTTTTTCGGCTAATTCTTGCCAGCCCAACATGTCGGCATAGTCTTGGGGCAAAGGATGATCCTTGCCGTCTTCCCAACGCAAGAGGCCGAGTTCTTTAAAGTTTCTGGCAAATACCTCCGTCTTTTCAGGAGACCAGATCGGATACAGTAGGGGAAAAAGTGGGATGAGTAGCGCCAGGGGAATAATCAGGAGAGCGGGCCGCAGCCAATACTGCCAGCCTTGCTTCGTGCTTCTTTCCCAAACCAAGCTTCCGAAAGCCAATAACACCGGATACAGCCCCAGCGTATAGTAATTTTTACCGTGAAAAATAATCAGTATTCCCATCACGGTCAGGTATATAATGCCTACCAATAGATACTTCCGCAGTGATTTGACCACAAATATCGCTACCAGTCCCACTGTCCAGACAAACAGAACGGGGAAGCACATAAGCAGTTGATCTTTCAGAAAATCGCTGGTTTGTACGTGTTGCAACTGGTGTTTGGACAACAAAGCCATGTGGTAGAGGAATGGAATGTTGTGAGTCAGTTGCCAGAGTAGGTTTGGAAGGAAGAGTACAAAAGTGATAAGGGCGGCGAGGTAGAGCGTTTTATTCCACAGGAGCGTACGGTAGGGCGTAAGTAGTAAGCCCACCAGTGTACCCACAATAAAAAAAACAGCAGAATACTTGTTGAGCAAGCCCAGCCCAAACAGAACCCCCAGCCACAAAAGGCAGGCAGGCTTTTGGGTGTGGATATACCGCACGAGCAGCAGAAATGAAGTAGTCCAAAGCAATACCTCCAACGAGTTGGGCTGAAATAACATGTTGAGCCGCATATATGCCGACACGATGACCGATAGGCAAGCAAGCGCCTGGGCAAATAAACCTCCCCCAAGTTCGAGTACAATTCTGCCCGTTACCAGCACCGTGAGTGCCCCACATACTACCGGCCAGAACTTAATCCAGAAAAGCCCATTGCCCATCAGGAGGGTAAGATAAGCCTGCAACGAAAGCGCCGGGGGCACTTCCATAAATCCCCAAGCCATGTGGTTGGCTTGATCCAGGTAAAGATATTCATCCCTTTGCAAGTCGTAGCTTGAATTATACAGTAAGTAATGCATCAGGAATTTGACCATGGCTAAGGCCATAATCAGCCAGTTTTTGCGTAGGAAATCGTTCATGCGTATTGGGGATTCAGTTGATAGTCAGTGGGTAAAGTATTGTTGTTAAACGAAAATAACGACTTCCCAGCGAAAAGCCCATCGCCAGCGTATTTGGAAGTTGGTAAATCCGGCAGCGGCAATGATGGCTTCCAGTTCGCGGCGGCGGAAGGCACGCCAAACCGAAAGCTTGGCATCATGTTTTACCAGGTACGAGCGCGAAAACCATCGGGTAAGCCAGGCGATGGAGTAATAAGCCAGCCAGTGGCGGTGTATATCGTTGATTACTATGCCCAGTCTTACCTGCTGGCGTAGCTGTTGAAGCAGGCCAATAAGGCTGGCAGTATCAAAATGGTGGCAGAAAAGCGTCCCCGTAACCACGTCAAATGTCTGCTGCCTGAATTCGTCTGAGAAAATATTTTGCTGTAGATAAGTGATGTTGGCATGGCTAGCCGTATTTCGCCTGGCATATGCCAAAATAAAAGCATTGGCATCAATACCGGTAAAATCCACTTCGACCTTTTGTTTACTTGCCCAATGAGCCATGAGTGTGAGCATATCACCTCCGCCACAGCCCAGATCAGCTATCTGGAGCCGGTCACTTGATATTGGCAGGGCTTTTATCGCAGATGATCGTGTACGATGGCGAGTGATTAATTTGTTTAATCCACTTATTGTTACCTGATTGCCGCCCAGCCAACGGTTAATAAATGCCAGCTCTTCCAGGTTACGGCGGAGGTCTTCGCCACTGAGTGTCAATTCATCAATTAGCTCCGATTTACTGCTTCGTTCGGCAAATGAATGGATAAAAAGCAAGGGATAAGTAAATTAATGTGGGGTATATGTCCTTAAAATAAAAACGATGGATTCGGCTGTTTCCCGTATGATGCATGAAAAGCTAAAGATATGCATTTTTTATCCTGCGTTTTGAGTGAACATTTGTAAAGTGGAATTATCCATAAAAATACGAAACTGCATGGTGGTACACTTCCGGTCATTTCAGGCGAAACTTTTGTTTTCGTTTCTTGTTTTCCTCCTTCTGACCGGATCTGGAGCCTTAATCAACTTTTGGTTTTTCCAACGATTAGACAAGCTCAGCTCCGTTACTTCCAACCTGGATAATATTCTGGTTAAAACCCTGCAAACGATTAAAGTAGAGAAGGACTTTTTTAGCCACGGTACGCTCGATGCCCATTTTTACGAAACCGGCGAAAGCGAATACCTGGCTGAACACGCCCGACTGATGGAAGAAATCCGCCAGAACCTGGACGTGTTGACGCATTCAGAAGAAGTACAACGGTTTGATATTGATGGCAATGCCGCTCGGTTACAAAACGAATTGAAGGGGTATGAAGTGACCTTCCAAAAATTGGTAGCACAAGTGAAAATCAGGGGATTTGACAATTTTGGCCTGGAAGGGCAACTGCAACAGTATGCGCAAGCCATCGAACGATCGGCCTATCCTTTTAATAAGGTACAGATGAATATGCTCCGAAGGCTGGAAAAAGATTATCTAATTCAGAAGGAGCGGAGTGATGCAGATAAGTTCAAGGACTATTACTACCAGATGCGGGAAGAGCTTGCGCTGTCTAACCAGAATGCTTTCAGCCAGCAATTTGATAGCCTGTTTACCAATTATCACCACAGTTTCAAGGAACTGGTACGAGTAGAGGGGATGATTGGCAACAATGAAAGTGGCTTACAGGCGCAGCTACAGCGCTATACGGGTCGTATGGAAAGCCAGGTACACGAAACCATTGTGAAGGCTAACCAACGGTCGATCGAATTGCGTCATTGGTTTCAAGGCATTTCTATCTCCGTGATTTCTATTTCAGTGGTGATGAGTATTGCGCTCAGTTATTTCAATTCACGCCATATAAGCAGACCCGTGCGGTCGCTTACGCAGCAAACCAATGAGCGGCTATCGAAAAATTTCCAGCTTGATACTGAGCCAATCCAGACAACCTCTAACGACGAAATAAGTACGCTGACTGGCAACTTTAACCTAATGATGCAGGAAATACAGTATCACCTGAGCGAGATTAAGCAAAAAAATAATGAGCTGGAAAACCAGAACCAGGAATTGCAAGCAATGAACGTGCAACTGGGCGAGTCGGAAGCGAACCTGCGCAAGCTCAATATGGTGAAAGATAAGTTTTTCTTTATCATCTCTCACGACCTGAAAGGGCCTTTGAACACGCTGGCGGGCTTTTTACAAGTGCTAAAAGCCGATACTGAGCAGTTCTCGCCTGAGCAGATCAAAGCCATTGGGGCTAGCATGAATACTTCTGTACGCAGCTTGCTCAACCTCATGAACAATCTGTTGCAGTGGGCCATTGCTCAAACGGGCGAACTTCAGGTAAACACGGTTAAGCTATCGCTGACGGATGCCGTGAATGATACCGTAGAACTGATGGCCGAAACGGCTCGCACGAAACACATTCGGCTGATATCGTACCTGGAAAGTGATTTTATTGTGAGAAGTGACCGCAATATGCTCGATTCTGTCTTACGCAATTTGATTTCAAACGCCATTAAGTTTACTCATTCTGATGGGGAAATTCGCATAAAAGCGTACGAAAGCCAGGATTTTGTGGAAGTTAGGGTAGAAGATACGGGCGTGGGTATTTCAGAAAATGACTTAAAACAACTGTTCCGGGTGGACGTGCATCATTCTACGCACGGAACTATCCAGGAAAAAGGCACTGGCTTTGGGCTGCTGCTTTGCAAAGAATTCGTAGAGAAAAATGGTGGCCAAATTACTGTGAAAAGTCAGGTAGGCCAAGGCACCTCCATTATCTTCACTATTCCCCTGGTATCGGTTATGTATATGGCTTAATTTAGCCGTAAGCCTTGAGCTGTCAGCTTTGAGCTATTAGCTAAACGCTCTCTTCTCCTGTAACCATATGAAAATCAGCTCAAAGCTCATGGCTCAAAGCCCAAAGCTCACGGCTTCTTCTTGATAATAATCCTTTTGCGGTCGTATACCAGCGCGGTGAATATACCGATGCCGCCTTTTACCGTCGATTTTACTTGCGAGGGTTGCCCAAAAGGATTGCCATTGGCATTGGCCGCAGTATTTGCGCTTTGTAGAAAGTCGTAGTAAGGCTTGTCGATGTGAAAAAGTGATACGAAAATCGTGTCTCCGTCCTCAAAGTTGTAACGCGTTCCCAGTGTAATCTCATGGTTGGTATTGATTAAGTCGTCGAACACAAATTGGGTTTTTACCTCACCCGTCAGACTGTCGATGGTCACTAGCAGGCGATAGTAATCCTGTTCGGTGGGTGGGTCGTCCAGGGTGACAGTCAGGTAGGCTTTAGCTTTGTCATTAAATCCCCAATCGATCTTCTTAATGGGCACTTGGGGTAGAAACCGCGTATTGCCCGTTACCTTTCGGCCTTTAGGGTCAGTAAGTTCCAGGGTATATTCAGTATTCTCAGTACCGGTTACTTCTTTTTCCAAAATGTAATTATAGCCTTTGCGGTTAGTAGAATCGATCAATGCTTTGCTTTCCAGTTCATCCGTCTGTCCATCATAACTGATTTTTACTGTGGCATTGTTTACAATTGGTACTTGGGGCGGTGCCAGGTAATTTACACTTTCGGTGAGTAGCAGGCGATACGGTTTGCCTTGTTCCAGGTAGCATTCTACGACCAATTGTTGCTCGTAGGGCGCTTGTGGAATTACAATTTCCTTTTGCAGGCTATTGCACGCAGTAAGACCGGCCAATAGGAGGCAAGAGAGCAAAAAACGGAGAATAATAGGTTGGCTCAACATCAGGTCAGAATTTAAAGTTATAGGTCAACGTCGGGATAACAGGAAACAAGGACACTTGCCTAAGTTGGAAGCCCGTGATGAGGTCATTCTTTTCATCCTTAATCTCCTTGAAGTAGACAAAATAGGCGTTGCGGCGGTTATACGCATTGTACACGCTGAACGTCAGATCTGACTCGCCCCATTTGGGTTTGAATTTCCATACCAAGCCTACATCCAGCCGACTGTAAGAGGCCAGCCTTTCCGTATTGCGCTGCGAAGGATACAGGGGTACCACTTTAAACTCCATGCCAGGGACATCTTGCAGCGTAAAGCGGCCTTCGGCTAGCGAAAAGGCATTGCCCGTATTATACACCCAGGTGGCTGATACCGACAGCCGCGGCGAAAGCTCGTGCATCACCACCACCGAAATATCATGTCGGCGGTCGTAACGGGGAAAGAACGCATTCCCATTACTGATGTCGGCAAACTGGCGGTACGTCCACGAAAGGGTGTAGCCAATCCAGCCGGTGGTGCGCCCTTGTTTTTTTTCCAGGTAAACTTCATTGCCATAGCTCCAGCCCCGGCCAAATACAAATTCTGCATCCAGGTTTTCATTCACAAATAAGTTAGCTCCATTGCGGAAGTCGATCTGCCGCTTAAACCATTTGTAATACAATTCATTGGTCAATAAATATTTGCCTCCGAAAAGGAGAAAGCTCACGCCACCCGCTACCTGGTCGGAGCGTTGCGGATTGACGGCTCGGTTAGAAGGATACCAGATGTCGGTTGGCAGGGACGCGCCCGAGTTAGATACCAAGTGTACGTATTGAAACATCCGCGCCACACTGGCCTTGATAGACGTGTTTTCGGTCAGTTTATAACGGGCTGACAGCCTTGGCTCCAATCCGCCAAACCATTTGCCCTGGTTAGAAAAACCCGTAAGCCGAAGCCCGGCATTCAGTCGGAGGCGGCTGTTGACATTGATGTCGTCGGCAATATAAGCGCCTAGCTCGGTGCCATTCAAGCCTTGTCCCTGGCTGATGTTTACCCGGTTGTCATCGCTGCTAATCTGGAGGCGGCCAATGTCGAACGTGTGGTAAATGTATTGTGCTCCGAACTTGACGCTGTGGTGGTTGTTGGGTAAGTAATCAAAATCGATTTTGGCTCCGTAATCCGTAATCCGAGAACTGAGGTTGAAACTGAATATGTCTACTCGGTTGCGGATATTGTACTGATAATCAGAGAATATAAGGGAAGTGTTGGCAAAAAGCCGGGGACGGAATACGTGATTCCACCGGACGGTGGCAGTCGAGTTTCCCCACGAAAAATCTACAGCAAATTTGTCTCTTTTAAAACCAAATACATCGCGTCCATAGTAAGCGCTGACGTACAGTCGGTCTCTTGGGCTAAGAATGTAGTTGATTTTAGCATTGAGGTCGTAGAAGTAATAGTCGGGAATGGGCTCAAAATCTTTTTTCTTTTCGTTGGACTTGTTATACAGCCGGGTAAATACATCGAAGTACGTGCGTCGCCCGGCAATCATAAACGACGATTTGTCTTTCACTAAAGGACCTTCCAGGGTCAGGCGAGAGGAAATAAGCCCTATGCCGCCTTGGCCCGAGAATTTTTTGGCATTGCCATCGCGCAGTTTTACATCCACTACCGACGAAAGCCGTCCACCAAATTGCGCTGGAAAGTCGCCCTTATACAATTCCACCCCTTTGACCGCATCGGAATTGAACACACTAAAAAAACCGAACAGGTGGTTGGGGTTGTACACCACCGCCTCATCTAGTACGACCAAATTCTGGTCAGGGCCGCCCCCGCGCACATACAATCCCGTAGTGCCTTCGCCCCCCGATTTAATCCCCGGTTTGAGTTGCAGCACTTTCAAAATGTCTACTTCTCCAAACACGGCTGGAATAAGTTTGGCTTCCTTCGTAGTGAGTTGTTCTACGCTCATTTGTGTGGTATTGGCCTTTTCTTGCAAGGTACTTGCCTGTATCACCACCTCCTGTAAATTCTTGCTCTGTAGTTCCAGCGAAACATCTAGGGTTAGGTTTTTCTGGAGCTGCCATGGTTTCTCGGCACTGTTGTAACCCAGGTAGGAGAAAACGAGCGTAACGCTGTCAGCATAGGATAAGGTAAGCGAGTAAAAGCCATAAGCATTGGTTACAGTGCCTTGCCCGGTAGATTTT
This sequence comes from Bacteroidota bacterium, assembly GCA_040385915.1. Lineage (GTDB taxonomy): Bacteria > Bacteroidota > Bacteroidia > Cytophagales > ES-bin-26 > ES-bin-26. The sequence goes on from JAZKGK010000013.1 coordinate 15,972, forward strand.
ACCACAATACTGGCACCCAGCAGATCTTCGCCCGTACTGGCATCTTTTACGTGTCCGCTAATGGTATATCGTTGAGCCGATACGTCGGGGCGGGCATTCCGCTGGGCGTATAAAGAGGTAACAAGCAGCAGGAATGTCGGAATGAAAAAGAGTGAACGAGTATAGAATATCTTTTGCAAATGCTATGAGTTTTAGCGTTAAAATGTATGCTGATGCAACGAATAAAAGAAACAAATCTTATGCGTCATGCAAGTATAGAGAATGCATGTATAGAGGCGATATAGTTGAACCGTCTTCCTTTCTTTAAACTCAGGTTCAGGTGAAAATGTTTATTGCTTATAGACCTTCAGCCGTTGGTACTGGTGCCTATCAACAGATCAACTTATGCGCTGTGAAATGAATTCTCTTGCTTATAGAATAGGACGCTTTTACAAAAAGGATCTAATTTTACCATATTAATTAATGGTTGTGTAATTAAAACAAACGATTTCTAAATCTATATGATAAAAGACTGCTTTTCGATGAAATGCTGGAAGGTACTGACGCTCCTGCTTTGCCTGGGCGTAACCGAGCCAACCCTTATTTTTGCCCAATCCAACGGTATCGGCCTGACTAGCCTGCCACTGAATGACTTAAGTGCGTTCCGCCCCGCTGCTGATAACTGGCGTATTGCGGGTGGGGTAGTAGCCGACCGTAATCAAAAGGAGGCGATGAAGGCTTCTGCTGGCAAAGGCGTGCTGGTAAATATTCCTAGCGAAAAAAAGAAAGATAACCTGGTAACCGTGGCCGAATATGGCGACCTGGAGCTGGAACTGGACTTTATGATGGCCAATGGTTCCAATTCGGGTATTTACCTGCAAGGGCGTTACGAAATACAGTTGCACGATAGCTGGGGAGTGAAAAATCCGGACGTACAGAGTTGCGGAGCCATCTACGAGCGCTGGGACGATAGCAAGCCCGAAGGCCAGAAAGGCTATGAAGGACACGCACCCCGCGTAAATGTATCGCGTGCCCCTGGGTTGTGGCAACACTACCGCATTGTGTTTCAAGCTCCCCGATTTAATGCGCAGGGGCAGAAAATTCAAAATGCCAAAGTGCTGGAAATTATACTGAATGGCGTGACAATTCAGGAAAACGTTGAAATCACTGGGCCAACCCGCGGTGCAGCCTTTCCCAACGAGGTTCCGGTAGGAGCATTGCTTATTCAGGGTGACCATGGGCCGATAGCCTTCCGCAATATTCAGTACAAGAATTATGACAAAGCACCCATAACCCTGGCCGATCTGAAGTACAGCTATTATGGGAAATTTGATCGTAACCCTGATTTTACCAAACTAAAAGCTACCTCCGAAGGACCTACCTCTGATCTGACTTGGGAATTGAGCAAAACAACGAATGATTTTATTCTGCGCTTTACCGGAAAACTGAAAATTAAAGAACCGGGCGAATACAAGTTTTCTTTGTTCTGTGTAGGCGAAGGCCGGTTAGTCGTAGCCAACAAGACACTCTACGACTTTGGAAAAGGAGTGGAAAACGGCGGAACAATTACCTTAGCCGCAGGCGACCAGCCCATCGAAGTTGTTTATGCCAAGATCGTATCTTGGGATAAACCAGCCCTGGGATTGTATGTAGAAGGGCCTGGCATTAGTCGGCATCCCCTTCATTTGCTGAGTTCTATACCCATGGGTAACCCAGTCGATCCTATTCTGCTAGAAGCCAATGGCAGCGCACCCACCCTGCTAAGAAGCTTTGTAGACTATCAGCCAAATGTACTGGGAGCCAAGGGGAAACGCCTTACCCACGCTATTTCAGTTGGTAATGCCGCAGGGGCGCACTATACGATGGATCTGGAAAATGGTGCTTTGATACAGGCCTGGAAAGGTTCTTTTTTGAACATGACACCTATGTGGCACGAACGTGGCGATGGCACCTCACGCCCGATGGGAAGTGTATTGCGATTCAACGATGCGCCCCTATGGCAAGTACTCAATAACCCGAATACCGCCTGGATTGACACCCTGAGCAACGAGGCTGCTTACCGTTTCAATGGGTATGACATTGATGAGAGTGGCCGACCCATATTTAAATACTCCATCTACGGAACGGCAGTAGAAGACCTGACTACACCTGAAGAAAACGGCAAAATATTGACCCGTACACTGAAAGTTTCTGGTGCAAATGTCCCCAATCTATATGTCCGCGTTGTCGATGGTACTACCATTACGCTACTAGCTGACGGTAGTTATGTGGTAAATGACAAGGAGTATTATGTGAAGGTAGAGGCAGGCGCTGCAAAACCAGTGGTGCGTACCGTAAACAACCGTCAGGAATTACTCGTGCCCGTAAGTGGCGCTGATAAGGGAACCACGCTGAAATATTCTATTATCTGGTAAGTAGCCATTAGCTTTTAGGTATCAGGTATCAGCCATTAGCCATTAGCTGTTAGGTATTAGTTGATAAAAAGCTAACTGCTAACCGCTAATTACCTAAGTACTGAATCAGAATCAGTTTGCATTATTTGCTTTGTAATAGACTAATAAAAAGGCTTATACCTAACAACTAATTACTGACACCTCCTTAACCGCTAACATCTTAACTTATTTAACCATCAAAAGCACTTAATTCAATGAATGCATATTTTAAAAAACGGTTGTATGTACTGCTGGCCGGCTTTGCTGCGGCTGGTTGGTGTGCCCGTTCTGCCGCCTTCGCCCAGACTGCGCCTACCGAAGATACCTATTATAATTTAGCTACCCTCCCCATTCCAGAAGGACTGGTTATGGAAGTGGGAGGGTTGGCTACTTTGCCCAATGGAAACCTGGCTGCCTCTACCCGCCGGGGCGATGTATGGATTATAGAAAATCCTTATATGATTAACGGGAAGGCACCCTATTACCGTCATTTTGCTGGCGGACTGCACGAAATTTTGGGCATGGCCTATAAAGATGGCGACCTGTATATGGCGCAGCGTGGCGAACTTACCCGCCTTCGCGATAAAAATGGCGATGGCAAAGCAGACAGCTACGAAACCGTATACGCCTGGCCTATTTCCGGTCACTACCACGAATATTCTTTCGGCCCTAAAATCGCTGCCGATGGTACTATGTACGTAACCGCCAATGTAGCTTTTGGTGATAAAGAATGGTGGCGGGGCGAAAGCCGGGTGCCGTGGCGCGGTTGGACGATGCAAATCTCCCCCGAAGGTAAAATGACTCCTTATGCTACCGGTATGCGTTCGCCCTGTGGCATTGGTATGGTAAACGGAGAATTTTTCTATGCCGATAACCAAGGCGATTGGATGGGTTCAGGCGCTATTTTTCAGGTAGAAAAAGGTGATTTTACGGGTCACCCGGCTGGTTTGCGCTGGGCTACACGTCCCGAATCGCCCGTGAAAGTTACTACCGAAGCGATTTATGCCCTGGCTGATCCCCGTTTTCCTAAGCCGGGTCAAGCACTCGTCAAACCAGAGAATGATCCCAACGATAAAGGCACGCCTCTATTTGAAATAGCTAAAAAAGTGCCTGGCGTCAAACTGCCGGCAGTGTGGTTGCCGCATACTATTCTGGGAATCTCTACTTCTGAAATTGTGGTAGACGAAACCAATGGTGCCTTTGGGCCATTTGCAGGGCAACTTTTTGTCGGCGATCAAGGCCAGAGCAAAATAGACCGGGTTTTCCTGGAAAAAGTAAATGGCGTATACCAAGGTGCTGCCTTCGCCTTCCGCGAGGGTTTCGAATCAGGCGTATTGCGGATATCCTGGGGAAAAGATGGTTCTATGTTCGCTGGGCAAACGAACCGCGGGTGGGGCTCTACTGGCCAAAAACCAGGCGGTATCCAACGCCTGATCTGGACGGGTAAAATTCCGTTCGAAATGAAAGCTGTTCGTGCCACAGTCGATGGGTTTGAAGTGGAGTTTACGCAGCCAGTTGACAAGAAGACAGCATCTGATCCTGCTTCTTATGCCTTAAATGGCTTTATCTATAAGTATCACCCTGTTTACGGCAGCCCCATCATCAATCAGCAAGAATGTGCTATCAAAGGCATTGAGGTATCGGCTGATGGCATGAAAGTGCGTTTGGCCGTTGATGGTCTTCGGCAAAAATACATCCACGAGCTGAAGGCGGAAGGTATTCGTTCGCAATCAGCTTTGGCGTTGCTACACAACACAGCTTACTATACGCTAAACGAGATTCCATCAGGCGAGAAAATGGTTATCAAAGCAATGCCTGCAGCTAGTTCTCACGCTGGACATACGCCTGCTAAAACTAGCGTAGCTACAACAGCCAAAGCCACTAAGGCTGCTGCAACTGCTGCTACTGCCAAGCGAGTAACCGAACAGCCCGCTGACTGGACTAATGGCCCTGATGCAGCGCTGGTTATTGGCACCAAGCCTGGTTTGAAGTTTGACAAAACTGAACTCACAGTGAAAGCCGGTAGCAAAATAAAATTGACGTTTAATAATAGCGATGATATGCTACACAACCTGGTGCTGGTACAACCCGGCCAGGCCGTAGAAGTAGGCAATGCCGCCATGAAGCTGGGGTTGGGCGGCGAAAAGCTGAATTACATTCCCAACACAGCCAAAGTACTTCACCATACCAAATTGATGCAGCCCGGCACGTCAGATACCATCTACTTTGTGGCACCCACCAAGCCAGGTAATTATACCTATGTATGTACTTTCCCCGGCCATGCCTTTGTCATGCAAGGCACGCTGAAGGTGGAGTAAAGTAGTTGGTTTTTCTTTGTGGTGAGATATTTTGCCTCTGTGCCTTTGTTTAGGTGCAGAGGCTTTTTTTTGCAAGGAGAGGCTGAACTCAGGCGTGAAATGTCATCTGAATATCTGTTTGGTGAAGTACAGATCGTTTACTTATTGAACGCTTACTTAGTAAACCAAGCGATGGAAAATGAATCCGTAATATTCTATGTATAGCTAACATATGCCTGTTTCCTGATACTCCATACAGGATTGAATGCTTTTTTACTAACTCAGTAGACTGCATTGGCTTCCGAAACATGCTTAATAAGTAATAAAGTGCTTGCCTTTTGGTACACGTATTTGATTACAAGGGCATTTGTTGAATTTAATTGCGTGCTACATCGGTAATTTGCTTCCTAATTATTCTACCTATTTTTATGAAGACAAAGATTTACCAGCTCTTAGTAGCGGCACTACTAGCCAATAGTGGTTATGCTTTAGCACAAACAGAAACGCCTCAAAAGGATATTTCTGAAAAGGATCTTTTAGAGATGTCGTTAGAGGAGCTTATGAATGTGCAGGTAGTGTCAGCTTCCAAAAAGTCAGAAAAATTATTTGAAGCGCCTTTGTCTGCCTCGGTGCTTACGCGCGAAGAAATTAAAAAAGCGGGCGCTACTTCTATTATGGAAGCGTTGCGGCTGATGCCCGGCCTGATTGTACGCGAAGAAACCAATGGCAATTATGATATTCACATTCGCGGATTAGATAATGTGCCCCCCAATAGCTATCCGGTGTATGCAGCCAATACTACTACGTTGGTAATGATTGATAACCGCCCGGTTTATAATTACTTACAAGGGGGTACTTTCTGGGAATCTTTACCCATTGACCTGAACGATATCGATAAGATTGAAATCATTCGCGGCCCTTCTTCGACCTTATATGGCCCCAATGCCGTCTCTGGCGTGATTCATATCATTACCCGCAAACTGGATAAGAATGGATGGAATGTAGTTGGCAATGCTCAATATGGTAGCTTGAATACCGTGGTTGCCAATACTTCTGTGGGCTATAAATTTAACCCCAAGTTGAGTGCCATTATTTCTGGGAATTACCAAGGACGCGGTAGAGAAACCTCTTATTATAAAGTAGCGAACGATCGTTTTTACAATACCCCTGACTCCTTGTATTCAGCCAGTGAGATGTATAGATCAACGCAAAGTTTTCCTCATCCCAATCGGTCAATGGATAAGTACGGCATCAATGCTTTTGTCCATTTCGATCCTAGTGACAAAGTGAAACTAAGCCTCGCTACTGGGGTGCAAAATTCAGAAGTGCAAAGCGCTTACGGTGCCCTTGTTGTGAGTAGTTTGACTACCTCTACTTCCAACACACAATACGTGGATGTAAAAAGCACTGTATATGGCTTAACCGGGCAATTCTCCTATTTGAAAGGAAAGCAAGATCCTGGTCTTGGGTTTACTGGTAGCACATTTGATTTCAATACCGTTGATGCCTCGCTTGAATATGAAATGAAGGTGAAGAACTTCTCATTGAAGCCCGGTCTAAATTATCGTAAGGCTATTTATGATGATACCCAATATTGGGATGCCTCTAAAAAACAAGGTTTGTTGAGCGGAAAAACCCAATTGGACACGTATGCTGGTTCTTTGCGGGCAGAATATACCGCCTTTGCAGAGAAGTTGCGCCTGGTCGGTGGTGCACGGATTGATAAATTTACCCATCCAGACAAAGGCTTTTTATCGTATCAAATGGCAGCAAGTTTCAAACCTGCTGCCGATCATCTGGTACGGGCCGTTTTTTCGCGTGCTTACCGTTCTGCCTTTATGTACGATACTTATCTGAATGGATTGAATAAAATCCCATTGGCGGCTCCAGGGCTTCCGCCGGGCAGTTATATCCAAGTGAATTTGATGGGTAACACAAATTTAGAAATACTGCATTCGGATATGATTGAGCTTGGCTACCGGGGCAAACTAGCCGAAAATATCTCTCTTGATGTGGAAGTATATTCAATTACCACAAAAAACTATACCGATGTAATTGTGGGCAAATCGAATACGCAGTTTGGAAATCCAGTAGTGGTACATACCGATGTTAAAATTGAAAATATCCCCTTGGCTGTTCAACAACTAGGCACTACCCTGTCGGTTAATTATGTCTTGAAAAGACTACAGGTGAAACCCTTTTTGACCTTTCAGAAAACAACTTTGCAAGATTATTCCAAGTATTCTAACACCGCTGAGGCGTCTCCTATCGCATCAAACGGAGGAAATCCTGCTAAAAATAATTTGAACTCTGGCATAGGGCAGGAAGAAAACCACAAATTTACTCCCAGCGTATATGGTGGAGCATTTATTAATTATCAGATTACTTCCAAAGTTAATTTCAACCTGAATCCCTACTATTTTTCCAGTCAGAGCTACCTTCACCGGGATAATCCAACCTATAATGACGGCATAAGAGGAGTAGAGACGATCCAGGCCAAATTATTGCTGAATGCGAAGGTAGCGTATGCTCCTTCTCAAGCGGTGTCTATCTTTTTAAGCGCTAAAAACTTGTTGAACAATACCGCCAGAGAATATTACCGCACCGATCAAATGGGAAGTATGTTCTTGGTTGGCGTGAATATGCAATACTAGCCGAATATTTAGGCTTAATTAATCAGAAATCAGCGTACAAACACCCAAGTCATTGCCTTCAAACGCAGTGGCTTGGGTGTTTTTTATGCTGATTATCTGTAGTAATAAATGACTTTCATTCCAACTTCCGACTTTCATTTCCCAACTACCAACCGCCCCCATCATAGCCGGCCAACTTTGAATAAACGCAACAAGCTGCATTTTTGGGCTAAATCCCTTAAATTAGCTCTTGTCATTTCATCAGCAATTTATCCAATGAAAAAAACCGTATGCCTGTTTGTCTTAAGTTTTATTTCCTGCTTGGGACAGGCGCAAAACTTTCCAATAAACCCTGATTTGCTCAACAAGCAATGGTCAGCCAGTTGGATTGCACATCCGACGGCTTCCAGAAAGGAGTATGGCGTTTTCCACTTCCGTCGTTCGTTCGATCTGCCAACCAAGCCCGAATCCTTCCTGGTGCATGTAACAGCCGACAACCGTTATCGGCTGTTTGTCAACGGTAAGCCCGTAGGCGCTGGGCCGGCTCGGGGCGATAAGATGCACTGGCGGTTTGAAACCTATGACCTGTCTCCTCACCTGCAAGCTGGAAAAAATACGCTGGCGGCTATGGTTTGGAATATGGGTAATAACCAGCCTATGGCTCAACAAACCTGGGAAACCGGATTTCTGGTACAAGGAAATACCGAGAAGGAATCGGCTGTTAATACGGATGCAACGCATTGGCTGGTAACCCAAAACCTGGCCTATCACCCGCTGCCTGTCACGGCTGCCATGGTTGATAATCAATATTATGCCGCAGGAGCCTGTGACAGTGTGATGGCTGCCAAATATCCTTGGGGCTGGGAAAAGGCTGGTTTTGATGATAAAAACTGGCAAATGCCTAAAGCCATTCGGCCAGGAAAGCCAGCCTACTTCCCCTTCGGATACGGCGAAGGCGATGCCAACCTGGTACCAAGAAATATTCCACTGATGGAAGAAAAGCAAGAGCGTATCCCGAAAATAGTGCGCGCTACAGGCATCAAGGTCGACGATGGTTTTCTGAAGGGCGTGCGACTGCTGGTGATTCCTGCCCATACCAAAGCCACTATTTTGCTCGATCAAACCTATTTGACGACTGCTTATCCTGAGTTGTTGGTGAGTGGAGGCAAGGGCAGCCAAGTGCGGCTTTATTACGCCGAGGCACTATTGGATCAGAACCGTAAAAAAGGCAACCGCAACGAAACAGAGGGCAAGCGATTGGTCGGTTACCACGATACCTTCCTGCCCGATGGTGACCAGCATCCCAAGGAGGAACCTCGTTTGTTCCGTCCATTGTGGTTCCGCACTTTCCGCTATGTGCAACTAGAAGTAGAAACGACTACTGAGCCACTAACTATTCATGAGTATTATGGCATGTTCATTGCCTATCCTTTTGAACAGAAAGCGACTTTTACGAGCAATGATCCGATGCTGAAAAATATTTGGGACATAAGCTGGCGAACCGCGCGCCTCTGTGCCCACGAAACCTATTTCGATTGTCCTTATTATGAGCAATTGCAATACGTAGGCGATACGCGCATTCAGGCCTTAATTTCACTGCACGTAGCGGGCGACGATCGGCTCGTGCGCAATGCCCTCACCTTGTACGACCATTCCCGCCTGTCCGAAGGCATTACCCAAAGTCGCTATCCAACCGATGATGCGCAGATGATTCCGCCCTTCTCGCTCTATTGGGTGGCTATGGTGTACGATTACCACATGTATCGCAATGACCCAGCCTTTGTGAAGCAGTTCCTTCCCGGTATCCAAGGTGTACTGGCTTGGTTTGAGCAGCACCTTGATCAGCATCAATTATTGAGCAAGCTTGGCTGGTGGAATTTTGTTGATTGGGCACCACAATTCGACCGGGGTGTGCCGACCGGAGCGCAAGACGAGAAAGGAACAACCATTATTTCCCTGCAATATGTATACGCCCTCGATCGTGCGGCTGAAGTGTTTAGTTACTTTGGGAAAACCCGTGAAGCGCAATATTATCGCGACGTAGCCGTAAGCATTCGGAAAGCCGTTTTTAATCGTTGTTTCGATGCTCAGAAGCAGCTCTTCGCTGACACACCAGAGAAAAAGGAGTTTAGCCAGCACGCCAACGCAATGGCCATCCTCACTGATGCGATTCCAGTTGACCAGCAAGCGAGTCTGATGCAAAAGCTACTCTTAGATAAAACCCTTATTCAGTGCACGATCTATTATAAGTTTTACCTGATGAATGCCCTTAAAAAAGCAGGCTTGGGCAATCAGTACTTGGATAATCTGGGCATTTGGAAAACAATGATTTCAGAAGGATTAAGTACCTTCGCAGAAACGGATAAAGATCCCCGATCTGACTGCCACGCCTGGAGCGCCAGTCCCATGATCGAGTTAGTGGCAACGGTTTGCGGGATAGAGCCAGCAGAAGCTGGGTTCAAATCGGTGAAGATTGAGCCACACTTGGGTGTACTGAAGCAAGCAACCGGACGTATGCCGCACCCACTGGGTGATATTCTGGTGAAGCTTACACGAAAGGGAGCTAAAGGCGTTTCGGCTGAAATTACCCTTCCCTCAGGATTAGCCGGTACTTTTATCTGGCAAGGGGAGAAATTTACACTGAAAAGCGGAAACAATACAATTAACAATTAACAATTAACAATTAACAATTAACAATTAACAATTAACAATTTTAATCTTTGGCGAATAACTTAACATCAGCACTCATTTATATATAATGCATCGTAGCCTTAGTTATACTTCGTTTTTTCTGCTGTTTTACTCTTTTAGTAGCTATGCCCAATCTTTAGAGGCAGAGCTGGCACGACTGAAGACTAACACGGTTTTGCTTATGCATTCAGAAGCAGTAGAAGAACGCGCCCTTTGGTCGCCCCGGTCAGACTATGTGGCTTGCAAGCTTGGCGGAAAATGGCTGAAAATTTCTTTGCAGAAGATAACGTTAGTGCCAGGCAGCTGGCAAGGAAAGCGGGCTGGAGTTATGAAATTAGATACCGTGCTCAGTGAGGTGTCGAATAGGGACATGCAATTGTTTAAAGCCGCTTCTGGTTCACAACCTATCTTTATTCATACCAAGGCAGGCACTCGTTATGCACTCAAGCCCGACGGCGATGGAGTAATGCTGGTAGCGACGCAAACAGATGGGACAAGTCACCAACTGTGGTCATCTAATGGAGAGGGTTGCTACAGCCTGAGCTTGTCACCCGACGAGAAATACCTGGCTTGTATTTGCGAGAAAAGCGGTTTGCTTGTCACCAAGCTGGAAGAAGTCATTGTGAGTAATTAAATTCCCACGTCTGCTTATCAATCCATTAGCCTATCAACCTGTGACCTTCCTTAAAAAGATTCATCATATCGCCATTATCTGCTCCGATTACCCCAAATCCAAAGCTTTCTATGTGGATATACTGGAGCTGGAAATAGTGAAGGAAACCTATCGTGCTGCCCGCGATTCGTACAAGCTAGACTTAGCCGTGGGCGGCCAATATCAGATCGAACTTTTTTCTTTTCCTCACACACCCGCACGACCGAGCCGGCCTGAAGCACGTGGCTTGCGTCACCTCGCCTTTGAAGTAGATAATATTGATTTAGCCATAGCCGAATTAAATCAGCGTGGCATCGTAACCGAACCCATTCGTACGGATGAACTGACTGGAAAGAAATTTACCTTCTTTGCCGACCCAGACGATTTGCCATTGGAAATATATGAGTGCTAGGGAAAAAGCTAACGTTGACACTTTTGCGTAAATTAGGTAGGAATGCTTAACGGGAGTAGCTGTCCTGAAAATTGGTTATCAATGAAATATCAAATAACCGAAAAACATATTAATTCTGGCATTGAAATGAAGAGAGTTAAAACGCTGCTGCCGTGTTTGACATAGAAAAATATATATCGTCAGGTATTATTGAAGAATATTGTTTAGGAATCGTTTCCCTAACCGAAAGAGAAGAAGTTGAATCGCTTTGCAAACGCTATCCCGAAATTCGGGCGGAGGTAGAGGCCGTCAACTTGGCATTAGAGCAATGGGCATTCCATTACCAGCAAGCGCCTGCTCCTGACCTCAAAGAGCGAATTTTTACTGAAATCAAACGCCAGGAAACAGACGGAAGAAGTGACTTTATTATTCGGGGAAATTCCATTATTGAAAGGTTAAAAGCGCTTTTGCCCAGCTTAGATGATGTCCAGGCAGGGGAGTTGTGTTTGCTTTATCCTCCCAAACCCTTTGAAAATATTTATCGGCATGAAGTGGCCAGAGAGACCAACGTTTTATCCTGGGTATTATGGGTGAAAAAATTGGTACAGCCTGAAATACACACTGATTTGATCGAAAAATTTCTGGTGTTGCGTGGTACCTGCCAGGTGACCCTGGATGAAAAAGTCTATTCTATGGGCGTAGGAGATTTCGCCACTATTTCTACCGGTGTGCATCATTCCATTGAAGTTACTTCTGCCGAACCTCTGATGGTCTTTTTTCAGCGAATCTACCTTTCTGCCTGATTGGTGTCTGCTTTATAACCACAAGCGGCTTATAAGCCTGTATTATCTATTGGTTTTTTCTTAACTATTTGATAGGCAGCGAATCCTATATCCGTATATTTTATAATTGACACTTCTATCCCTTCTCATATCTTGCCCGCAGAATCTTTTTTTTGAACGGGAAAAAAGTTATCTTTGCCGCCCGTTCTTTTGTAACGGCTATCATGTTTAACTAAAGTCCACCGGATTGCTCTACGGTTGATGTAAGTGCCAGAGTGTTTCAAATAATCATGAGTAAAGTTCAACCTGGGGGTAACCTCGCAGATTTCGACTGGGATAAGGTCGATAAAGGTTTTGGTAGTGGATATTCTAGTGCTGAAAAGTCTCAATTGGAGCAGTTGTATGGAAATACCCTGACTGAAATCAATGAGAAAGAAGTCGTTACTGGTACCATTGTTGGCATTAGCGATAGAGAAGTAATTCTGAACATTGGCTTCAAATCTGATGGATTGGTGCCTTTGTCCGAATTTCGTGATATGCCCGACATTAAAGTAGGGGATATCGTAGAAGTATTCATTGAAAATCAGGAAGATGGTGGCGGACAGCTGATTCTTTCCCGTAAAAAGGCGAAAATCCTTACTGCCTGGAGCAATATTCAGAAAGCACTGGATCAAGACCTAGTGATTGAAGGTATGGTGAAACGGAGAACAAAGGGTGGTTTGATCGTCGATATTTTCGGTGTAGAAGCATTCTTGCCAGGTTCTCAAATTGACGTGAAACCAATCCGCGATTTCGATGTATTCGTGGGTAAGAAAATGGAAGTGAAGGTTGTGAAGATCAATTACACCAACGACAACGTAGTAGTGTCGCACAAAGTGTTGATCGAGAAAGATTTGGAACAACAAAAAATTCAAATCCTCAACAACCTCGAGAAGGGACAAGTACTCGAAGGTGTTATCAAGAATATGACCAATTTCGGTGTCTTTATCGACCTGGGTGGCGTAGATGGCTTGTTGCACATCACCGATATTTCCTGGGGCCGCATAAGCCATCCATCCGAAGTATTGCAACTGGATCAGAAAGTGAACGTGGTAGTACTCGATTTCGACGACGAGAAAAAACGTATTTCATTGGGTATGAAGCAATTGACTTCTCATCCATGGGATTCTCTGTCAGCAGATATTCAGATCGGTTCCAAAATTAAAGGCCGCATCGTAAATGTAGCTGATTATGGTGCTTTCCTAGAAGTATTGCCTGGCGTAGAAGGTTTGATTCACGTGTCTGAAATGTCATGGTCACAACACCTGCGCAATCCTCAGGATTTCCTCAAAGTTGGCGACGAGATCGAAGCAGTAGCGTTAACCTTAGACCGTACCGAAAGGAAAATGTCTTTAGGTATCAAACAACTGACCGAAGACCCTTGGACTAAGAAAGACTTGTTGAACAAGTATGCCATTGGTACCAAGCACAAAGGTATTGTAAGAAACCTGACCAACTTCGGCTTGTTCATTGAACTGGAAGAAGGTATTGATGGACTGGTACACGTATCAGATCTTTCATGGACGAAGAAAGTAAAACATCCTTCAGAGTTTGTGAAAGTAGGAGATCAACTGGAAGTAGTTGTATTAGAACTAGATGCTGACAACAGAAGGTTGGCTTTAGGTCATAAGCAATTGGAAGAAAATCCTTGGGATACTTTTGAAACTATTTTCGGTGTCGGTTCTGTACACAAAGGAACAATTAACCAGAAGAATGATAAGGGTGCAGTAATTGAATTACCTTACGGTATTGAAGGTTTCAGCGCACTGAAAAATCTGGCAAAAGAAGATGGTTCTATTGCCGAAGTAGGCGAAGCACTAGACTTCAAAGTGTTAGAGTTCTCTAAAGATGACAAGCGGATTACACTTTCACATACGAAAATGTATGAAGTTGAAAAGGTTGTTGATAAAGAAGCACGCAAAGTACAGACAAAAGCCACTCCAGAGAAACCAAAAGAGGCTGAAAAAGCTACGCTTGGTGACTTAGAAGCTTTGTCTGCTTTGAAAGAGCAAATGGAAGAACGCAAAAATTCTGGTAAATAAGGATTTTTCTTCTTCGTGAATAAACAAAAAAACGCCTTCGTCGAGGGCGTTTTTTTGTTATAAGGCTATTACAGACCATTATTGTTAGCCATATGAGAGCAAGACAAATCAGAGCAAAAAATATAACGCTTAGCTTTGCAGATAGATATATTGTGGCTAATATTGCAACCTGAATCTACAAAGGGTCCTGTGGCCGAGTGGCTAGGCAGAGGTCTGCAAAACCTCGTACAGCGGTTCGAATCCGCTCGGGACCTCCCAATTAGACTTGAAAAGAGGGGTAACGTAGGTTGCTCCTCTTTTATTTTGCTGGCTTCTTGATAATTTACAATTTATCTTATTTAAAACTGTTCTAAATAATGATTTGAATCAGACAAATAACTCAATATGCTTTTGTAAATCAATAGTTTAACTGAAAGCATAGCCTAATTAAATGTAAGAATAGCTTTAAAATTGAAATTGAAATTTTTTTGTTGCCAACAAATCGCATACTACATTTGTGCGCTTCAAGAAAATGAGAATCTCAAACGTCTTGATACAATTGATAAAATAATATCGGCTCATATGCATTTGATGAAAAAATCGGGTCTTTTTAACGCACTACTTGCTTTACTCCTATTTGTTCTTGTTGCTAGTCCAGTTGCTTATGCTCAAACGGATGGTGCTACAGCAGATACCGCAACTGTTAGCGCAACAGCGGTAGACAATACGGCTGCTGGCACTACGCCTGCTGCTAGCTCCCCGTCCGGCGCACTTGATCCCGCTCAGGTGGCCATAGGCAAGGACTTATTTACCAATTACTGTGCGCAATGCCACGCGGTTACTGCAGATGTAGTGGTAGGGCCTGGTTTGAAAGGCGTTAGTGAAAGACGGCCTGAAGCATGGTTGTTAAGCTGGATTAAGAACTCTGGTGCCGTTAAAAAGTCAGGTGATGCGTATGCAGTAGAGATTACCAAAAAATTTAATGGCACAGAAATGCCATCCTTCCCCTTCACTGATGACCAAATCCGGGGAATTTTAGCTTACGTCAAGTCCTCAGAAGTAGCTCCTGCGGCTACTACCATAGTAGGCCCTAATCCTACACCAACCAATACAGTGCCTTCCGATGGCATCTCTTCCAACCTCTTTATCATTGTCGTAAGTGTACTGCTAGTCGTATTGCTGCTGGTATTGATTGTACTCGTGATGGTGGTTTCGATGCTTACTAAAGTGGCCAATAACCAGGCGCTTTCGGGGATTAGCGGTCAAGATGAGTACGGCAAGGCTGATATCGGAAAAGTTACCAGAAGTACTGCTTTTAAAGCCGGTGCTGCTATACTATTCATATTGATTGCCGGAAAAGCTTCTATTGACGGAATGTATGATGTGGGTATTCAGCAGGGTTATGCACCCACCCAGCCAATCGCTTTCTCGCACAAACTACACGCAGGCCAATACCAGATTCAGTGTCGTTATTGCCATACCGGAGTAAACATAAGCAAGCACGCTAATATTCCTTCGGCCAATATCTGTATGAATTGCCACAACGCCATTAAGCGTGAATCGCCTGAGATTCAGAAAATTTACACGGCTATTGAAAAAGACCAACCAATTGAATGGGTTCGGGTACACAACCTGCCTGATCTGGCTTATTTCAATCACTCACAACACGTAAACGTGGGAGGTGTCGCTTGCCAGCAATGCCACGGAGAAATCGAGAAAATGGAAGTAGTGCAACAACGTTCCTCACTTACTATGGGCTGGTGTATTGATTGCCACCGGAAAACAAATGTGAATGCTGCTGGAAATGCTTACTACGATAAACTAGTATCACTGCATAATTCACATAGCAAGGAACCTTTGAAAGTTCAGAATATTGGTGGCTTGGAGTGCTCTAAATGTCACTACTAATCATTACGATCCGATAAACGAAAGGCTTTTTGCTTTCAAGAAGCTGGTACCTTTGACTTAAAACGACTTTTATACGCATTATATGGAAGACAATCACAAGAGATATTGGAAAGGGCTTGAGGAGTTATCGAATGATCCTTCATTTGTAAAACTAGCTGACCAAGAATTTCCAGCATATATTCCTGTGAAGGAAGCCCACGCTTCCAGCCCCGTTGATGGGGGTAACACTGGCCGAAGAGATTTTTTAAAATTATTGGGTTTTGGTGTGGCAGCCGTTTCTCTTGCCGCTTGCGAAACGCCGGTAACCAAGACTATTCCTTACCTGAATAAGCCCGAGGAAATTACTCCTGGTGTAGCAAACTGGTATTCATCTACCTTCACCGATGGGGGCGAATACTGTAGTGTACTAGTAAAAACTCGGGAAGGTCGTCCTATCAAAATTGAAGGTAATCCTTCCTCCAGCATTTCTGGTGGAACTAGCGCTAAAGCTCAAGCTTCAGTACTAAGTTTATATGATGAAGAAAGGTTAAGAGAACCGATGGTCAATGGCAACCCGAGCAAAGACTGGGCAAAAATTGATGCAGCGATCTCTTCACAATTGGCTCAAGTAGCGCAAAGTGGTGGTGCTATCCGGCTCGTTTCTTCTACCATTCTAAGCCCTTCTACCAAAGGCGTTATTGCCGATTTTATTACAAAATATCCTACTACCAAGCACGTAGTTTACGATGCCAATTCTGCTTCAGCCATTTGGCAGGCAAATCAGGCTAGTTTTGGCAAGGCAGTTATCCCTAGTTACGATTTCAGTAAGGCTAAAACAATTGTCGGTGTAGGATGCGATTTTCTGGGAACTTGGATTTCACCAGAAGTCTTCTCTAAACAATATGTGCAGACCCGGAAACTAGGAAAAAGCAAAAAGGAGATGTCCAGGCATTTTCAGTTTGAAACCAGCCTTTCCTTAACGGGGGCTAATGCTGATTACCGCACTGGTATCAAGCCATCTCAGGAAGGTTTGGTCGTGGCGGCTCTATACAATAAGGTAGCTAAACTGGCAGGAGCAAGCACTGTAAACGTACCAGCAGTAGAGGTTAAATACCTGGATCAAGCAGCTAAAGACCTCTATAAAGCAAAAGGGAGTGCGCTGGTAGTGGCCGGAACGAATGATACTTCGGTTCAGATTCTGGTAAATGCCCTAAATAATTTGCTCGGTAGCTATGGTTCTACCATTGACCTGACTAAAGAAGTATATTACAAGCAAGGAAATGATGCCGATATGGCTAGTTTTATTGCTGAAGCCGAAGCGGGCAAAGTAGGTGCCGTTATTTTCTACAATGCCAACCCGGTTTATAACCATCCTGGTGCAGCGCGTTTAGCCAAGGCATTGCCAAGTATTAGCTTATCCGTTTCGTTTGCCGATCGTGCAGATGAAACTGCTTCGTTGTGTAAATTTATCTGTCCTGATAATCATTACTTGGAGTCTTGGGATGATGCAGAACCCGTAAGAGGCTTCTTTAGCTTAGTTCAGCCCACCATTTCCCTGTTTCAAACCCGTCAGGCGCAAAATAGCTTATTGAAATGGGCGGGAAGTCAACAAGATTACTACGCTTATTTACAAAACCGCTGGCGCACCCTCGTATTTCCTCTACAAACCAAAGCGGCTGATTTCGATAAATTCTGGATTACTTCTTTGCACGATGGTGTATTTGAGCCAGGGCCTTACTTAACTGATACTTCTGCTCCTTTTACTTTTAATACCGATATCGCCAGTGCTGCTTCTAATGTAGCGCAAGCAGCGGCTAGTGGAAAAGGAATTGAATTGAGCCTGTACGAAAAAGTGGGCATCGGGAATGGCAGTATGGCCAATAATCCTTGGTTACAAGAATTACCCGATGGGATTTCTAAAGCTTGCTGGGATAATTACCTGACCATTCCACAGAAGCTAGCCACTGACATGAGCTTGGCTCAAGGCGACCTGGTTAGTGTACAGGTGGCTGGTAAGACTGTAGTGGATGAAATTCCTGTCTTGATTCAACCCGGCCAAACTAATGGTACTGTTTCTTTGGCTATTGGCTACGGACGTACCAAAGCAGGTAAGGCAGCCAATAACGTAGGGAAAAATGCCTATCCCATTGCGAGCCTTGTTAATAATAATATTTCTTTTGCCGCCTCTGGCGTAAATATTACAAAGACAGGCGGTTCTAGAGAAATTGCTCAGACACAGACCCACCATACGATTATGGCTAGGCCTATCGTACAAGAGTCTGTTTTGTCTGAATACCAAAAGAATCCTGGAGCGGGTCGGGTATATCCTACCGTAACGACAGCTGAAGGCGTTCTTCCTGCTACTGATGTGACCCTTTGGAATGGCCACATCAAGAAAAACCATTCTTGGGGAATGGCCATTGACCTAAACTCCTGTACTGGTTGCGGTGCCTGTGTAATCAGTTGCCAAGCCGAAAATAATATTCCAGTCGTTGGTCGTCAAGAAGTAATCAATCGTCGTGAAATGCATTGGCTTCGGATTGACCGCTACTACAGTAGCCAAGAAGGTGCCCATACCAATGGCGAACTAGAAGTAGCTTCCGATAATCCAGAGGTTGTATTCCAGCCTATGCTTTGCCAGCATTGCAGCAATGCTCCTTGCGAAACGGTTTGTCCCGTATTGGCTACTACCCACAGTTCAGAAGGGTTGAACCAAATGACTTATAACCGTTGCATTGGTACCCGTTACTGTGCCAATAACTGCCCCTATAAAGTAAGACGGTTTAACTGGTTTAAGTATTTTGAAAAGGATATTGAAGGAGATTTGGAGTTCGCTACTAACCCGGCCAGCAATGATTTGGGTAGGTTTGTACTGAACCCAGATGTAACCGTTCGTTCCAGAGGGGTTATGGAAAAGTGTACTTTCTGCGTGCAAAAAATTCAGGAAGGCAAGCTGAATGCGAAGAAGGAAAGAAGAACAGTTGCCCCCGACGAAATTCAGACAGCTTGTTCTCAGTCCTGCGCTACCGGAGCGATTGTATTTGGTGATATGAACAATCCTGAGAGCACCATTTCCAAAATATTAGCTACAGAAAACAAAGAGCGTGCCTTTACAGTTTTGGAAGAACTAAACGTAAAGCCACAAATATCCTATCTGACCAAAATCAGAAATAAAGACAAAGCATAAGTAGGTTAGGTTAAATACTAGCTAGTACCTATCATTTAAAACTATAATCAATTAAGCACTATGCACCAAGTAACTTCGCAGGTGAGAGAACCCTTGGTAACCGGAGGGAAAACCTACCGTGACGTAACCGAAGATATATGCAGGCAGGTAGAGGGTAAGCCAACAAAAGAGTGGATTATCGCCTTCAGTATCTCACTTATGCTACTCACGTATGGAGGGTATTGTTTGGGATGGACCTGGTGGGAAGGTATCGGCGTCTGGGGATTGAATAAGACGATTGGTTGGTCCTGGGACATTACCAATTTCGTGTGGTGGGTAGGGATTGGTCACGCAGGTACCCTGATTTCAGCGGTATTGCTGTTGTTCCGTCAGAAATGGAGAACTTCCATCAACCGGGCAGCAGAAGCGATGACAATTTTTGCTGTACTTTGTGCTGCTACTTTCATCCTGGCTCACATGGGCCGCCCTTGGATGGCTTACTGGGCATTGCCATTGCCTAATACTTTTGGTTCGCTTTGGGTGAATTTTAACTCGGCACTGGTGTGGGACGTATTTGCGATCAGTACTTATTTAACCGTTTCCCTGGTATTCTGGTATATTGGTATGGTGCCTGACTTAGCTACCATCCGCGACCGTGCACAGAATAAGATTTCCCGCTTTATTTACGGCATTATGAGCTTCGGATGGGACGGATCAGCTAGAACCTGGGCTCGTTACGAAGAAGTAAGTTTAATTCTGGCAGGTCTTTCTACGCCACTGGTACTTTCGGTACACACCATTGTAAGTATGGACTTTGCTACCTCGTTGATTCCGGGCTGGCATACCACTATCTTCCCTCCGTATTTCGTAGCAGGAGCTATTTTCTCCGGTTTTGCGATGGTATTAACGCTGATGCTGGTCACCCGTAAAGTATTTCACCTGGAAGATTATATTACGATCACCCACATGGAAACGATGAATAAAATCATCATCCTGACTGGCTCTATTGTAGGGGTAGCTTATATCACTGAAATCTTTATTGCTTTTTATTCTGGGGTAGAATACGAAAGTTATGCTTTTGCCAACCGCGTAAGTGGTCCTTATTGGTGGGCTTACTGGTCTATGATGACTTGTAATGTAATCTCTCCACAGCTCTTCTGGTTTAAGAAAATCAGAACCAGTATTGCAGCAACTTTCGTATTGTCCATCATTGTAAATATCGGAATGTGGTTCGAGCGGTTTGTTATCATCTGTACTTCCTTGCACCGTGATTTTCTTCCATCTAGCTGGGCTATGTTCTACCCAACGATGTATGACATTGGTGACTATATTTTCTCCTTCGGCTTATTCTTTACACTTTTCTTCCTGTTTGCTAAGTTCTTGCCAGTCATTAATATGGCAGAGGTAAAAGCTATCATGAAATCTTCTTCGGAAAAAATGCCTACTAAAGGGTCTTCTTCCGTAAAGCCGAACAGCATTGTACAACCGTCTTTTAATAAGAATACAGAATAACAACAGCGTTAGTCGTTTAAAGGTAATACGCTTTAAACCCTAAACCAGAAACCGATTACTATGACAAATACGAGTGAGAAATACCTGGTAGGGGTCTATGATGACGAAGAAGTGCTCCTGAGTGCCATATCCCAGGTGCGCAGAAGCGGAGTCAAAATTCACGAAGTTTTTACGCCTTTCCCTATTCACGGATTGGACGAGGCCTTAGGCTACCGCAGAACACGCCTTCCTATTGCTGCCTTTCTTTTTGGCATGACAGGAACGGCTACAGCCATCACCATGATTAGCTGGATGTTAGGGTTCGATTGGCCAATGAACATTGGTGGAAAAAACCATTTGCCACCACCTGACTATGTGCCAGTTACCTTTGAATTGACGGTGTTATTTGCGGCATTGGGCTTAGTATTTACATTTTTGCTCTCCAATGATATCGGACCAGGTAAGCAAGCCAAAATATTTGATCTGCGATCAACCGATGATAAATTCATTATGGCAGTGAATGTGGCAAAAAATAAGTTAGCGCCTAACGAGATCGAGACTATTCTCAGAGACAATGGTGCTACGGAAGTGAATGTAAAACAATTTGACTAGCATGGCGGTAAAACTATATAAGAAATCTTTGTTTGTACTGGCATTGGGTGTGTTTACGCTTGCTTCCTGCCAGCGAGATCCGAATGATACCGGAAATGAATATGCTCCTCAAATGTACCGCTCGGTTCCTTACGAGCCCTTGCGAGAGTATGGTGGCGTGAAAAATAAGTTTAATCCTCATGGAATGAATATGAGGTTGCCGGTGCAAGGTACAGTCATGCGCAGACTTAATTATGCTGCCAAAGGAGATACTAGCGATTTAATGATTTATAACATTCACAAGGATAGTATTGAGATTGCCGAAAGAACTTTGAGCAATCCATTCTTGAAGAATGATACTACTCTGGCTGAAGGTAAAATCCTTTATGGCAATGTTTGTCAGCCATGTCACGGAGAAAATGGAAAAGGAGATGGTACGGTAGCCAAATTATATAAAGGCGTTCCCAATTATTCTGCTGGGGCTTACAAAACCATGAATGATGGACATATCTTCCACGTAATTACGAATGGAAAAGGTAGAATGTGGCCACACGGTTCACAGCTTAGTCCCGAAGAGCGCTGGAAAATTGTTTTGTATGTACATGAATTGCAGCAGCAGTAATTTTTAATACCCTGTATAAAGACTTAAAATTATCATAATGAGCGAAGTACATCACCATACTCCGGTTGACGTAACAGAACAGTTTGAGTTCACCTCCGGAGCACGTAATAAAGCACTGGCTGCGCTTGGAATCGGCATTGTTTTATTAATTGCGGGCAGTTTTCTGGTTACGAGCGGCTCAGGCCATGAAGCAGCACACGGCGTTACCACGCACGGTAATGCTGCTGAAGGAGGAGCCCATGCGTTCCATTGGACACAAAGACTATGGGCTAACTTATGGTTGAATAATATTTGGTTTGCTGGTATTGCCCTAATCGGTGTGTTTTTCGTTGCCTTTAACTATGTAGCGTATGCTGGTTGGTCATCCGCTATTATCCGGGTGCCTTTATCATTCGGTAATTATCTGCCTATTGCGGGTATATTGACTTTAGCTATTTTCTTGTTAGGCCACCACGATTTATTTCATTGGACACATTCAGAGCTGTTTGATCCTGCGAGCAAAGAGTTTGACAAAATTATTGCTGGCAAAGCGTTTTGGTTGAATTTGCCTTTTTTTATCTCCAGGTTAGTAATTTACTTTGTGCTTTGGTTTGTAGTTTTTTCTCTCATTAAAAAGACTTCCTTAGAAGAGGATGTTCACGGAGGTACGAGTTACTGGCACAAAAACACGGTATATGGAGCTGTTTTTATCATTGTGTTTGCCGTTTCTTCTTCTACTGCTGCCTGGGACTGGGTTATGTCAATAGATCCTCACTGGTTTAGCACCTTGTTTGGTTGGTACGTTTTTGCTAGCTGGTTTGTCTCTGGGCTGGCTACCATTACCTTAGTGGTTGTTTTGTTAAAGGACAATGGTTATTTGAAAATCGTTAACCATAACCACCTGCACGACCTAGGAAAATTTATATTTGCCTTTAGTATTTTCTGGTCTTACCTCTGGATCGCCCAATTCCTTTTGATTTATTACGCTAACCTGCCTGAAGAAGGAATCTACTTCCTCGAAAGATTAGAAGGACACGGAGGAATTTACCGCCCCTTATTTTTCATCAATGTAGGTTTAAATTTTTTCTTCCCTTTTCTATTGTTAATGACTCGGGAAGCAAAGAGACACTCCATTTTCCTTAAAATTGTTTGTGTTGGCGTATTGTCAGGGCATTGGATTGATTTCTACCTAATGATTATGCCAGGAACAGTAGGCCCTCACGGTGGTTTCGGAGCCATGGAAGTAGGTGCCTTCTTATTCTATGCTGGCCTGTTTGCCTTAGTGATTGGTACTTATTTATCTAAATCATTGCTGATTGCCAAAAATCATCCAATGCTGGAGGAAAGTATTCATCATAATATATAAGATTTATTTTATTAGTTGGTTTTATCAGTTATTAGCTACTAGTCAATAATTATATGCTTAGTCTGGTCTTAGTGATAGCAGTTATCCTGATAGTGGTCATTGTTGCAATGATTTTCAGGATTGGCTCGTTGGTTTCTTCTGTTAAGAGTCCCTCGCAAGGAAGAGTTGGTACCAGCAACAAAGTAAATGCTGCCCTAATGATGGTTTTCTTAATTGGCGGTGCAGCCTTAGCAGCTTGGTCCTCTTGGGAATCTAGTAAGGATTTTCTTCCAGAAGCCTCTTCTGTTCATGGAAAAATAACCGATTACTTGTTTTGGGTCACCATGGCTGTTACGGGTATTGTCTTTGTCGTTACGCATATCCTTTTATTCTATTTCCCCTTTCGTTATCAATACAAAGAAGGAAATAAGGCTCGCTTTTTCCCCGATAATAACAAGTTAGAAATCATTTGGACAGTAATTCCTGCTATTGTATTGACAATGCTCGTATTCTCTGGCTGGAAAGCTTGGAGGGATATTACGAAAGAAGCACCTGAGGATGCGGTAGTCATTGAAGTAATGGGTCGCCAGTTTCAGTGGCAGGTAAGATACCCAGGAAAGAATGATTACAAGTTAGGGCCTTACAATTTTAAATTGATAGACGAAGGGAATGATTTTGGAATTGACCTAACAGATGAAGCCAGTTTCGATGACTTTACCCCTTTACAAATACACATTCCTAAAGGCAAGCCCGTATTGTTCAGAATCCGAGCACGCGATGTATTACACAGTTTTTCTATTCCTCACCTTCGGGTAAAGATGGATGCCGTGCCTGGAATGCCTACTAAGTTCTGGTGTATTCCAACCAAAACAACGGATGAGATGAGAAGTGAGTTAGGCAATCCTGAGTTCAATTACGAGGTAGCCTGCCAGGAAGTATGTGGTAGAGGCCATTTTAGTATGCGTATGATTCTTATTATTGAAGAAGAGGAGCAATATAACAAATGGTATGCAGAACAGAAGTCTTGGCTATCAAGCCATCCAGATTATCTCAAACAAGTGCCTGCTAATTTGAAAGAAAAAGCAATCAAATCGATGGAATTACCTGCCGAAGAAGCGGCTACCTTATTGGAGAAATTTTCAACTGGCGGTTCGGTGCCAGAAGAAGCTTCAGTAGTGAATGCTAGTACTTCAGTTAAATAATAGTAGTAAAGAAATATAAATAGAATAGATATGTCAGCGGTAGATGCAACACACTTGAATCAATCGGCAGATGCTCATGCACACGATGAGCATGAGCACGCTCACGAACACCACGGTAATTTCATCACCCAATATATTTTTAGTCAGGACCATAAGGTGATTGCCAAGCAGTATGTTTTCTCTGGTATTGCCTGGGCTTTTATTGGTGGATTGTTATCCATGCTTTTTCGTTTGCAACTGGGTTTCCCCAATATGCAAGTGCAATGGTTAAAACCATTGTTGGGTAATTGGATATTAGATACTGGTAAACTTGACCCTGAATTTTATCTGGCTTTGGTTACTATGCACGGTACCATTATGGTGTTTTTCGTGCTAACCGCAGGTTTGAGTGGTACCTTTAGTAACTTTCTCATTCCTTTACAGATTGGTGCCCGCGATATGGCTTCAGGTTTCCTGAATATGTTGTCTTATTGGTTTTTCTTTCTGTCTAGTGTCATTATGCTCTCCTCTCTCTTCATTGAGACTGGTCCTGCTTCGGGTGGTTGGGTTATTTACCCACCGTTAAGTGCTTTGCCCCAAGCTGTGAATGGTTCAGGTTTAGGAATGACGCTTTGGTTGGTTAGTATGGCCTTGTTTATCATCTCCAGTTTATTGGGTGGTATCAATTACATCACCACAGTAATTAACCTTCGTACCAAGGGAATGTCTTTTTCCCGTTTGCCCCTTACTATCTGGGCTTTCTTCCTGACTGCTGTTATTGGCTTGCTCTCTTTCCCAGTGTTATTTGCCGCTGCTCTCTTGCTCATTTTTGATAGAAGCTTCGGAACTAGCTTTTACTTATCAGAAATATATATTGGTGGTGAAGCATTATCTCACGAAGGTGGTAGCCCCGTATTGTTCCAGCATTTGTTCTGGTTCCTAGGTCACCCCGAAGTATATATTGTATTGTTGCCTGCTTTAGGTATCACCTCTGAAATTATAGCAACCAATTCTAGAAAGCCTATTTTTGGTTATCGCGCTATGGTTGGCTCTCTGATGGGTATTACGATATTATCCTTCGTCGTATGGGCTCACCATATGTTTGTGTCAGGACTGAATCCTTTCCTAGGTTCAATCTTTATGTTCCTGACGCTGATTATTGCGGTACCATCGGCAGTAAAGGCTTTCAACTACATTACTACCCTATGGAAAGGTAATATCATCTTTACGCCAGCCATGCTATTTTCAATTGGCCTGGTATCCCTCTTCATCTCCGGTGGTTTGACTGGAATTGCCTTAGGGAATAGCGCCATTGATATTTTCCTGCACGATACGTATTTCATTGTCGCTCACTTTCACTTAGTTATGGGTAGCGCTTCTTTCTTTGGTTTTATGGCGGGTGTTTACCACTGGTTCCCTAAGATGTTTGGAAAGATGATGAATGAAAAGGCTGGATACGTACACTTCTGGTTTACGTTCGTAGGAGTGTATCTTGTATTCTTCCCCATGCACTACATCGGTATTGCAGGCTTCCCCAGAAGATATTATTCCTTTACTACCTTCGATGCCTTCAAGTCTTTTACTGACTTGAATATGTTCATCAGCGTGGCTGCCTTTATAACTTTTGCTGCTCAATTTGTTTTCTTCTTTAACTTCGTCTATAGTATCTTCAGAGGCAAGAAGGCACCACAAAATCCTTGGAATTCGAATACGTTGGAATGGACTACACCTATTCATCCTGAACACGGTAACTGGCCTGGTGAAATACCCACTGTATACCGTTGGCCTTATGATTATAGCAAACCGGGGGCAGAAGACGACTTTATACCACAACATATTCCTTATTCACATACGCTTAGTTCTAACTTACCTCACGAAAACGAGCTAATTGCGCTTGAAAACGAAGAAGAGGAAGTGGTGAAGAAAACGGATGAAGACCAAGAACACCCCAAACATTAAATCAGAATCAATACAGAAGGCTTCCCGCTTATATCGTAGGCTTGGAACTACGACTGTTATAGCTGTTTATTTGTTGGTGCTTGCTGGAGGGATTGTAAGAAGTACAGGCTCGGGCATGGGATGCCCTGATTGGCCCAAATGTTTTGGAAGCTGGGTTCCCCCAACGGAGGTTTCCCAGCTTCCTTCGCATTATAAAGAGGATTACGCACAGAAGCGGAAGGCTAAAAATGAGCGCTTGTCTCATTATTTAGATAAGTTGGGTTTTCATCAATTAGGAGAGAAAATCAGGGGCGATTTTGGAGGAGTAAAAGAGGTTGATTTCAATCCTACCAAAACCTGGATTGAGTATGTAAATCGCTTATTAGGAGCAGTAGTCGGATTTCTTATTTTCCTGACTTTGCTTTCCTCTATTCGCCTAATTCAATCAGACCGAATAGTTTTTTATGTAAGCTTGCTTACGTTCGTGTTGGTAGGAGTGCAAGGTTGGCTTGGTTCAGTAGTAGTGTCCACTAATTTATTACCAGGCACCATTACTACACACATGTTATTAGCCATTGCCATCATCCTTTTGTTGATTTATAGCTTGACAAGATCTTATCAAGGCATACGAAAGGAGAATACCCTAGTAGCCAATAGACCTTTGTTAAATCGATTGATTGGAGCAGCTATCTTGCTTTCTATTACTCAAGTCCTATTAGGTACACAAGTACGGGAAGCAGTAGATCAGGCCATTCGATTATTAGGCTACGAAGGAAGAGCTCATTGGATCAGTTCCCTTGGAACGGCTTTTTATATTCATCGATCATTTTCTTTGTTGGTATTTGGCATTCATGCATACCTGCTTATACAATTAAGGAAGCAACTACCACAAAAAAGTATATTAGCTACATATACAAATGCCTTGTTTGGGGGAGTTTTGTTGGAGGTACTAACGGGAGTAGCCATGGCTTATTGGAGTATACCTGCCTTTCTACAGCCTGCCCACTTATTTTTAGCCTTTGTAATAGTAGGTATCCAGTTCGTGATTCTATTAGTATTAAATAAGGAAGCTTTTTTATTGAATCAAACCTCTGGTAATGCTTCTAGTGCCAGAGCCCAAGCGTTGATATAAAATATGATTAGTGCCAACAAATTAGATACAACCCTTGAGTTAGCCACCTCTCCAGCGAAAGCCAAAGCTTACTTTGATTTGCTGAAGTTTCGCCTATCTCTAACAGTTGCTTTTTCGGGGGCTTTTGGTTATTTGCTTGCTACAAATGGCCCTATTGACTGGGTGAAATTTATTGTGTTCTCGCTCAGTGGATTCTTGATTACCGGAGCATCAAATATTTTAAATCAGGTGATTGAGAAAGACCTGGACAAGCTAATGAGCAGAACGATGAATCGTCCATTGCCAAGCGGACGATTGAGCGTGACAGAGGCATTGTGGTTTGCAATAGCATTAATGTTGGTTGGTTCATTGCTGCTTTTTACCTATGTATCGGTATTGGCAGGCTTACTGTCCTTACTGTCCTTGGTGTTGTATGCTTTTGTCTATACCCCATTGAAACGGGTGGGACCCATTGCTGTATTGGTAGGAGCTATTCCTGGCGCTTTACCACCGCTGATTGGCTGGGTTGCAGCAACGAATTCCTTCGGCATAGAAGCGTTTACTCTATTTGCTATTCAATTCGTTTGGCAGTTTCCCCACTTTTGGGCTATTGCCTGGGTTTTAGACGAAGATTATCAGAAAGCTGGTTTCAAATTGCTTCCCTCCAGTGGTGGTCGTAATATCAACACAGCATTTCAGATTATGATTTATACCCTGGTCTTAATTCCTCTGGGTGTTTTGCCTGCAAGATTTGGATTGATTGGTATTAATGCCGCTTGTATTGCCACCATTTGTGGTACTTTATTTTTGATGCAGACCTTTTATTTAATGAAAGAATGTTCAAACAAGGCAGCCCTGAGGTTGATGTTTGGTTCATTCATCTACTTGACTGTAATACAAATTGCGTTTTTGTTGGATAAAGTGTGAGCAAAATGGCGATAGATAAAGTGAGTAAGAATATTGAGGCGCAGTTGATGGCTGAAGAACCACAACCGACCCTCTCGATGAATCCAAAGAAATTCATGCTTTGGTTGTTCATCGTAAGTGTGGTGATGATATTTGCTGCCTGGACTAGTGCTTACCTGGTTCGCCAGGCTGAAGGGAATTGGTTGGAGTTTGAGATGCCTTCTATTTTCTGGTTTAACTCGGCGGTTCTATTAGCCAGCAGCATTTTTATGCACTGGGCATACATCTCTGCCAAGCGGGACAATCTAGTAACTATGAAAGTGACGATTGCCCTTACATTTGTTCTGGGTATGACATTTTTAGTGGGTCAGTGGATTGGTTGGGCAGAGCTGGTAAACATTAATGTATACTTTGGTGGAAAATCGTCTAATCCAGCGGGGTCTTTTATGTATGTGCTTACGGGTGTTCATGCCTTACACTTAATTAGCGGGGTAATTGTTCTGTTATTCGCCGTAGTGGCTGCTTTTAGGTTTCGAATTCATTCTAAAAGCATGGTGCAGATAGAAATGTGTGCCACTTATTGGCATTTTTTAGACGCGCTTTGGCTATATTTGTTCGTGTTTTTATTGGTTAATCATTCATAGTTTAAAAAAAGCATCCCCATGTCCACAACTTCAACGGTATTGGAGAAAAGAAAACAACACAGTATTTGGAACGGAGGCAATGAGCCCCTGAAAGCGAACTACGGCAAATTGATGATGTGGTTCTTTCTTTTATCCGATGCTTTCTCTTTCTCTGCGTTGCTTATCACTTACGGATTAATTCGTTATAGGCATAATGCGTATGATGGAGCACCAGCTGACTTCACATTTTCTCCTGAATATTGGCCTATTCCTGAAAAAGTTTACGAATCAGTGCCTTTCCTGCATGGCATATCATTGCCACTGGTTTTCGTAGGTATTATGACTTTTATTCTGATTATGAGCAGCGTTACTATGGTTTTGGCTGTAGAGGCTGGACATCGGAATGACCGTGCAGATGTAGAAAAATGGATGTTGTGGACAATTATCGGTGGTTTTGCCTTTTTAGGTAGCCAAGCCTGGGAATGGACTCACTTTATTCACGGTTCTGAAAAAGGAACAATCATCAAACATTTTATTAATGGCGAGTGGGTAAGTCGGGTTGTTCATGGAGCTAATTTGGTAGAGAATGAATATGGCCCGCCTGCCTTTGCTGATCTGTTCTTTTTCATTACTGGCTTTCACGGAACACACGTATTTAGTGGCGTATTATTGAATATTCTGATTTTCTTCAATGCTGCAACGGGTGTATATGAACGGCGAGGACACTACGAAATGGTTGAAAAAGTAGGTTTATACTGGCACTTTGTAGACTTAGTTTGGGTATTCGTGTTTACTTTCTTCTATCTAATTTGATCTTATTAACTTCAGTTTATATAAGGAACTGAGTTTTGAAAATTATTTAAAAATATAATTATTCATTTTATGGCAGATCATTCTCATTCGTCCCATCAACCAGGTGAAATTCCTAAGCCTCATACCAAAGAAATCTGGCGTACCTTCTGGATTTTGGCTATAATTACCGCCTTTGAATTTCTAATCGCTTTTACCATGGCCTCTAGTGTTCTTAGGGTATCAATCTTTGTGGGTATGACATTGGTTAAAGCATTTTTCATTGTGGCAGAATTCATGCACTTGAAAACGGAAGTAAAAACGCTTATGTATTGCATTGTCATTCCTTTGGTATTTATCGTGTGGCTGGTTATTGCCCTACTAATGGAAGGTAACGCCATATTGCATTCAGGGTACTAATAACATATGATGCGAAACGTATTGAAAGCCGGCCTACTAATAATATTATTAGTAGTTCCGGCTTCTGTATTTCTATTGCTGAAAGGGTTTGGTCAAAACCATTATACACTCAAAACTTATTATCCTGTAGTTGATTCAACTACGGGGCAGGTGGTTATTAATAAAAGAACGCAATACAATCAGAATATCAGCGATACGCTATTTCATACAGTTCCTGGTTTTAACTTAATTGACCAGCATGGTAAAAATGCTACTGAAACGATTTCTACCAATAAAATTTATGTAGCTAATTTCTTTTTTACCCGTTGTAATAGTATTTGCCCCAAAATGTCTTCCGAGCTTAGTCGGGTTCAAGACTTTTTTCTCGATAATGCCGATATAGTTATTGTGTCCTATAGCGTTGATCCCCAGCATGACAGCGTATCTGTTCTGAATAAGTATGCTACTCAATACAATGCTAAGCCAGGCAAATGGTATTTACTGACAGGCGAAAAACAGAATATTTATAAGTTGGCAGAAACAGGATACAAAATTCCGGTAGTAGACCTGGGAAAGCAAACACAAACGATAGAGAATGCGTTTGTTCATAGCGAGAAACTCATTCTCGTAGACAAGGCAAAACATATCAGAGGCTATTATGATGGCACTGACCCCAAAGATGTGGATCGGTTAATACTGGAAATACAGATTTTATTGAGTGGAGATGCAAATTAGATAGCATGAGCAAAGACGCAGGCGTAATTCAGGAGAAGGAGAATAAATACCAGACTCTTATCAATATTCTTTCCATTGTCATTCCTATGGCTGTGGCGGTGCTGATTGGCATTCGAACCAAGATATATTTGGGCGAGTGGACAAAGGTGCTGCCCCACGTGATTGGTTTTATTAATTCGCTAACTTCAGTATTACTTATTTTGGGCTTCTATTTTATCAAACAGAAGAATGTAAAAGCGCATAAGACCATGATGCTGGGTGCTTTTGTGATGGGAAGTGTATTTTTAGTTTGCTACATAACCTATCATCTTTCTAATCCATCTACACCTTTTGGCGGAGAAGGATGGATTAGGCCAGTATATTATTTTCTGTTAATTACCCACATTGGCTTATCTATCGGAGTGGTACGTTTGGTGTTACTGGCTGTATATTATGCACTTACGAATCAGATATTGCGGCATAAAAAAGTCGTAAAGTATGCCTTTCCTATCTGGCTCTACGTATCAGTAACTGGCGTAATCGTGTATTTGATGATAAGTCCATATTATACTCATTGAACTTAAATTACGGAAACAATGAATAAATATAAGCTATTTATTGCCACCACTATTATAACCCTTATTGGGGTATTTATCTCCATTCAAAGCAGAGCCCAGTGTGCCATGTGTCGCGCAACTGTCGAGAGCAACCTAAGCACTGGAAGTAGTTCAGTAGGAGCGGGATTAAATAAAGGAATCTTATACTTGGTCTCTTTCCCTTACTTGGTATTTATGGTGCTTGCGTATTTCTGGTATAAGAGCAGCAAAGAGACTTATGAGCAACGGATCAAAGCTTCAGGCAATCTTAGAGGAAAGATGTCCTAAGTGCAGCTAACGGAAGAGGTTGAACTGTTCTCCGTTTTTTCGGGAATATATTACCAACCAGGATTATCCGCATAAGCTTGCTTAAAAAGCATAAAAAAATCTTGGAGATTCCCCAAGATTCGCCCTCTTCAAATGTATATACTAATTAGTTCTGCGCTTCAGTATAGTTAAGCTAATGACCTGTTAAACCTTTTCTACCTCTATTGTGGAAGTTACTTCTTGGTGATCAAGGTGATGTGCTAAGGTAGCAACTTCCAGGATCACATCTTTGATTAATTGATCGGTGCAATTGCTTAGTAAAACCTCTGCCGATACATTCAGTTGCCATTCTTGTATGACAACTTTGCTATAAAATAGTTCCTGATTTATTTTGAGGATGACCTGATGGTTTTCCTTCCCCGCATTTAACTCGCCTGCTTTAGAAGAAAACTCTACTACTATTTCACCATTCTTATGAACAAGTTGACTAATAACTGCTTGGCAATGAGATCTATCAATAGGAATGAGGATTATATTTGTGTCATTGGAGTATTCCACAAACCTACCATCAATTCTTTCTGCCAATTGGCACATACTGGCTTTCAAGTTCATCTCTATTCTTAGTTTGTCGATGTAAGTTATTACATCAAATTAGTTATATCAAAGCTATTTTAAAATATTTTTTTTCTGCCGAGTTTTCTAATACCTTATATGTGTTTTATTATCAGTTAATTGTTCAATTATAGCAGTAGTTAGTAAGCCTGATAGAATATGTAATGTATAGACAAAACTAGTAAAAAACGTGTTGATTTTATATTGATTCGCTTATCTGATTGGTATTTAGTTACTTATAGAAACTTCTATGACTGATAGGTGTAGAAGCAAAAACGTTAGCCTAATACATTCTCCTCGTAATGCCATGAGTTCTTTATCAGGAAAGATATGGGCTTTCACCAGGGTGTCTGCATCTACCTGGCTTCAACTCTCTATTAGCTACTTATACAGTTTGTATATAAAGAAAGGTTACTCTCTAAAGCAGGTTTACAATTGTATATAGGAGTTATTGAACCTATTATCTACCAAATATCTGTCAGTTATATTTGTCCAAAGCTGGCTTAGGTTATGTTGCTAGCTATTGCTTCGCTTCTCTTTTTTTAATAACTAGCTAGGGTGGGGAGGCAATGAACTTGGTCTAAAACTTTGTATTTTTAATAAAAGGTTCTTGCCTTTTACAAGATAATTTCTTTTACAAATGCCTTTGAATCAAAGCTGAAGTATTAATAGATGGCTATGATTTAATCAAATGTTATTCCTGAATTTTTTTTGACAATGTTAGTTTTAATGCATTTCTTTGCACCGTATTTCAACTAAAAAATAAAGGAAATGTCAGAAATAGCACAAAAAGTAAAAGGTATCATTATTGATAAGTTGGGCGTTGAAGCGTCTGAAGTAACTCCCGAGGCAAGTTTTACCAATGACCTGGGTGCCGATTCTTTGGATACAGTAGAATTAATTATGGAATTTGAAAAGGAATTTAATATCTCTATTCCTGATGACCAGGCTGAAAATATTTCAACAGTTGGCCAAGCAATTTCTTACTTAGAAGAAAACGTAAAATAAGCATTTTACCGGTTGCGATCAGTTTTTGGTCGCTCTTTTTACGGTAGTTTATTCCCTTCCTACTCCAGATTCATAGTATGAATTTCAAAAGAGTTGTAGTAACCGGGCTAGGTGTACTCACACCGATAGGCAATGACGTCGAAACATATTGGCGCAACCTGTCTAACGGTGTGAGTGGTGCCGCTCTAATCACCAAATTTGACGCTGAGAAATTCAGAACCCGTTTTGCTTGTGAGCTGAAAGGATTTGATATAAATCAGTACATTCCGCGTCAGGATGCCCGGAAAATGGATCCATTCACACAATATGCTCTCATCGTAGCTGAACAGGCTGTGAAGGATTCTGGTCTACAACTTGACCAAATTAATCTGGATAAAGCTGGAGTTATTTGGGGATCAGGTATTGGAGGATTAAAAACCTTCCAGGAAGAGGTCGTTGCCTTTGCCAAAGGGGATGGCACGCCTAGATTCAATCCCTTTTTCATTCCTAAAATGATAGTAGATATTGCTTCTGGGTATATATCTATAAAATATGGCTTCAGAGGGCCCAATTTTCTTACTGTTTCTGCCTGTGCTTCTGCTACCAATGCCATCGTCGATGCGTTTACCTATATTCGGTTGGGCAAAATAAACGTAGCTATTGCTGGTGGTTCCGAAGCTGCCGTTACAGAAGCTGGCATCGGTGGTTTTAACGCGATGCGGGCTCTTTCAGAAAGAAACGATTCACCAGAAACTGCTTCGCGTCCATTCGATAAAGATCGCGATGGTTTTGTGTTGGGTGAAGGTGCCGGTGCTTTGATATTGGAAGAATACGAACATGCGAAAGCCAGAGGAGCAAAAATCTATGCTGAACTGATTGGTGGTGGTATGTCGTCTGATGCTTATCACATTACTGCGCCACATCCCGAAGGCTTAGGAGCCCTCAACGTTATGCGCAATGCGTTAGAAGATGCTGATATCAAGCCAGAGGATATTGATTACATCAATGTACACGGTACCTCTACTCCCCTAGGCGATATTAGTGAAGCCTCAGCCATTCAGAAAGTGTTTGGCGCCCATGCTTACAAGCTTAATATCAGTTCTACCAAGTCGATGACTGGGCACTTGTTGGGTGCTGCCGGTGCGATTGAGGCCATTGCTTGTGTGCTGGCAATCAATAACCAGCTAGTGCCGCCTACGATCAACCATTTTACGGATGACGAGGCCTTTGACTCCAAATTGAACTTTACCTTCAACAAGGCACAGAGCCGGGAAGTAAATGTTGCATTGAGCAATACTTTCGGTTTTGGAGGACATAATTTCTCCATTATATTTAGAAAACTTCAGGAATAGTGTTTCCTATCTTTGAGCGGGTAGTTTTTAATCCCATCTTAAAATTACTTAATAGAAGAACAGATCGGGAAAGAACGCTGAAACAATCTATTAGCCAGATTGTAGGAAGCAGCCCATCCAATATGGGCGTTTACCGGCTTGCTCTCTTGCATACATCCGCAGCCAAAGGCACCAGCATAGAAGGCTTCAAAGAGTCAAATGAACGCTTGGAGTACTTGGGCGACGCTATTTTGGGTGCCATCATTGCCGAATACCTTTTCAAAAAATTCCCCTATAAAGACGAAGGCTTTCTTACTGAAATCCGTTCCCGTATCGTCAACCGTGAATCGCTCAATAATTTGTCGCGCAAGATTGGACTCAACAAAATAATTGAGTTCGACAATAATCGCAAAAGTGCCCTCGCTTTTAAATCTATGCACGGTGATGCACTGGAAGCATTTGTGGGCGCAGTTTACCTAGACAAAGGCTTTAAGCGATGCCGCAAATTTATTATCAAAGGATTGCTTCCCCATTTTGACATTGAGAAACTTGTCTTAACCAATCCGAACTTCAAAAGTCTGGTGATTGAGTGGGCTCAACGGGAAAGCAAAGAACTCAGATTTGATATTATTGATGAGAAAATAAGCCGCAACCACCGCGAGTTTATTGCTCAGGTACTGGTAGATGACCAGCCATTTAGCACTGGTAGCGGTTATAGTAAGAAAAAGGCTGAACAGTCCGCAGCTGAAAAAGCTTGTGAATTACTGAATCTAAAATAGCTGACAGGCATTAGCCATTAGTATTTAGCTTTCTCCTAATGTCTAATGCCTGCTCGCCGCATGCAGTACCTCTACCAAAGCCTTCGTTTCAATATCATTCGCACATTTGAAATGCTTCTCTGGACAAGCTCGATAGCCGTGCAGACCGCAGGGTCGGCACGACAGCGGATGGTTTACTTCAATAATCCTGGAAAAATCAGCTAAGGGGCCGAAACCAAAGGCGGGTACAGTACTACAGTACACCGCGCAGGTAGGCGCATTGAGCGCTGAACAGAGGTGCATGGGCGCAGAGTCGTTGACATAATTGAGTACTGCGCCCTGCATCAGTGCTGCTGAGGCCAGCAACGAAAGTTTTCCCGCCAATATGATTACTCCCGTCCGTCCGGCTTCTTCCATAATTCTTTGACACGCCTCTACATCCTGTGGACTTCCTAGCAAGTAAACCAAGTAGTTATTAGGAATAGAGCGAATAAGTTTCACCCATTGATGTTCAGGAAATTGCTTTGTAAACCAAACTGAGGTAGGTGCTATGCAAACGTACGGTTGAGTTTGGTAAAGGCGGACGTTGGAATAATCTGCCAATGAGGGATACAGTTTTGGCCTTACCCATTCTTCGCCCGCAATAGAACGAAGAAGGCCAAGGTTGCGCTGTA
The DNA here is from genome assembly GCA_040385915.1 of Bacteroidota bacterium. Taxonomy (GTDB): domain Bacteria; phylum Bacteroidota; class Bacteroidia; order Cytophagales; family ES-bin-26; genus ES-bin-26. Next base: position 51,856 of record JAZKGK010000013.1, read on the forward strand.
CTTCGTGCATGCCTTCTTCAATTTGGTGAGGAATACGCTGAGTAAATAGGAAAGAAAAAGGGTTTTTATCAAAACCAATGGTTGTATTCGCCCTAGAAAAAGCCGTAAGCCAGCCCGTAGTAGCAAAGCGCTGCAAGTTGATGACATAGTCGTATCGCTGCTGCCGGATGTATTTCAATAACCGCCATAAACTTTGGTATTTGCCCTGTTTTTTATCCCAGATCAGAACTTCATTCAGATGAGGATGGCCTTGTAACAAGCCTTCATTTCCTTTTCTTACCAAAAAATCGATACAGGCAGTTGGATAAGTAGCTCGTAGCTTTTCAATGAGGGCCGTCGCTAGTATTACGTCTCCGATGAAGGCGGTTTGGATAAGCAGGAAGGTTTGGATCGTCGCAGTGGCGGTAGCGTTTTGCGCAGGTATGTGGATATTAGTAGACAAGGAAATATAGATGTGCTGATTAGTTGATGTACAGATTGATTGTATATGCGATGCAAAATTACAAATTTTAACTCCTTGTCTTGGGATCATATCCGTCAGTAGCGCATAAGGCGGCCAATCTATTTACCAACCTATCAAAAAATCGTAGCTTTGCAGACTGAATAATGAAGATGGAAGAATACGAAATTTATACCTTACCCAATGGTATCCGCATTGTACACAAACAAGTAATACACACGCAGGTTGCCCATTGTGGATTAATGTTGGATGTGGGAAGTCGTGACGAAGAACCGCATCAGATTGGCATTGCCCATTTTTGGGAACACATGGCCTTCAAAGGCACAAAGAAGCGAAAATCTTTTCATATCCTCAATCGGCTGGAGTCGGTAGGAGGGGAGTTGAATGCCTATACTACCAAGGAAAAGATCTGTTTCCACGCTTCAGTGCTTGATAAGCACTTTGAAAAAGCAGTAGAGTTACTGACTGACATTACCTTCGAATCAATATTTCCTGAGAAACAAATCGAGAAGGAACGGAGTGTTATCCTGGAAGAGATGGCGATGTACTACGATTCGCCCGAAGATGCGATTCAGGATGATTTTGATAACGTCCTATTTGAAGGACACCCGCTGGGATACAATATTCTAGGAACGAATGAAAGCGTACAATCTTTTCGGAAAGCTGATTTCCTGCGTTTCATTGCCGAAAATCTCAATACGGAACGCATTGTGTTTTCGTCGGTGGGCAATATGCCTTTCCGTAAAGTAGTAGAGACTGCGAAAAAATACCTTTCCGCTATCCCAGCTCATTCCGCCAGGAAAGAGCGCTTGCCTTTCAGTAACTATATTCCCAAGCAACAGAAGGTAATGCGGTCCGCATCGCAGGCGCATTGTGCGCTCGGACGAACGGCTTATCCGCTGAATGATAGCCGCCGCCTGCCGTTTTTTATGCTGATCAACTTGTTGGGCGGGCCAGCCATGAACTCCCGCCTGAACCTGGCTTTGCGCGAGAAATACGGCTTTGTTTATTCGGTAGAGGCCAATTATACGCCTTACGTTGATACTGGGTTTATGGCCATCTATTTTGCTACGGAGAAGAAACAGCTCACTAAGAGCATTTCGCTGGTAAATCGTGAGTTGAAAATACTGAGAGAAATACCGCTGGGTCGGCTGCAACTGCACGGGTTGAAGGAACAGTTGATGGGGCAATTGGCTATGTCGGAAGAGAGCAATGTGAACTTCATGCTGATGATGGCAAAAAGCATTCTGGATATGAACCGAGTAGATAAGTTGGAGGAGATTTTCGACTCTATCCGTGTGATTACTTCGAAAAACTTGCAGGACTTAGCCAACGAAATGTTCGATGAGAACCAAATGAGCCTGCTTACCTTCGTTCCTGAGTAAAATAGACCAGAATTTAAGGATTACAATGATTAATAGAATGATTGAGCATCGATGATATGGATTTCCTTCCTAAAGATTTAGTCACCTACACTGAAAAACATACTACCCCCGAAACGGCTTTGCTTGCCAGCATTAATCGCGAAACCTATTCAAAAGTATTGCAACCCCGTATGTTGTCCGGGCATTTGCAGGGGCGGGTGCTGGCGATGTTCTCCCAAATGATTCAGCCGCAAAATATCCTGGAAATTGGTACCTATACGGGCTATTCCGCTATTTGCCTGGCCGAAGGACTACGGGAAAATGGTAAGCTATACACGATTGATGTAAAGGAGGAATTGGAAGCCAGAGTCCGGACTTACTTCGCCGAAGCTGGCCTGACCGACCGTATTGATTACCGCATTGGCAATGCCATTCACATCATTCCGCAACTAGCCGTAGTATTTGATCTGGTGTTTGTGGATGCTGATAAGAACAACAATTCTAATTACTACGACCTGATTTTTGACAAGGTTTCTCCCGGTGGTTTCATCATTATTGACAATGTGCTTTGGAGTGGGAAAGTAACGATGTCGTATGAAGAGGCGGACAAAGACACGCGCACCATTCTCGATTTCAATCAGCGAATACACAATGATCCTAGGGTAGAAAATGTGCTACTGCCTATTAGAGATGGTTTGATGGTGTTGAGGAAGAAGTAGCGTTTTAAGTATAAGGCAAATCCAGAACACTAGTGGAAAAGAATAAACTATAAATCTGAATTTTTATTCCTTCTTTCACAGTTGTGTCAGCCAGGTTATTTTGTCCAATCCTCCAGCTTTATTCCTTTAATCCGCTTGAAATGGTTAGTGTTGTTGGTGACCATTAGTAGATTATGTGTGGTGGCTGTCACACCAATAAGCAAATCAAATTCGTCTATTGGCGTTCCTGCTTTACGTAATCGGACTTTCTCCTTGGCGTATTGACTTAAGGAATGATAAATGGGTATGACTTTCACACCCGTCAAAAAGTCGTCTAAGGCTTTCTGGTTTTTCTCCTTATTCTCACTGTTTTCAACCCCATACATGAGTTCGGCCAGGGTTATTTCAGAAATGAAGCAATTGTCAGGGTCAACTTCTTCAAATTTCTGTCTCAGGTCAAACTTGCCCTTGATGTAAAAGATGCAAATGTTGGTGTCTAGGAGGTACTGTTTCAAAACTCTTCGGTTTGACGGTCAAAAATCCTTCTGCTCCTGATGTCTTCTATTATTTTTTCAGCACTTTCGTTTGACTCCCAAGCGCCGAAAGCGTTGTAGAATGATTTTTTTTTGTCCGTAATGTCTGTCTTGACTGAAAGGGTGAGCTTTGAAATCAGGTCAAGTTTGTTGGCTGGGCTGAGGTTATTAAGCAGCTTCAGGTAACCGTCGATAAGTCTGGAATTTATGTCTATGGATTTCATGGGGCCTCCTTTTTTGCCTGTCAAATATATGGAAAACAACTCTGTGTTTAATTACTCATTTGCTTTTTCTTTCCAGCGGGCTCTCCGCAGGGATACTGTGTAACGCCGGGACCCGACTGGGAAGAAGACTTGGTATTAGCCTCAGTTATTTTATTCTAATGACTTCGCCAGTAAGAACATTGTCACTAAAATTAGACGTCGTTGTTTGCGTATATGAATTTGCTGTAGTCTTAATAATTTTCACCGTTAATGCCGCGTCTTTTGGCATTCCTGGGTATTTCTTGAATACCTCAGCTTTGGGCCTTAATACATAAGTACAATCATCTAGCCAGCTAACGGAGTAAGACGTAGGTGTTTTTGAACCGTTAAAATACTCTAATTGCTCCGAGCCAGCCCTTTTAATAATGGTAATTCGGTTTTCATTCATCAGCTTGAAAGTCCCATTTCGGAATTTTTTACAGCTCAAGTCTTGAGCAAAGGTGTTCAAAGTCGCAAAAGAAATAATAATCAATAGGAAGAGGTGTTTCATGTTGTGGTTATCGTTTTGCAGTTTGCCGAAGGAGGGGATTTCGAAGCACATTCAGTCGAGTTGCATTTACTCTTTATTCAGAGTCGAAAAGTTTCTGCCACCACGTTCGCCCCGATTTTGGCAAGCTGCTGTTAGCGAGTCGTTGTTTTTTATCTTCATCCCACATTTTTTGAATTCCATCCCACCAGTCTGTAGCCCATTGCTTCATTGTCTCAAGGGTAATTTCTTTTCCGTCTTGGTCAAAAATGCGATAATCAGTGGTCGATAAAGTTATTGTTGCAAAATCAATGTCTTGATTACCGCATTGGCAATGAAGTTCATATGTGTCAGGTCGAATGTTTGCTTTGCTTTGAATAGAAAGTTCAAGTCTGGTTAGGTCTGCTACATTAGTCGTTGTGATTTTATCAGTCTCCCTTTGATATCTATTTTCATCAATATTAATTACTTCTTTGCTCTTTATTTTATAATAGTCACAATTGAAATAATTGCAACCCATTAATTCAAGTCGGATAGTATATGAATAGTCGTCTTTCTTCCACATAGACCCCCATGGAATAGTTATTGCAAAAACTAAGGTGTCACCATTTAATTCTGCGGTCACAATATCAAAGTCGTGAAACATTGATAAAAGGTTATCTATTTCTTGTTGTCTATCTGTCATTTTACAATGCTCACTAACTTGTTTATTACCGCTCCCACTGCGCATATATTTCCATTTCTCGTCTCAAGTTGCCCTTATTTTCTGAAACTGCCTCATTAAACTCAAAATAGTTGATGTATATATGTGTTCCCAGCAAAATAAAGTATCGCTATATACGCGCTGTCATGCTGAGGTACGAAGCATCTTACTATGACTCTAGTCGAAGAGTTTGAATTTATTCAGAGCA
>JAZKGK010000014.1:0-13189 GCA_040385915.1 Bacteroidota bacterium
CTCTTTGCGGTGCTGGTTAAATTTCAACACCACGCCATACCCACCCGGCCCCGGATTTCCTCTTGATGACCCGTCAGTATAGATTACGATCATATATAATTGACTGGTTGATAATTTATAAGCCTATGTTTGTTTTGAATAATTTAACCGCAATAGACAGTAGGATGACGCCAAATACTTTTCTTAATATGTCGGTTCCAGCCTCGCCTAGCTTTTTCTCTAGCCAGGTTGAGCTTTTTAAGACCATATAAACGAATACTAAATTCACTAAGATACCAATCAGAATGTTGGGTAGCGTATACTCTGCCCGCAAAGAAATAATGGTCGTCATAGTGCCAGCGCCCGCGATGAGTGGAAAAGCCAAGGGTACGATACTCGCTGTACCGACGTGGGTATTGGCTCGGAAAATATTGCGCCCAAGGATCATTTCCAGCCCAATAAGGAAGATGATGATAGATCCTGCAATGGCAAATGATTTGACATCCAGGTTGAACAGATCCAGGATGGATTCGCCCAGGAATAGAAAACCAATCATCAAAACCCCGGCGGCGGCGGTCGCCTTTTCCGATTCAATCTTGCCTGTTTGTTGGCGTAAGCTGATAATTACCGGAATAGAGCCCAACACATCAATGATGGAAAATAAAATGAGCGATACCGAAATGATCTCTTTGAAGTTGAACATAGGTAGACTAATAATTGATCATTGTTAATTGTTAATTGTTAATTGTTAATTGTTAATTGTTAATTGTTAATTGTTAATTGAAAAGCTACCAAGTATTTAAGACCAGGAAATGCTTCAACATGGAGATTTCTCCGGGAGTAATGGCTGGGAAGTTAGCAATTCTAAACGTCGTGTCCTTCCACGAGCCATACCCATTGCCCAACAAGATACCAACCTGGCTGGCTTGCGATTTAATCCGGCTCAGTAGCGCGGGTTCGGCGGCAACGGTAATGACAGTATCCGAGCGTACGGCCGGGTTTTGTGCTAGCAAGCGAAACGGCGACGCGTCGGTATCGAATAAGGTATACCATTCGCTGGCTTGCTTCTGGAGGCGGTCTGCTATCTCGACGATGGGGGCGACTTGCTCCAACACTCGTTTCAACAAATAGATATTCAATACGTTAGGCGTGTATTGGGTTTGGAATTTCTGCATATTATCCTGCAAGAAAAGCAGGCTGTTGTAGTGCTTCCTTTCCTTAATTTCCCACGCCCGCTGTAGGGCACGAGGCGAACAAATGAGCAACCCCAAGCCCGCTGGTAAACCCAAACACTTCTGTACGGAAGCCAACCAGATATCGGCTTTAGTAAAATCCAGCAACACCCCACCCAGCGAGGAGGTGGCATCTACCGCCGTTAAATACCGTTCGCTTTGCAGCGCAGCAATGGCCTCCATAGAGACCTGTGTACCATTGGAGGTTTCGTTTTGGGTCAGACAAACGACTTCGGTTTTTTTCGGGATTTCTACCTGACTGGCAGCCAGTGGCGTATTCAAATCGAAAGTAGCGCCAATACTCAGAGGCCGGAGGTTTTGCGCATATTCCAGCCATTTTTTTCCGAAAGCGCCATTGTACAGGTGGAAACTTTGCTCCCGAACCAGCGACTGGCTGATGATTTCCCAGCTTTCGGTGGCCGAGGAAACGAAAAACACGGCGTAATCGGCAGGCACATGCAGCTTTCTGTTCAGCAAATCCAGCGTAGCTTTCACTATGTCCATGCAAGCCGCACTCCGGTGGTTAATGCTCAAAACGCCTTCGTTATACGCATCTTGCATGTAGTTGGCTACTTCAGGATAGACTTTAGAAGGGCCAGGATAGAAAGTAACAGGAGGCATAAGTTGGATGTGCTGATTAGAGGATGCGTGGATGTGCGACAGTTTTACTGCTCAATCAAATAAAGCAAAGCCAATTCGTAGCCTTTCATTCCGAAGCCGGAAAGTACGCCTTTGCAAACGGGCGATAGGTAGCTATGGTGGCGGAAGGCTTCACGGGCAAATACATTAGAAATATGTACTTCTACTACTGGAGTACTCACTGCTTTGATTGCATCGGACAACGCCACTGAGGTATGCGTATACGCGCCCGCATTCAGGATAATGCCATCGAACGAGAAGCCTACTTCGTGAATTTTATCAAGCAAGGCTCCTTCGTGGTTAGACTGGAAATAGTGCAGTTCCAAGTGAGGATATTTGGCTTGCAGTTGACCAAAATAGCTTTCAAATGATTCGTTGCCGTAAATGCCGGGCTCCCTTTTACCAAGTAAATTTAGGTTCGGACCGTTGAGAAGGAGGATTTTCATAGTGTATAGTTGGGGTATAGCGTTCAGTCATGGGTAGAAAGTTTGATTTTATCATTTAAACTTCAAACTTTGACCTACGCATACTGAACTTCTCCCATGAACTGGCAAAGCTATATCAAAAATTTCAAAAGTTATCTGCTGTTGGAGCGTTCCCTATCCGATAATTCAATCGAAGCGTATGTACATGATGCGGAGAAACTGAGGGATTATCTGCTGATGGCTGATGATGAAGTTCAGCCCGAAACTGTCACTACGAAGCACATTTCTGATTTCCTTCGCTACCTCAACGACCTGGGACTATCGGCTTATTCGCAGGCAAGAATATTGTCGGGGCTGAAGGCTTTCTTTCGCTATCTCATCATCGAAGACCTGATCAAGAGCGATCCCTGCCAGTTGATTGACGGCCCTTCGCTGGGCAGGAAATTGCCGGATGTGCTTTCCTTTATCGAGATCGAAACCCTGCTTGCTTCCATCGACCTTTCCACCCCCGAAGGCGCACGCAACCGAGCTATGATAGAAGTACTCTATAGCTCAGGCTTGCGGGTATCTGAAATTGTCGATTTGCGGTTGACGAATGTGTATCCGGACATCGGTTTTTTGCGGGTCATTGGTAAAGGGAAGAAAGAAAGGCTGGTGCCTATTGGCCGCGATGCGCTCAAATACCTCACTATTTATTTGCAGGAAGTACGTCCAAATGTGCCGATTAAGAAAGAAGCGGAAAACTATGTATTCCTGAATCGGCGAGGTGGCAGCCTTTCCAGGGTAATGGTATTTATCTTTATCAAGAATATTGCCGCCGAGTTGGGACTGGACAAGCACATTAGTCCACATACCTTCCGGCATTCTTTTGCCACGCACCTGATCGAAGGTGGGGCCGACTTACGGGCAGTGCAGGAAATGCTAGGCCACGAATCCATAATTACGACCGAAATCTACACCCACCTCGACCGTGACTACTTAAAGCAGGTAATCACGCAATTTCATCCAAGAAGCTAAGAAGATGTGTGGATGAGTAGATTTGCGGATTTGCAGATGAGTAGGCATGCTGGCATTTGGTTTATAATGTGCTAATCCGCATATCTACTCATCCACACATCAATTTTATTTTCCTTGCATGTCGCGGAGGAGTTTGTTGGCGAATACGAAATCGTTGAGCTCTTTTACGCTAGAGCTGGTGACCGTTTTATTATCGCCTTCCCATAGCTTTTTGCCCTTGTATAAAAACATAATGTACTCACCGATAGTCAACACTGAATTCATGTCGTGCGTCACCACAATGGTCGTCATCTTGAATTCATCGGTTATTTCCTGAATCAGTTCATCAATTTTGATGGACGTGACCGGGTCGAGTCCGGAATTGGGTTCGTCGCAGAAAAGATAACGAGGGTTGAGTACAATGGCTCGGGCAATGCCTACCCTTTTTTTCATCCCGCCGCTAATTTCGGAAGGCATGCGCTTATTGACGTTTTCCAGCCCTACCCGTTGAAGACAAAAATTAATCCGCTCCTTTTTTTCAGCGTGGGGCATTTTGGTAAGCATATTCAGAGGAAACATCACGTTTTGTTCTACCGTCATAGAATCAAACAAGGCGCTGCCCTGGAACAATACGCCCATTTCCCGCCTGATTTCGGTTCGGACTTCCTCAGTACCATTGGTAAAGTCGCGGCCATCGTAAAAGACGCTGCCGCTGTCGGGTTGCACCAGGCCAACGATGCATTTCAGCAATACGCTTTTGCCGGTACCACTGCCGCCAATGATCAGGCTACTGTCGCTATCTTTGAATGTACCACTGATGCCCGACAGTACTTCCTTGCCATTGAAAGATTTCTGTATATCCTTGATTTCAATCATTCTGTAAGCAATAAGGGTTTGTAATGAGCTATAAGCCTTGAGCTGTGAGCTTATTTACTAAAACTCAAGGCTGACGGCTCAAAGCTAAAATATTAGCTACCAAGCAGTAATTGCGCTAATAGGTAATCGGCCAGCAGAACGGAGATACAGCTTTTGGTTACGGCTTTGGTACTTGATTGTCCCACTTCTAGTGCGCCTCCTTCGGTGTAATAGCCTTCGAAAGCGGAGATGGATGCAATCAGGAAAGCGAATACAACAGACTTAATCAGCGCGAAAGGCACATTAAAAGGAATAAAATCAGAACGGATGCCATAAATATATTCCTGTGGGGTAATAACGCCCGTAAGCGTACCTGCCAGGTAGCCTCCATAAATGGACAGAAAACCTGATAATACGACCAGCATAGGAAATACTAACAGAGCCGCGATAATTTTGGGTAGCACCAGGTAAGAAGCTGAATTAATTCCCATCACCTCCAGTGCATCAATTTGCTCGGTGATGCGCATAGTGCCCAGGCCACCAGCAATGCTGGAACCAACCTTGCCCGACAAAACTACGCAGGTGATGGTGGGAGCCAGTTCCAGAATAGTCATGTCTCGCACAATCAGCGAAATAGTATACGTGGGAATGAGGGGACTAACCAGATTATAGGCCGTCTGCACGCAAGTTACTGCCCCAATAAAGGTCGATACAATGGATACAATGAAAACTGAGTCAATGCCAATGAGAATAGCCTCATCGATCACGCGCTTAACATAAATCGCAAACGCCTCCGTGTTTCTGAACATACTCCCCAGAAACATAAAATACCTACCTATAGTAACCATGAAAGAATGACTGATGAATGGTACTGTAGAGCTACAGTACCATTCGCAAATCTAATCATTTCATCGAACTAACCTTTCCTGAAACAAAGGCTTTCTGAATTGAAAACATACAAGACATAGGTGCTTATCAAAAGCCAGGACAATGGAAGGCGAAAGTCTAAAGTCAATCTGTAGCTTTTGGGGTGGGAAATAGATAATCAACCGGAATCGTAAAAAAAAACAACCACACAAACAAATATGTTTATGTTTTTAAAATATTGACACGATTTACATTTTAAGCATATTTAGAGTTTTATTAAAACAAAAAAATACGTCATTTCAGAAAAAAGATAGTCTAAAAATTATGCGCAATAAAAGACTTGGTGAGGCCCATAAATTTTTCTTTGTATATTTTAGCATTTGGAAATAGTGCTCGCATATCTCCTTCTGAAAGTAATTGTATTTCTTTTATTATGTATTCAGCGTATGCTTTAGTACACGTTTCTCCCTTAATTAATTTAGTCTGTGTCTGAAGAAAAACCTTCATATCATTAGGAAGGAACTGAAATAGAGGAAACTTGAAATGAGGTTCAATAGGAAAATACAAATTAGGCGTTTGTACAAAATATTTACGACTAACCCTCATTACTTCGTTAGCCATTTTTATTTGGTTTTCTTTATTAAATAAATGCTCAATTACCGAGTTAGAATGTGCCAGATCAAACTCATTATCTTTATAGTCATTCAAATCACAAGCATTGCCTGATACGATATGTATATTTGAACATCCTTCTTCAGATACGTCTAAATTTAAGACTGTAATATCAAAATCTTTATTGTCATGATAATTCACATTTTTCCAAAAAATTACTTTTCCTCCAATATCTAATATTTTAATCGGACGCGGAAGATTTTTTATTTTTTCTTCAAAGAACTCAAACCTTTTTCTTCTGAATTTAGCCCCGATATAATTAGGATCGGTGTAATCACTGGAGGTAAATGTTATTGACATGATCGTAGAGGAGGAGAAAGAGTGAGTAAATAGATTATATACTTCAATACACTACGCTTGGTTAAAAATTATGTGCAATAAATGATTTAGTAAGCCCCATGAACTTTTCTTTGTATATTTTGGCGTTTGGAAACAGGTCTTTCATATCTCCTTCGGACAGCAATACTATTTCTTTGATTACATTTTCAGCATATTCTTTACTACAGGTTTTTCCTTGAATTAATTTAGTCTTCGTCTGAAGAAACACCTTCAGGTCGTCGGGCAGAAACTGAAATAAAGGAAATTTAAAATGCGGCTCAATAGGGAAATATAAATTAGGGCTTTGGACAAAGTATTTACGGCCAACTCTAACGACTTCTTTAGCCATTTTTACCTGATTTTCCCTGCTAAATAAATGTTCAATCACTGAATTGGAATGCGCTAGGTCAAACTCATTATCTGCATAATGGGACAAGTTGCAAGCATCGCCTTCTATAACTTTTATATTGGAAAATCCTTCTTCTCTTACAATCAAATTTATTACTGTAATGTCGTAATCAGGATTATTTTGATAGTTCTCAGCTTCCCAGTATTCTGCTGCTCCTCCAATATCTAATATTTTAATTGGGCGGGTAAGGTTTTTTATTTTTTCTTCGAAAAACTCAAACCTTTTTTTTCTGAATTTAGTCCCGATATAATTAGGATCGGTGTAATCACTAGAGGTGAATGTTATTGACATACTGGTAAAGTTTAGAGATGAGAATAAGGCACTTCTTACTGTGATCGGCGGCAAGTATGGTAAACTATGGCAAGGAAAGCGTTGCTTTTTCTGTAGGAATGAATATTCAAATTGGCATTTGATACTTACCCAGACACGTATCAAACAAAATACATCGAAAAGCCACAAGATAATTGAATACAATTATGGCCTAATTACTTTCTCAAATACTATAGCTTTGAATTTCAATATCAAGAAACTATCCAACAAAAACAAGAGAAATAAAACTATTACATTATTAATTATGAACAAATTTATTGTAGTGAGCGGCGGAACCAAAGGAATTGGCAGGGCAATTATAGAGAAATTTGCTTCTGAAGGCTTTTCAGTGGCTACTTGCGCCCGGAATAAAGCCGATTTGGATGAGTTAAAACAGGCGATAGAAAAAAAACATCAGGGATGCCAAGTGCATGTGCAGGTGGCCGATCTTTCAGACAATTCCCAGACAGAAAGCTTCGTCCATTTTGTGAATAGCCTTCGTCAGCCAGTAGAGGTACTGGTGAATAACGCAGGTTATTTCCTGCCTGGCCTAATCCATAACGAAGCGCCGGGCACACTGGAAAGCATGATTCAGACAAACCTGTATAGTGCTTACCATTTAACGCGCGGACTAATTGGCGAGATGATACAACGACGAGATGGCTATGTCTTTACGCTGTGTTCTACCGCCAGCATTATGGCCTACCCCAATGGTGGCTCGTATTGCATTGCCAAGCACGCTTTGCTGGGAATGACCAAGGTATTGCGAGAAGAAATGAAACCGCATAATATCCGGGTGACTGCGGTACTGCTGGGGGCTACGCTTACGGCCAGTTGGGAAGGAGTCGACCTGCCTGCTGAGCGATTTATGAAATCTGAAGACGTGGCCGATGCTATATTTTCAGCCTTCTCTTTATCAAAAAATTCAGTGGTAGAAGAAATTCTGATTCGTCCGCAGTTGGGAGATATATAAGTGGAAGCATTACTGCGTGTGTCAGGCTTTCAGGTTGGATTTACTGTTGAAGAAAGCCATTTATTGAACCATAGCCATTCCAGCGATGCTCCCAGCAAAATGCCACAGGTATAACAGACAAGGTCGCTCCAGAGGAAACTAAAACCTAAGACCAAAGCACCCAAAGTAGTATGCCGGATAGCGTTGATCCAGTCGGCCTGGTAAAACTGACTGACTTCGATAGCATATGAAAAAGCCAAGGCAAGCAAGGCATTCTGGACAATAGGGGCAGTATTTCGCAGGAAGCCCAGACCCAAGAACACCAGCAAAGCCCATAAGGTATCGCCAGCGTAGGCAGCCAGAAAATGAGGGAGATAGGGAGCGAATTTGCGTGAGCTAATTCCCACTACCACCACCAGTAGTAAAAACACCAGGTAGTAGCCTCTTTTTCGGCTGATGGATTGGCTGATTAGCTGGCGCATTGGAGAGCGAAACACACGTTTGTGATTAATAGGTAGTCATACCAAGGTCGGCAGCGTTTGAAACGCTGCCGACCTTTTATCAATAGCAAGCTATTTGGTAAGCATAATCTTCTTGCTGTCAAGCGATTCAATGATTGAGAGGTATTCTTGTTCTTTGCGGTGCATTTCTTCCTGGGTAGCACTCAGCTCTTCCATATTCTGCCGCATTTCCTCTTCCTGTGCTCTCATCTCTTCCGCTTTCTGCTGCGATTCTTGCAGCAATTGCTTGGTGCGCTCGTTGACACTAGCCGAAACTAAGGTAGCAGCCAGGCTTTCGAGCAGTTTGCTAATGAAGCTAATTTCGTACTCTTCGAAGATGCGGAAAGAAGCAATCTCCAAAATACCCACTATCTTTTCATTGTTTTTCAAGGGGACAATCAGCACACTATTCGGGGAGGCATTACCTAATCCTGAGGTGATTTCCATATAGTCTGCCGGAATATCGGTCAGGAAAATAATGTCGCCTTCCTGAAAAGCCTGCCCTACCAGCCCTTCTCCTGCAAAAATGGTTTTCTTGAGGTGTTTCTTTCTGCTGTAGGCATAACAGGTTCTCATTTCCAGCACCGTTTCCTGGCTATTCTCCTCACTAACTGTGAATAGGGCTCCTTGGGTGGCTTTTATGTACTTGACCAATTCAGAAAGAAAAACGCTCATTTTCTCTTCAAAGGAGTCATCCTGAAACCGTAGCAAGTCGGCAAACTTAGCATATCCTTCGTTGGACCACAGCCTTTTATGATCTTCTTGCTTTACTTTTTTCATCTGCTCACGCATCTGAATCATATCGCCAGCCAGGTTATTGGTATTGAGGTGTTGGTTAGCGTGGCTAATTCCTGCCCATTGTACTTCGTAGTTACCTTTCGTGATATTTTTCACAAAGTCAGAAGCTACTTTTAGGTTGTCAATCAAATCAGCAATGACTTTTTTATCGGTCACATTTTCGGTACTTTCAGCTGAGGCGCAGAATAGGTATTGCTGATTGCTTTGGTTAAGGTTTTGGAACAGTTCCTTTCTCAGCCGTGCATTAGGCTTGAGGCGAAACAGAATCAAGGCCAGCGCAGAGATACTTAACACCAGCAGAATCACCTGAAGAATCATGGTATTAGAGAGGCTGCTTTGGTAATCGCGTTCTGCTTGGTCTTTTATTTTCTTCTCAAAAGCCAGGACTTTATCTTTCAGGGGGGAGTAAATATTCCAAAGCGCAAAGCCTGTATCTAGTTTCAGAATGGCTATTGCTTCTTCCTGCTTGCCCTCGTCCTGTAGCTGTTTCATTAGCAGCGTCTCTTCCATTTTAGCGATAAATTGCAGTTTATAAGTTGCCAGCGCAGATACATCAAAGTGCTGTTTAATAAGCAAGCTTTCTAGTGCTATAAAGGCTTTCATGTACTCTCCATTGGCCTGATTAAGTGGCACAGCCATCGATTCTTCATGTACCAGCAAGAAACCTCTGATTCCCAAATCAGCCAATTGTACCTGATTCCATAAATGTTCTAGATTTTGTTCTACCGAAGCGACTTCCATTTTAGCTTCCATGCTTTTGTAAAAAGTAGTTCGGTTGAACATGTACAAACAAAAGTTGCTTACAATGAGCGCAATAATGAAAATGATGGCAGAAACAACACCATGCTTCTTGAACTGTTTAACAATAATTCGTTTCATAAAAGAGGAGAATGAAAAACTTTTGCTATGGAAGAATTAGATTACTTGAATCCCCGTGATTCAGGTAACTAAAGTAGGGTAAACAGGAAGGATCAAAAACGATATTTGCTAGAAAAAACTACATTGTACTAATAGTAAACCTTTCATGAGGGTATTCCTATTGAAATAATTACCCTTATTCATTGGCAAAATGACTGGGGTATATCCACCTCATTTTCAGTACCAAAGGAGAGAATGAAACGGGCATTACAGGAAATAATGCATAGGTATTAGCCCAGGATGGTTTTCAGACAGTAGATAATTTGCCTTTTACTGGCAAGCTGAAACTAACAGGAAGCAGGAATCGCAAAGAATAGATTGAAAAAAATGCCGGGAAGTACATAGAAGTAAATAGATCCATGCTTTACTGAGCCAACCGACGCGCCTATTGCCAGGCATATATGGCCGAAAGCTTGTTGCTTCGGATGGGTTTTATTGCCCTAAGTAAGGATTGCTGTTGACGAAGGTATTCTGCTTGGTCAGTTTAAGATCGCGCAAAAGGGATGATTTGACGTTTAACGTAAAGGAATAATAAGGCCGTCCGCCAAAAGGAGCCCACTGGAGCGACATCTGCCAGCAATGTAGATCGCGGTTAATATTGACGGAGGTATAACTGATGCCTTTTCGCTCAAAGTCGTAACCTGACGAGAAGCCAATCTTCCACTTGGGCGTCAGGCTAACATCCCCGTTAAAGCTCAAAGCCTGACTTACTGACTTTTTGCTTAATCCCTGTTTGCTATAGTTAAAGCTATAACTCACGTTCAGTGTCCAGGGAATATTAAAATCTACGTACAGGTTAGGATTAGCCAGAATTTTAGCTTTGTCCTCCACCGGCGCATCGGCATCTTCTATCCGTTTTTTCTGCGCATCATCGGTCTTTTTGACGCCGCCCGGTTTAAAGCTTTTGCTCAGCGAAATATTGGCATTGCTGATTTGACCCAGGCCTTCTCCTCGTTGCCAGGCATAAAACTTGGTTTGGGTACCTACTTGATTCGACGTAACAATTCTATCCGCTTGGTAGTGATAAGGATCTACTGTAGCGCTAGCGCTGACACTAAACGATTTTAAAATGGTTGTATTCGTCGAAAGGGAAATGGGCGACAAGTTGAGTGAGTCAGCCAATAGGTTATAACTCGTATTTAAGCCAAGGCTATTCAATAGCGGCACTTTCTCAAATTTCTTTCCGGTAGTATCGCCCTTGGTTCGCATTTTGGCATCCAAAGTATTGTTCAGCGAAAACCCAATATTGCCCGACTGCGCTCCCGAAGGACCACCGTTCATGAATCCCTGATACCGGGATAACAAACGATAGTCTTTAATAACTACGTCTGGTGGCCTTTGTGTATAAATACCCTGATGAGCGCCAGTAACAGGAACCCATTGGTAAAACCCAAAACTTGGATCAGAGAAATCGGGCGAGTAGCCCAAGCTGATAGACGGAATAAGGGTATGCCTGATTGACTGTATAGTCTTGCCATTCAGGTTGAATGTACCGTACACCCGCGTGTTGAAGCTGACACTGGTAGAGAAATTATAGGCATTAGAAAATCCAGGTACGGTGTCTACTTTTACACTTCGGGTATCAGGATGGTATATATAATTCATCTTGTAGGGGTACACATAGCCCTGCAAACTGATACTAGGGTTCAGGCTGAAATACCGAAATAGTTTCAGGGTAGCAGAAATCGGAATGGCATAATTGCCACCAATTTGTGCCCGCTTCCAAAGTTCTCCAAAATTAGCAGAGTTGATGGGGAGGAGGGTAGAATCCTTTTTTTCTCCAACCGCTTTGTACACGACGAAGGGAAAAGCGCCTTCTGATCGTACTTTGTTGCTGAGTTGAACCGATCCGCTAAAGTCGAAGCCAAAACTGATGGTTTCCCACCAGCCTTTGCCTGTGCTGTTCTGCGTTTTGAACGGATAAATCCGGTTCATATTTAACGAAAGTGATGGAAATGTTAAATCTACCTGACCCGTCTGGGTGCTCTGGCTTTCTCTGAGGTTAATGGCAGCCCGGAAGGGCGTTCCCCGGAAAGCGGTTGAATAAGAAATAGAAGATTGGAATTGACCGGCTAGGTATTGATTGACATCGTAAGAGTTACGGTTGTTATATTTAGTACTACCCGCGTTTACACTGGCCGAAAATGAACTCAGTCCTCGTTGTACCGGACGATGTGACCAGTCAATCCAGAAAGCTTGATTGCTTGATACAGAACCATCCGTAGCATTTTCAAAATGATTCACATTGAATCTTAAATTGAAAGAACCGTCGTACCGGTATCGTTTTTTATAAGTCGATTGGGCACTTAAGCCCCAATCGCCCCGTGTATAGATTTCGCCCAGTAATGTTAACCCAACATATTGGCTAAGAGCCAGGTAGTACCCCCCTTGACTAAGAAAAAAACCACGGCCATTGGGCTCTTCACCATAGGTAGGCACAATAATTCCCGAAGTGCCATTCGGTTTGTGTTTAGTCATCGGAAATACGCCAAAGGGAAACCCGAGAGGCGTGGGTATGTCGGCAATCACGAGGTTGAATGGCCCGGTTACGACCTGCTTGTCGTGGACTAGCTTAATTTTTTTGGCACTGATATGAAAATGAGGATGCTTGAGATCGCAGGTCGTATAAATGGCATCGCGGATGTAAAGATTGTTCTCAGGGTCTTTTTTTACTTGCTGTCCCTGCACAAAACCTTCTCCCTGCTTGGTAACCACTCCTTTAATAACCGCCTTCTTTGTTTTGAAGTTATACTTCATTTCGTCGGCATTATAGTTTTCAGAACCTTCCTGAAAGATGGGAGCACCCGTTATTTTGCCTGTCGAGTCTTTTGTGCCCGTAGCGTGTATCAGGTTGGATACATAATTCAGTTCTATGTAACCGGCCTTGATCGATGTATTACCGTAATTAACGGAAGCCTCGCCATATAAACGGGTAATTTTAGTCGCCGCGTCCAAAACAATGGAATCTTTGGCGCTGTATTTTACCGTTGTTTCGATATCGCCCTTTTTCTTTAAGGTGGTATCTTTCAGAGAGATAACAGCAGAGTCAGTTCTGGGGCGAATTTGGTCGGCAGTAGCTGCTGGTTGGGTAGGCAGCTGCGGGGCTTGTGCGAAACTACTGAAAGGCAGAAGCCCTATGAACAGCCATGCAAAACCCAGGAATAAAATGTGTAGGGACGGTTTCAGTTTGGTAAAAATTTTAACATTTTTGAAAAGTTATTTCATGACTTTTCATAGTCATCGTCTTTTGTACAGCCCCTATCAAATCTTTAATAGTAGCCACTGTAACTCGGCTGTTGTGCTTAATTTACCATTTATAA
>JAZKGK010000015.1:0-37526 GCA_040385915.1 Bacteroidota bacterium
AATTGTTAATTGTTAATTGTTAATTGTTTCAAGCGATCGTAGAACCCAGTGCTTTTGAAGGCGAATAGTTTCTGACCAAAGTAGTTGATCATAAAACTGCTACCCATTCCTGTAATATGCGCTAGCGTTTCAAGGGAATTGCGAATAAGAGGGGGGGAATCTGACAGGTAAAAATGCAGGATATGAAGCGTCGCTACGGAGGTTATATACGTAGCTATCAAAGCCAATAAAGAAATAATGATAAACTTCACCATCTCTCGTCGGGTATTCCCTGAATCTTTGGCATTAAAAGCAAAGCGTTTAGTCAAGACAAAACCAACGATCATTCCAGTTAAATAAGCAGGGATAACGCTTAAGCCGAAAGGAAGAAATTCTCTGTAGATGAATTTGCGGGAGAAGAAATTGACCGACGCGCCTGCTAAGGCCACTATAAAAAAAGTGATAAATTCCTGAATGGGCGTTTTTGTCGGGGTACTTTTAACTTTCACGGCCAATGTTTACAATGAAGTAGGTAGTAAATGCAAAACTACGGTTTTTCAAGATTGTTTGAAAAACTTTACCGTATTTTCTACAATGGCCTGCGAATGTTCAGGTAAAACAAACGAATGAAAGGGGTGAAATCCACCAACTCCTCCACCTCGGCTATGCCCAATGAGGTACAACCGCTGTAAATCTATTTCTGTTGAGGGAATGACACAATTTGCCGAAAAAAGGTAGTCAATCAGCACGCCTACATCATCCAGTTCAATACTGAAGTTGTTATGGCCAAAAGCTTCCAGATCAGCAAAATCTTCAGGAAAATCTAGGGCAGTACCGTTATGAGAAAGGTTTAGCTTGATGAAAACCATGTCGGCCTGCGCAAAGGCATCAGCAATCAGGTTGAAGTGCCCCCAATCTTTGAAGCCCTTGAAGCCGTGGATAAAAATAACTACCGGCTTCCGTTTACTGTCGTTGGTAAACGTAGCATCTACTCCAAAAAGTCTTTGATGATGAACCGAAGCCAGCACCAGGTCATTTATCTTACACAGCACCGCGATGGCCTAGTTTTCGCAAAGCTCTTCGATCAATCTACGGACGGGTTGGTTTGGAGCCCCCAGTCCGTCCTTAGGCATACGATCGACCAATAAATCGTCCAGACCGCTGCCACTGGGCAAGTCAAAGTCCGGAAAAACGTAACCGGAAGGGATACCTCCGTCATCATCATCTTTTTGAGGTGGAATCTGTCGCTCGTGAACATACTTGACCAAAACCCATACAACAATGGCAAAATTTAGGAGGCAGATGAAGATATATGCAGGTGTCATAAGTATAAGGAAAATTTAAAAACGGGGAATAAATTAACTATAAGTAAAATTCTTAATTATATTAAAATAAGACTATACCAATCCTACTGTAAATATTACAATCAGCAAAAAACAAACACTAATACAGCAAATAAGTGGATAAGAGAAAACAAGATTTTTTGGCTACAACTTTCTGTAAAATTCTGAACGACAATTTAAATAAAAAAGTTGTGTAATGTGTTCATTACGTGCGGCTCTAAGGGTAATATGCCTAAAGAGAAGCTGTTCATTCCTGAGCCTTTTTTACCAAAATAAGGGTGTTTTTTTTGCAACCCCTTTTCAGAATAGAAAAGCCTTAAAGCTTTCAAATCATTTTTCGTCGAACCTGGTTTTTAGAATAGGCCTATTTGAAAAAACTAATTTTTTTCTTTTTCAGTATATTTTTTCTCTAGCAGGAGCAGATTGCCAATTTGTAGCTATACTTGCAATCACAGGCGTACCAGAAGGCCCTCTTCCGCCCTGGCGAACCGACCAACGGCATGACCCTAACTATTCAAAATATACAGGCTCCCATAGCCGATGAAATGAATGCCTTTGAGCATAAGTTTCGCTCCTTCATGAAAAGCAACGTTATGTTGTTGGATAAGATCATGAATTATATTGTGAAACGTAAAGGCAAGCAAATCCGCCCGATGTTCGTTTTTCTAAGCGCCGGTGTCTGTGGCGACATTACCGAGGCCACTTACCGTGGAGCGGCCCTTATTGAGCTACTGCATACAGCTACCCTCGTACACGATGATGTAGTAGATGATGCCAATTACCGCCGAGGTTTTTTTTCGGTCAATGCACTCTGGAAGAACAAAATTGCAGTGCTGGTGGGCGATTACCTGCTGTCGCGGGGTTTATTGCTGTCAGTAGAACACGGCGACTTCGATTTGCTTCGGATTGTTTCTACTGCCGTGCGTGAAATGAGTGAAGGAGAACTGTTACAAATTGAAAAAGCTCGTCGGCTGGATATTACGGAAGAAGTATATTTCGAGATTATCCGTCAGAAAACCGCCTCCTTAATTTCTTCCTGCTGTGCTGCCGGAGCTAGTTCTGCTGCTGCCAATGCCGATACTGTGGGTCGGGCGCGGCTCTTCGGCGAAAAAGTGGGGATTGCCTTCCAAATCAAGGATGACCTTTTTGATTATGGCACCGATGAAATTGGCAAACCGCTTGGTATCGATATCAAGGAAAAGAAAATGACCTTGCCGCTCATTTACGCCCTCAACCAAGCGGATTGGCTGAAAAAACGACACATTATTAATCTCATTAAGAACGAGAGTAACAAGCCCCGGAAAGTACAGGAGGTGATTGCATTCGTTAAACAGTCGGGCGGCATTGAGTACGCCACCGAAGTAATGAAGCAGTACGAAGCCGAAGCTCACCTCATTCTCCAAACCTTCCCCGAATCAGCCTACCGCGATTCCCTGGGACAACTGGTACGCTTCACTATTGAGCGCACTAAATAAGAGATGTTTCTAGGATTTTTACTGAACGCCCGCGCCCTGGCAAGTCAAGCTGACTTGTTCTGCTGATACACAGAGCGTTGTCATTCTTCCGCAAGGCAGAGCCCAGTTTACGGCTTCGTGTCCCACCGGGAAATGGAAGCAAACCGGGAACTGGTAGTCGGCTACGGCTTCATAAATTATTTCCCAGGATGTTTTTCCGAAAGGCGTGTCGCCAGGTTTATCTTGTATATCGGTCATTTGCCCTACGATAAGTCCGGCCAAACCAGACAATTTACCCGCGCGCTTCATCTGCACCATCATCCGGTCAAGGTGGTAAACGTATTCGCCTATATCTTCAATAAAAAGAATTTTACCCGTCGTATCTACGTCCGAAGCCGTACCAATCAGGTGAACCAGCAAAGATAGGTTTCCACCAATGAGCTGCCCAGTCGCTTTTCCCAACCGGTTGATTGGTTCAGGATGGATAGAATATTGGATGCTTTCGCCAAAAAGGGCTTTTCTCAAGGTCTCTATCGAAGATTCAGCCCCTGCGTAGTTGAAGGTAACGGGCATGGCTGCGTGCAGACTCTCCAGACCCAGGCGATGTAAATGGCAGTGCAAGACCGTAATATCACTGAAGCCTACCAGCCATTTGGGTTGGCGCAATAGCGAAGTAAAATCGATCCGATCAACGATGCGGGAAACGCCATAACCACCCCGGGCCGAAATTACTGCCCGAATATCAGGGTTATCAAGCATGGCTTGCAGGTCGGCTATCCGCTGGGCATCGGTACCGGCAAAGGTATTATACTCGCTAAATACATGTTGGCCCAACACTACTTTCAAACCCCAATGCTCAAATGTACGGATGGCCAGCTCTACCCTTTGTGCTGCTACTTTGCCTGCTGCGGCAATAATGCCAATTTGCTGATTTGCCTGCAATGGCTGTGGCTGTAAAAGGGCAGGCACTTGAGCGAAAGTGTTCATAAAGAAATAAGTAAATGAGTTTATAAGGCAGAAGCGTTTATGCGTGTAATTTACACTTTATAAAATAATCGTCTTTTTCTACATCAAAAACACGAAGAAATTGAGTAAAACCTTTAATTTGGGTTCTCATTTTTCAAAACTGAATGAAAGTATCTACAACACAGCCTTTTCAAATTATCTATTCGCTATACGAGCACGAGTACCTCGGTTATCTGTTCGAATCTTATGTGGTACAGGTAAACGGTAAAGGGCAATTAACCCTGCAACATCAGAATATTTCTTCCAAAAATGCCCCGGAGTTTGCTGCTGGCTTGGATAACCATGATTACCAGTTGGTTAAATTAATGGATGAAATTCAGCAGGAGGTGATCTTTCGGAAATTTTACAATAAAAAGATTTCTTTATCGGATTTCTTTTTGAAAGTATTTGATCCGCAAAAAGGGGATAAAGTTTTACAGGAGACCATTGAGCAGTATGTAGAAGGCATTCGGGCAGGAATTCTTGACCTTCTCGGAAGCAAAATGCTGTTCATTATGGGAAATGATGGAAATCCTACCTGGAAACAGATTTATCAGGTGCCTGAAAAGGCATCCGTGCTGTTCCACTTTCGCCGTAACCCTGATAATACCCATTATTTTCCCACCATCAAATGCCAGAAGGAAAGAGTAGAATTTCAATTCAAAGACGCCTTTATTATTTGCAATCAGCCCGCCTGGATGATTTTGCAGGACAAACTGTATGCTTTTGAGAAAAATGTGGACGGGAAAAAACTGAAACCATTCCTGAACAAGAAATTCATTGTTATTCCCAAAAATGTAGAAGATACCTACTATCGCAAGTTCGTTGCGCCTCTGGTAGCGTCTTTTGATGTGTATGCCAAAGGTTTTGAAATAAAGTCAGAATATTTTCCATTGGTACCCTTGCTCACTTTTTCGGAAATGGCTCGCTCCAAAAGTAAAGTGCTGGCGTTACTCAACGATAGCAGTGATATGGCTGAAGAACAGGAAGAGGAGGATGAAAACCGTATGGCATTTGAACTCTCCTTTCAATATGGCAACTTCGTTTTCAAGAGTGAAATTGCCGTAAGCGAGGCTATACGATCTATAGCCAGCGTAAGCGTAGAACGAATTGACGATACCTATGTCTTTCATAAGGTTAGGCGCAACCTGGAAACAGAGCACAAGAAGCTACAACTACTCATAGAAGCCAAGCTGGAACTTAAGCACGGGAAAACGATGATGTCAAAACCCGAGGCTTTCGAGTGGATAAGGCAAAACAGTACGTTCTTGCATGAACAAGGATTTATGTTGCGTCAAAATAGTATTGACCAGAAAAGATATTTTATCGGGCAATCCTCTATCGACGTATCCATTAATGAAAGTAAAGATTGGTTTGACATTTACGCCATCATTAAGTTTGGAGATTTTGAAATTCCTTTCCTGCAACTGCGCAACCTCATTACGGCCAAGAAACGAGAGTTTACGCTCCCCAGTGGCGAAATAGCCGTGATTCCTGAAGCCTGGTTTACCCAATATGCAGAGCTGCTGGCTTTTGTAGAAGAAACGGATGCTGATGATGAGCGGCTTACGCTTAAAAAATATCATCTGTCGCTAGTGCAAGACTTGCAGAAGGATAACCTGGCGCAGCTAACCATGAGCCGTCGGCTGGAAAAGCTCCGTGATTTCGACGAAATAGACGATCACTCCTTGCCGGCTGGCTTTGTAGGCGAACTGCGCCCGTACCAGAAAGCAGGCTACAACTGGATGCTATTTCTGAACAAGTATAACTTTGGCGGCTGCCTGGCCGACGATATGGGTTTAGGAAAGACAGTGCAGACACTAGCCATGTTGCAAGCACAAAAAGAAGCTGGCAGTACTCAGGCAAGTCTGCTGATTATGCCCACTTCGCTCATCTATAACTGGGAGATGGAAGCCCGAAAGTTTACGCCCAACTTGCGGGTGTTTACTTATACGGGCACTTTGCGCGAAAAAAGTGTTGCGCCATTTGAAGGATATGACCTGGTTCTGACCTCGTATGGCATTACCCGGATTGACATAGATCTGTTGAAAACCTATTATTTCAACTATACTATATTAGATGAATCGCAAGCCATCAAAAATCCTACGTCCAACATTGCCAAAGCGGTTGCCGAACTCCATACCCGGCATCGCCTTATCCTGACGGGTACGCCATTAGAGAATAGCACGATGGACTTGTGGTCGCAAATGTCGTTTGTTAATCCTGGCTTGCTCGGAACGCAGTCTTTCTTTCGAAACGAATTTCTGTTGCCTATCGAAAAGAAGAACGATGAGCAGAAGATGCAACGGCTGTACACCATTATCAAACCGTTTATTCTGCGGCGACACAAATCGCAGGTAGCCACCGAACTGCCCGAAAAAGTGGAAAGTGTTCAATATTGCCACATGTCTGAGCAGCAGGAGCAGGAGTATGAAGAAGCCAAGTCATTCTACCGGAACAAAATCCTGGATTACATTGATGAGAAAGGCATGTCTAAGTCGCAACTAATTCTGTTGCAGGGCCTAACCAAGCTACGCCAGATTGCCAATCATCCTAAAATGGTCGATCCAGACTATACAGGAGACTCGGGCAAGCTCAAAAATGTAACGCATCGCTTGTGTACTGCCATTGCCGAGAATCATAAAATACTGGTATTTAGTCAGTTTGTCAAACATCTCGACATTATGCGGCATTTCATGGACGAAAATGGCCTACAGTATGCCTACCTGGATGGTTCTACCCGCAACCGGCAAGAGCAAGTAGACCTGTTTCAAACTGATCGGAAGGTATCAGTTTTTTTAATTTCGCTCAAGGCTGGTGGCTTAGGACTCAATCTTACGGCTGCCGATTACGTATTCCTGCTCGACCCGTGGTGGAACCCAGCCATTGAAGCCCAAGCGATGGATCGTGCCCACCGAATTGGCCAGGAGAATAAAGTATTTACGTATAAATTCATCAGCAAGAATACCGTAGAAGAGAAGATTCTGGCATTGCAACGCAACAAGCAGCGATTAGCCAGCGAGCTCATCACCACTGAGGAGAGCTTCGTCAAATCGCTATCCAAAGAAGACATTTTATCGCTGTTGGACTAGTTTGTTAAAGTGTAGAGTTGAAAGTATATGCGTAGAGCAATTAAAAAAACTAATTAACGCTGCACTTTCAACTTTATACTTTCAACTCATAAACTCTCTTTAGTGTAAGTACACACCGAATGTATCTCCTTCGTCCAGGATTACTTCTACGTGTTCGTTGAGGGTAGTGGAAAGAGCATAGCCTACGTAGTCGGCAGAAACGGGGAATAGTTTGTGTCCTCGGTCTACCAATACTGCTGTTTGAAGCTTTTTTATGTCCAGACTTAGGAAGGGTTTAAGGCTATAAATCAGTGTGCGTCCAGTATTCAACACATCGTCGAACAGCACGATGCATTTGTGGCGCAGGATTTCTGGGTCACAATCCAGTTCAATTTCTCCCTGCAAAGGGGCAAGCTTGTCTAAGCTAACCTTTACTAACCGGGAACGCACGGGGGAAAGCGCATTAAATTCTGCCTGTAATAGCTGGGCAAACCGATAGCCTTTGTCATAAATTCCCGCCAAGATAATTTCTTCTTCGGCAAAATTGTGCTCATATATTTCAAAGGCAATCCGTTTAATTTTTTGCTGGGTCTGTTTTTGAGTCAGTATCAGGTTGGTAGAAGTCATCATAAATGATTAAAATAGAAGCGATAATGGCTCAACGAAGAACCTTATTTTTGGTAGAATGTCGGACGCTGATGGATGGTATACAGACGAACATTGCGGATTTAAATCACAACAATAATCTTTACTATTACAAATCTTGGCAGGATTTACCTGATTTACAAGCTTGGCATAAGTGAATTATATGGCAAATTCCATACGACCTTTATGGATACTGCAACCTTATTTTACCTATTTTTGGCACAGTTTTAGTTGATGTGGTAAAAGTTGATAACGTCTTTTACAGTAGGATAATCTTATGAAATACATTTTTAACTTGTGGTTATTGTTTTTGCTAATGGGTATGGGGTACGAAAGCAAGGCACAAAACGATGTGACCACCGCGGCTAAAACAGCCCTAAAGGGAGGCGATTCGAGTGAACTTGCCAAGTATTTCAACAATAGCATCGAATTAATTATTGAGTCAGACAAGGTTGAATTTGACAAGGTGAGCGATACGCAAGCCGAACTGGTATTACGCACTTTCTTCCAGAAAAACCCCGCCAAAGATTTTACTTACGTTCACCAGGGTTCCTCGCCAGAAGGCTTACAGTATAGCACAGGCACTTATTTAGCATCAACTGGTTCTTTTCAGGTATACATATTGATGAAGCAATTCTCTGGCAAATACCTGATCAGCAAAATTCAAATATTCGATAAGGAATAAAGGCGTTAATCCGCTGTCATTCAAATTAAATCTGGGAGGCTCTGAATTATTCAGAGCCTTTTTCTATTTTTGCCCCGTGCAATTCAATTATTTATCCCAAGAATCCATCCATCAGTTCATTGACGCTGCTTTAGCGGAAGACTTAGGAGACTATCCCAACGCAGGAGATTTTTCTTCGCTTTCCTCCATTCCCGCTGATGCGCAAAACCGAGCACGGCTGCTGATCAAAGACACAGGCATACTAGCCGGAATGGAATTAGCAGAAATGATTTTCCGGCGGGTTGACCTTGACTTTCATATCGATCTACTGCTATCCGATGGAAGTCCAGTCAAGTATGGCGATGTGGGGTTGACGGTGATTGGCAAAGCGCAGTCCATTCTGAAAGCCGAGCGCTTGGTACTTAACTGTATGCAGCGCATGAGTGGCATTGCCACCTATACCCACCAACTTACCCAACTGATTGCTGGTACAGGAGCCAAATTACTTGATACACGCAAAACTACACCTAACTTCCGGCGAATGGAAAAATGGGCCGTGGCTATTGGAGGTGGCGTAAACCATCGCTTTGGCTTGTTCGATATGATTATTCTGAAAGACAACCACGTCGATTATGCTGGTGGAATCCGACAGGCAATTGTGTCAGCACAAAGCTATTTGAAACAGCACCAGAAAGACTTGTCGATTGTCATAGAAACCCGCACGCTCGACGAAGTACGCGAAGCCCTGGAAACGGGTGGGATTTTACGAATTATGTTAGACAACATGCCTCCGGCGCTGATGCGAGAAGCGATCCAGCTTATTGGTGGGCGCTACGCTACTGAAGCTTCGGGCGGCATTACAGAGGCCAATATCCGCGAAGTGGCGCTTTGTGGGGTAGATTTCATTTCCGTTGGAGCCCTTACGCATTCGGTAAAAAGCCTGGATATCAGCCTGAAAGCATATTAAAAAATAGTGCAACTTTATAACTCATTTAGTTTTTAATGTATGATTATTAAAACCAAGAAGTACAAGCTGGAAAACAAGACGTATATAAACCTGGCTATGAAGCATCTGTTGCGAACTCAGTGGAAATGGGCTGCTATACCGGTGGCTATTCTGCTGCTCAACTTGGTGCTGAACTTAACCGGCGTGTATCATAACATTTGGATTTACTTTATGGCTCCGCTGGTGGTGGCTGGATACCTGATTTTCTGGCTTATTCAATTTACCGGGGTAACTCAGTTAGAGCAAAGTAAGCCAATGTTCCAAAAGTTTTTCTACGAAATAGACAGCCGTCAAATCCTGATGAAACTGAATACCAAGGAAGGGATGCAAATGAAGTGGGAATCTGTGCAGGAAGCGTACAAAGAGCAGGAACACTTTTTACTATTTTTTTCCAAAGTGCAATTCCTTCACCTGCCATTCAGTATTTTTAACTCCGAGAACGACATCAAGTTTCTCGAATCTATTCTGAAAAGGAAAAACCTGATTAAAGAAAATAAGTAGCTTATTTCATAGTCATTGAGCAAACAACGCCACGCCCCCAGTAGTGCCGTATTTGGTACTACTGGGGCGTGGCATTGTTTGCTCAGCCTGGTTGTTTCACAGCTTTACCATAAGCCTGGAAGCTACGCCGTCTAGCTAATAGGTTTTCAAGAGGAGAATTAATACCCCACTAGTAAAAAGAGCTATCTTCTCCTACCACAAAAAAATAAGGCAAGTCCGGAGACTTGCCTTATTGAATTATTTAAGCGCAAAGAGCTTGGTTTTTGGGTAGGTTACTGTAATGTAGTTGGGAAAAGATAGATATTTTGTATTGAAGTGACACCAGCCTTTACATTCAACCAATAGTTTGTTAGACTCGTAGAACCGCTTCCATCAGCATAAGTATAATAAGGTGTATATTTATATTGCTGACTAATTACCCGAAGTTTCTTTTTAGTGATAGTTGTACTATTAACTAGATTAGTACCACTAAAGAAGTCTACCGCAGAATAATTTACTATTGTGCTACCAGGTTCATTGCCCGAACCTGTCTCCGATTTTGATGGAGTAGTGAAGTCTGTTGCAGCTAAATCTGTATCTACTTGTGCCTGTGACTGTCCTAAGTTATTTGCAGAGCTGGTAAGTCGGGTATGACCTGTGATAACGTTGTTTTCAAATTGAACGATTATATTCAATCCTCTGGCTGAAGCAGGAACCATTAACATATAAGTACCATCAGCAGCCACTTTGGCAGTTGTAATAGCACCTTTATAAGAAATGCTTGTAATACGGCCTAATTGTGAAGAAAACAGGTTGTTATAAACACCACCTGTAGAAGTAGGGAATTGTGGATAGGCTATAACCATACGGTCAGCAGCAGCATCAAAAGAAATAGAGGTAGATGTAGGGCTAAAACTGTGAATAGTTCCTTTTGTTGCATCTGCACCTAAATTTCCAAAGTTCCACATACCCGGAACAGAAAGAAACTTTCCTTTTAAAGATGCTGTAGCATAAGTGTCATTATACCAGCGTCTTAATGTGTCATCATCTGCGCGCATATTTATTAAAGCCGATCCTTTAATAGTAGCGGTAGAAGCGCCACTTGTTGGAAATAGAGCAATTTGAGAAGAGGCATTGATAACATCACCTCCATTGGTATAATTACTAACTGTTGTCCCAATAGATCCTAAATACACTGCATATTCAACATCTGTATGATTAACGGATGAGCCCGTTACAAATACGTTTGCTGAACCCATTTTTAGGCCTTTGAAGATAGCAACTCCGTTTTCCCCGGTTATAGCTGTCTGACTTACACCATTTTGTTCAATGCGAACACTTACATTAGGCACCCCTTGTGTAGCCTCGGTTCTACTTCCACTACTAAAAACCGTATTGGCAGTAGACAGAACATTGACTGCGTATTGAACCATAGGAGACATATTTGTAGCTGTAGAAAGGCTGTCCCTGGTTTTATCATACTGTTGATATAGATGCTGTAGCTGTTCATTAGCTATCTTAATGGTATTTGTCTCCGTATTTACAGTTATTAGGCTCGTATTCGAAGCAGCAATCAACGCCGATAGTGAGTCGGCACTTTTATTATCAACAACCGGAACCAATACTTCATCTTTGCAGCCTACCATTATCGCGCTGAATAACAGAACCCCGGCTAACACTTTATTTATATGATTATTTTTCATAAGAATTTATTTCAGATTAATTGTACTGTAAAAGAATTAATTACTTAAGTCGTTGTAAAAGAAGTGTTGAGTATTTACTTCGCCAATTTTCATTGTAGAATTAGTAACCGTAGCAACTCTAAAATTTCTATTGCTAGTATATGTTTTCAACACTACAAAGTCAGTTGTAGTAGAAGGAAGCATGGTCATTCCGTCAGCCGCGCGGTTTGCAAAAAGACTGTAAGGGTTATTGTCATAGTTTGTATTGCTTGACTTTCCCGGAACTAATAGTGTCTTAGCTGCGCTAAATTCCTCTACATTAACTTGATACTGATAAACGTTTGATAGTGGATTTCCATTTCCATCCACTAGTGCTGGTAACTGCAATGTATAAGAACCATCAGCACCTGAAGTAGCGGTATAAACAGCTCCTTCATAAGCGATTTGTTGAATATCGCCACTGTTACCAAAGCCAGTCGTAAAAGGAACAGCATTTACTTGAGGAACGGCCGTGATTTTTTTAGCTTGTACGTCATATTTAGTTGATGGATTATTAGCATTTGGGCCGGCGGGGTTATAAATAGCTATTGTTTTGCCTTCAATAGTATTACTATAAGAGCCAATGTAATTTAAATTATCATCAACATCAGACATATCAGCATATACAGTTCCTTTCATTGTAAAGAAAGTACCGGCTGTTCCAGCCATAGGAAGAAGGGGAACCTTGGTACTAACACTAGAGGTAGAGTTACTAAAAGCAATCGATGCCATATAGTTAGTAGCAGTATAGTTGGCCAATTTAACAACACCATTAACCACACCTGATCTTACTTTTGTAAATACTGCTTTACCTTCAATGTCGGTAGTCTTTTTTACCATTGCTCCATCCACTGTCAAACTAATTTCCGCATCTTTCAGGAATTGCCCCTGTAAGTCGGTTACATAAACAGTGTACGTCACTTCTCTTTGGATTTCTTTCCTTAAGCGAGCAATGTCAGCTTTTATACTAGCAGTATCCGACTTTGCTTGGACATTGTCTTCCATTGCGTTAATCTTTTCTACATTTGAAGAGAGTACTTGCAATTGCAAACTTCTCAATTCGTTTCTCAAGGCATCAACCCGTGCATAATCTACTGTAGGCACAGCAGTTTCTTTCTCTTTACAGCCTGTATAGGCTAGCATAGAGAGCATCAGGAGGCCTGCACTCATTTTACTCGTCATCGACTTTCTCATAAAATAATTAAAATTAAATTGTTTAACATGTATTTAGATAGTTTTTGCAATGCTATTTAGATAAAAGATGACTCAGGTCGTAGGCGACGAAGAGCTGAGCCATGGCGTAATTCAGGTCCTGTCCAGCAGCCACCGGCCGATTGATGCGTGTCAGGCCTAGGTTATACCGACCTCCCACCTGTAAGCCAAACGAGAAGTGATAAGTGGCGCCCACCAATACACCAAACTGGTGCTTCTGAAAATGGTCGAAAGGGCCACGCGCTTGCAGGGTCTGTACCTGGTTATTCTCCGGATTTTGCAAGTTGTCATCCTTACCGTAGGTATTGCGCACGTATTCGCGGCGACCCAGGTAGGCCGAGTACATCACACCGGCATGTACACTGACATTGTCCAATACCTTATAGTGGACAGATACTGGAATATCCAGATAAAAAGCATCGATACTGGTATGTATTGATTTTTGAGCCGTTCCCTGGTAAGCATTGAGGTAATTAGGAGAGGAATACCCAACACCCAAATAGGGAAACTGCTGCGAGGACGTGCTGTAGTAACGGGCGTTAATCCCTCGCGAGGCAACCAACGCTTCTACTTGGACAGAAAGCTTTTCCTGTAGAGCGTAATTGGCATACAAACCTGCGTGCACACCCATAAAAGGCTTAGAAATGTAGTGCTTATCTCCTGGGCCATAGTTGGTAGTGACGTGTCCTCCGACTTTTACCCCGTAAGTAAGCGAACTTTTTTCCTGAGCTTGGGCAGATAAATAACTGCACGCCAACAAAATAAGAACGGAAAGCTTTTTCATATGTATCAATAGGTAGTGATTGAAAAATCGGCAATCAAGGATTCCATCAAGGACTTTCGTCCTCATTAAGCAATGATTAGCATACATAGGTATCACATTAAGGAATGCCTATGTATGTCTCATTGCTGACATATACAAATAACAATGTGTTGTTAACTAAGGTGATTCCCTCGCCAAAAGATGAAGAGAAACAAATGAATGGATGTAATTGGCTATTAGATTAAATCTGTAATATGAATGAAATATCAAGAAAAAGCTTATTAAAAAATTAAAAACAAATAAAACAATAGCCTTTGTTTTAAACAGTGATACCTATAATAAGGCCAATGTTTGTGAATATTAATTCTTTTTAGATATTACCTTCCTAAAAATAGCTGTGGCAAACTTACTTGCCATTTTCATAAAAGCAATACTTATGACAATATTTATTTTTTCATAAAAGTAAGCGTAGAGCTTTCATTAGTGTGGCACAAAACTATGAGTGATTTTGAACTGTGCATACCGAAAAAGACTTGTATTCTTACATTGTAAGAACTTTCACTTGCAGACAATAAAATAAAAACCTACCTTCTTTTAACTACTTGATTATAAATAGTTAACACTGATTCGGCCTCTCAATTAGCCAAAGCAATATTAATTTCAATAAGTAACTAACCATTGGATAATAAATTAAGAATCCTATTCGGAATTTTATTTATCTGGATGTAGATACTTTTACGCTTCGGTAGAGCATCAGTACAACCCATCACTTCAGGGTATACCCGCAGAAGCAGGAGCTGCGATTAGGACACAGTTTTGTAGACGATCACATAGCTCATAACAATACGCCGCTGCTGGAGCTTAAAACATGGAACATAATGTCGCTGGATGAAGCGTCTCTGGATGTTACTTCTTACCAGAAAACATCACTTAAACTCAGCAAATAATTAGGCAAATCAAGCAACAAATTCAGGCAGAAACTACCTTCACTACTTCGGTAAGCAGTTCGATCAATAAGTTCATAGCCAAACAGCTTTTGTCTATCATGAGCCCAATGGACTTATCCTAATTAAACCCAACCAGCCTCAAGCTTTTGTAGATCAGCCATCTGTGGATACATTTTACGGAATAGGTAAAGTAACCACGCGAAAAATGCACGAATTAGGCATTCATTCCAGAACAGACATGAAAAAATGGAAGGAAAGCGATTTGGGAAAGTATTTTGGGAAAGTATGGTGCTTTTATTACGTCCTCTATTACTCCATCGCCAGAACCGTAAAAGAGCGGGCGGTAAATCCCAACCAACATTTGCCAACTATCGGCTCAGAGAAGACCTTCGACCACACCAAGGCTTTGAAACTTATCTGAAATTTCAGCCCTGTCTCATTTCATTTTGTACTTTTTTAACACAAATTTGCAAAGAGCTTTCGTAAAGTCTTTAAACGACATAATGGCTAGTGGTCTGTCACCTTAATCCTTGCAGAGACTAGTGGTGCCACGACTCTAGCAGTCAAGGTTATAGTCGTGGCACCACTATAACAACTAAGGTTACAATGCACTAGGCTTTCTTATCTACATATCTACACAGCTTCCAATCTACTAACGCCAACCACTCCCAATGAATACGTCTACCAACGGACAAATGCCTTCTGCGCAAAAGCCTAAAGATATCACCATTCTGGGTGGTGGGCTAGTGGGCTGCTTGCTCGCTATTTACCTGGCTCAGAAAGGGCATAAACTTCAGTTGGTAGAGCGGCGGTCTGATCCGCGCAAATTGCCCTGGGATGCCGGACGTTCGATCAACCTGGCGCTTAGCGACCGGGGATGGAACGCCCTGGAAGGCGTAGGCTTGGCTGACCGGATACGGGAAAGTGGCATTCCAATGGCTGGCCGAATGATGCACGACCTGACGGGAAAGCTGACTTACCAACCGTATGGGGAAGCTGGACAGGCAATTTTTTCGGTGTCGCGCAGCAAGCTGAATGAGGTATTGATTGGACTGGCAGAAGATCAGTCCAATGTGCATACCCTATTTAATGAGAAATGTACGGAAGTAGATCTGGAACACGCCAGCGTTCAGTTAGAAAATCTGGAAACGGGCAGTTTCTCGATCCTGAATGCTGACTTGGTATTTGGAGCCGACGGCGTGTTTTCTTCCGTCCGTGGGGCGATGCAGCGCACCAATCGTTTCAATTATTCACAGGAATACCTCAACCACGGCTACAAGGAGCTGACCATACCGGCCACGGCTACCGGCGGCTGGGCAATGGATAAAAATGCGCTGCATATTTGGCCGCGTGGTAGTTTTATGATGATTGCCTTGCCCAACCTGGATGGCAGTTTTACGGGAACATTGTTCTTCCCTTTTGAAGGAAACCTGTCGTTTGAATCGCTGAAAACGCAGGATGAGGTCACCCGCTTTTTCGCGACCACTTTCCCGGATGTGTTACCGCTGGCTCCCAACATTGTGCAGGAATACTTCCGAAATCCTACGTCTTCTATGGTTTCGGTGAAGTGCTATCCCTGGACTTACAAAGATAAGGTGGCGCTTATTGGTGATGCGGCGCACGGTGTGGTGCCATTTTACGGGCAAGGAATGAATGCGGGCTTTGAAGATTGCATTATCCTCGACCAGATTATGGCTGCTCGGGGCGATGATTGGTTGTCTATTTTTCACGAATACCAACAAAGCCGGAAGCCTAATGCCGATGCCATTGCCGATATGGCCGTACAGAATTTCGTGGAAATGCGCGACTTAGTGGCTGATCCTAAATTCCTGCTGCGGAAGAAAATTGAAGCCCACATCCACCACCACTTCCCTAACCAATGGACGCCACAGTACTCTCTGGTCACTTTTAGCCTGATCCCCTACGCGGAAGCCAAACGCATAGGAGAGCGGCAAAATATCATGATGGAAAAAATCATGCGCCTCCCGGACATTGAATCACGCTGGCCGGAGTTGGACTATGCGCTGATGCTGGGAGAAATGGAAGAGGTAATCTAGTAGTGGGTTAATTAGATATCACCCAGGTAAAAGACCAATTTACCTCGTTTTTTGCCTGAATGACAATGCTCAAAGCTTATGGCTCAAGGCTCATCACTTAAGAAGCACTTTCCAACTCGAAAATAGTGATCTCGGGCAGGATACCCACGCGGCCGGGGAAGCCTATGTAGCCAAAGCCGCGGTTCACATATAAATACTGTACTTTTCCCTGGGGCGTTTTTTCCTGGTGCAAATCGGCCCATTGCTTGTAGACATATTTTACCGGACTCCAACGGAAATCACCTACTTCTACGCCAAATTGTGCTCCGTGGGTATGCCCTGCAAACATCACATCAATATCCGGAAAGTTGGGGCGTACCTGGGCATCCCAATGCGTGGGGTCGTGAGAAAGCAGCAGCTTGACCGGAAAGTCTTGCGTACCTTGATACGCTTTGTCCAGGCTGCCATACTTCGCGAATTTGGTTCCCCAGTTCTGGTTCCCGATAATAGCAATTTCATCATTTCCTTGTTTTAGCGTCCGGTGTTCGTCCAAGAGCAGATCCCAGCCCAGCCGTTGGTGCGCTTTCTTTAAGTCTTCCAGGTTCTGGTGCTTTGCCTGCGTACTACCCCAGTTCTTATAATCGCCGTAATCGTGGTTGCCTAGGATAGAGTATACTCCCAAAGGGGCTTTTATCTTGTTGAAAATGTCGATGTAGTCTTTTACTTCGCTTGCTTCGTTGTTTACCAGATCGCCCGTAAAAAAGATCACATCTGGCTTTTCGCGCAACAGCATCTCTACGCCTCCTTTCACCGCCGTCTTATTGAAGAAACTACCCGAATGAATATCTGAAAGCTGGGCAATCCGTAAGCCATGAAAAGACTTCGGAAGGTTTTTTAGTGCCAGCTTCACCCGACGCACCCGATAATCGTGTGCCCCCGACAAGATGCCATACGTTACGCCAACCACCGGAATAGCGCCCGCTACAAGGGCTGCTTTTACTAGGAAATCGGAACGGGAGATGGTGGGTGCCTGCTCCATAACTTCACTAGCAATAGCAGGTGTCGTTTGCGGCTTTGTACCAGAAAATTGTGAAATGCCCCATTTGCCTAGTCGAACCAAATCGGCCATAAACAGGAAGATAGCCATCAGAAGCTTGCTCAATACATTCGTTAAGATAATGACGAACAGAAAATTACGCAGCAGCGTAGTTTGGGAGGCCGAGGTGAGAAATAACAACAGAATAGAAATCAAGGAACCTACCGTAAGCGTTGCAGCAGCCATAACCATACTCTTACGAAAAGTACTGGGTACGGCTTGGCTCCACTGCCTTACAGCCTGAAACACATACCAGTCAATCAGGGCTAAAACGGCTACAAACAGCAGCACATACATTAAACGACTATGCGACATACATTTTTATAATTGATGGATTACTCTCTTGCTTATACTGACGAAAAAGGCCTCTTGCTTATTTTGGGGAATAAAAAATCGTGCGCAACCTTCCAGGCTAATTACCTGAACTGTTGCGCACGAAGGAGGAGTGGCTTACTTAAATAACGGTTTCTAACTCCTTTATGTGTTCTGGATTTTCCTTTTTCGCTTTACGGAAATACTTTTCCCGAATCCGCTCATTGATCCAGTACATGGCTGGTACAATAATCAGCGTGAGGAAAGTAGAAAGTGTAAGACCAAAAATGATAGTCCAGGCAAGTGGCCCCCAGAACACGGCACTGTTCCCACCAATAAAAAACTCTGGATTCAGCTCGGTAAACATCGTGACGAAGTTAATATTCATCCCAATGGCCAGCGGAATCAGGCCGAGAATAGCAGCAGAAGCCGTTAACAATACCGGTGTCAAACGGGTTGCGCCTCCTTCAATGATTGCCTCGCGGGTTTCGTAGCCTCGTCCACGGAGTTCATCAATAAATTCGATCAGGATAATCCCGTTTTTCACTACAATACCAGCCAGCGCAATAATTCCAACACCAGTCATAATAATAGACATGGTCATTCCGGTGAAGGCAAACCCAAGCAGCACCCCGATCCAGCTCAGTACGATGGTACCGAAGATAATAATCGGCTTGCTTACAGAATTGAATTGAGTTACCAGAATCAAAAAGATAAGGGCAATAGCACCGACGAAGGCTACAATCAAGAAACTAAGTGTTTCCTGCTGGTCTTCCTGCTCACCACCCATTTTTACTGAATAGTTGGCTGGAATATCGAGTGAGGGAAGCAATTGATTAATCTGGGCCACAATTTCGTTGGCATTGTAACCAGTCAATACGTTAGAAGAAAGCCTAACCAGTCGTTCCTGATTCTTACGGTTAATGCTGCTGTAGGTAGACGAATAACTCACTTTGGCTACCGCACTCAAGGGCACCTGCCGGAATACGCCACCCATCGCCATATCGCGGTAGGTTATATTCAGACCCAGCAATTTTTCTACCTGATTACGATCTGTTGGTTTTAGTCGGAGCATAATTTTGTACTCGTCCTTTGCCTCCCGGTATTGAGATACCTCGAAGCCAAACAAAGCTGTACGCACTGCCATACCAATGGCGCTGGTTGAAATTCCTTCCCGATTGGCTTTTTCCCGGTCTATCTCCACCGTTATTTCCGGCTTATTGATTTTAAGATCCGATGTTAAGTCTTCAATCCCCTGGATATTAGATTTCTGAATGGCCTTCGTTACCTGAGCCTGAATCTTCAATAACTGAGAAAAGTCCTCGCCTGCAATCTCGACGCTGATGGGCTTACCCGTAGGTGGACCGTTTGCTTCCCTCTCAACGGATATCTGTGCGCCTGCTATACCGCCCATACGGGCTCTTATTTTCTCCAGAATATCGTAAGTAGATACGCCCAGTCGTTCGTCGAAATCCACAAAGGCAATGGTTATTTTGCTTTTGTAGGGCGCCGGCACCCGGTCAGGGTTGTTAGGATCGCCGGAACTCAGGCCGCCTACGTTGGTAATAATAGATTTGACAGCCGAGTTTTTCTGCCCCAATACTTCGTACACCCTTTTTTCCATTATCCGTGTAACTGAATCCGTTACCTTGGCATCTGTTCCAATGGGCAGCACATTATAGATATACACAAAATCGGGCTGACCTGAAGGGAAAAACTTGACAACTCCCGTAATGAAAATGCTGAAAATAAATAGCCCTACGGCGCCCGCTACGAACCAAGCCGGACGCTTGCCACGGATTACAAAGGAAATTAATTTTCGGTAGCCATTTTTCAGCCGAACTAAGGAGCCGTGCTGAAAACGATGGGTAAGCGGTGTCAAGACAAAATTATTGAGGAGATAAATCAATATAATAAAGACCACAAAATTGCCCAGCCCTACATTGATCAAATAACCAAGTACGGCTACGACTGCCATCACTGCCAAAGGAACGAACATTTGATTGAGTTTTTTCACACCTCCGTTTTCATCCCGCTTCATAAAAGAAACCGCAAAAACCGGGTTCATCACAAAGGCAACCAGCAGAGAAGCAAACAAGGTAACGATCAGGGTAATAGGCAGGTACTTCATAAATTCGCCTACAATACCTGGCCAGAATAGCAAGGGAAAGAAAGGCGCTACGTTGGTCAAGGTTCCGGACAGTACGGGCAAAAACACTTCTCCAGCCGCCATTTTAGCCGCTTTGAGAATGGTAATGTCTGGATTCATGTGAAAAATCCGGTGGGTGTTTTCAATCACCACAATGGCATCATCTACCACAATACCCAAAGCGAGTAGAAAGGCAAACATCACTACCGTGTTCAAAGAAAACTTCAAACTCGGGAATAAGAAGGCAAACCCCCAGATAACGGCAAAGGCAATCAGCGAAGAAAGTGGGACGGAAAGCCCCACAAAAATAGCATCGTTGGTGCCCATAAAGAACATCAATACGATTACCACAAAGATAAAGCCCAGGATAACTGTATTAATCAGGTCATTCAATTCCGTACGGGTTCTTTCGGACTGGTCACCAATGATGCTCACCTTCAATCCGGCAGGAAAGCGGTCTTTCTGTAATTTCTCTACTACTTTAAAAATATTGTCAGAGGCAACAATCAGGTTTTCGCCGCCCCGTTTGATGACATTGAGCGTAATAACCGGATTGTTGTCCAGGCGGGAATAGTCCTGTTTTTCTTCAAAATCATCTTTTATTTCCGCAATTTCTTTCAGCAATACGGCTCCACCTAACCCAGAACGGACAACCACCTCGCCAATGGATTTTACGGTCTTAAACTCACCCGTCACGCGCAGGTTCCGGCGTACGTTGTCTACATTGATTTCACCACCCGAAATATTCACATTTTCGGAAGCGATGGCTTGGCTAACGTCACTAAAAGTGATGCCTGCTGCCTGCATCCGATACAAATCCATATTGATCTGAATTTCTCGGGTTAGTGCGCCCAAAATATCTACTCGTTTGATTTCACGCATCTCCTCAATGGCTTCCTCCAAATCTTCCGCATAGGTCTTCAGCTTGTCAAGCGGATAGTTTCCTGCCAGGGTAATGTTCATGATCGGGAACTCCGAAAACTCGACTTCCTGAATGGTTGGGTCACGATCCAGGTCGCTGGGAAGTTCTGCTTTGGATCTGTCTACGGCATCCTTTACCCGCTGCTTGGCAATGGGAACTTCAATACCCGTATTGAATTCTACAATGATGAGAGAGAAGTTCTCGATGGAGTTGGACTTCACCCGTTTCACCCCGGTCACCGCCTTCAATTCTTTCTCGATAGGCTTGGTAAGTAGATTTTCTACGTCTTCAGGGCTTGTTCCCGGATGAAACGTTTGAATTACAATCGTTGGGACGATAATGTCCGGAAACTGTTCCTTGGGCAGATTTTGGTAGGTAAAAAACCCTGCCAGCGTAATAATGATGGTAAAGACATAGATCGTCGTCTTGTTCTCTACGCACCAGTTGGTGATTGAAAATTCCTTGTGATTCATATGTAGAAATTTAGCTGTTCGCTATTAGTTTTCAGCAGTTAGTTTTTAGCGGTTAGCCATTAGAAGCCAGTTTGAGTCTGTTAGATTTTATCTAACAACTAATTACTAACAAGCTAACTACTAACATCTAACAGGCTAATACCTAACTGATACGTTGTCCGTCTGCTAAGTCCTGGGAGCCGTCGGTGATGAGCTGGTCACCGGCTTGTAAGCCTTCCAGAATCTCCACTTTTCCATTATACGACAAACCCGTTTTTACTTTCCGAAGTTTCGCCACTTTGCGTCCATTTTCCTGGGTAGCTACAAATACAATGTCGCCAGCCTCAGTTTTCTGAACAATATTTTCGTCAATGACGATGGCGTTCGATTTAGTCTGGTCGTTAATTTTAATTACCGCCAACATATTCGGCTTCAATTGCTGATCCTTGTTGGTGATGGCTACCTCAATATCGAACGTACGCGTGGTTGGATTGACTACCTGCCCAACAAAGTTGATCTTGCCTTCAATTTCCCGGTTCAGGTCAGGAAAACGGATGATAACCGCATCGCCCTTACGAACCGAACCAATATAGGAATCAGCAACCTTGGCAATTACGCGGATGCTGGTAGGGTCTACTACGCGAATCGCTCCCATCATCGGATTAGCCGTTTCGCCTACTTTCAACTTTACTTCATCCACGATACCATTAATAGGTGAGGTGATGCGATTGAGGGCAATTTGAGACTGTAGGGTCTTCAATTTATTTTCTAAACTTTCCTTATTGTTTTTAGCCTGAAGGAATTGTACTTCAGAACCAATTTTCTGACTCCATAAGTTTTTCTGCTTTTCGTAAAGTGTATTAGACAACTCGAGACTGGTCTTCAGTTCATCTACGTTTTGACGTAAAACCGCATCGTCAATTACTGCCAGTACTTGTCCTTTGCGGACGTGGTCGCCTTCCTTCACGTGTACAGCAGACACTGAGCCAGCCGTTTTGGGGGTTATGAAAACATTGCTTCTAGAATCGAGGCTGCCTTGTACTTCAATAAAATGCTTGAATGTGCCGGCAGCAATAGGAGCCGTTTTTACCGGCGTTATGCGCACATTCTCTTGCTTGTTGGGCTGCAATACCGCCAGTTCTCCCTCTAGTTTGGTGATCTCACTGTTAACGGATTGCTGTTTCTGCTTCAATTCTTCCAGCTTAGCTTTCTTTTGGTCTACTTCTGAGCCTTTAGAACAAGCCATCAAAAGCATCGTGGTCAGTATTAATAAGTATTGGGGTTTCATAAAGAATTATTTAAATATGAATTTTAAGAATAAATCAGGGATGAATTAGGTTACTCAGTATACAATTTACCAGCAGCCTTATCGGAATCTACTTTAGCTACTAGTGCATCATAAAGAGCTGAATAGTAATTGGTTTGTGCTTCTTTGAAGCCAGCTTCTGCATTGATAACCTCAATATTGGAGCCTACTCCTTGCGCATACTTAATTCGGGTCACCTTTGCTACTCGCTCAGCCAGTTCCAGATTTCTCCGCTGGGTTTTCAGGACATCTAAACTATTTTCCAGCGAAATGCGGGCTTGTTGTAGCTGTAAATCAATGCTTTGTTCTAACTGCTTTGCACTTTGGGTGGTCTTTTGATAAGTCAGTTTAGCCTGTTGGTTTTTATAATGTTTGCTCAGACCATCGAAAATAGGAATGGTAAGATTCAGACCAATACTACCATTGGCAAACCAAGCTTTATTGAAAAGATCGAACTCATTACTACCTCGGTTATAACCAAAAGAACCAAACGCACTAAGATGAGGATAATATCCTACCTTATTATTGCGAATGTCCAGCCAATTCAACTCTTTCTGCGTTTGCAAAAGAGAATATTCAATGCGTTGCCCATAATTAAATTTGGAGTTATCTTCTATCTGAATATTTTCCACATTTTGTGCAACCAGTTTGTCCGTTAGCTCAATGTTAGCATTGGGGTTATAACCCATTTGAAATTTTAGCAGCGCCCGGCCTAATTCTACTAATCTGACCGTGCGGCCATAATCAACTTTTAGGTTATTGTACTGTACCTCAATCCTATCTACATCAATTTTTTCAACAAATCCGTTTTCATTCTGTAATTTGGTCTGTTGTAAAAGTGTATCGAGCCGCTTCACATTATAGTCAAGAAGCGTTAATCGCTCCTGAGATACTAACACAGAATAGTATGCCTTGGTTATAGCCTCAACAACACTGATTTTTGATTGCGTTAGCCCTTTTTGTGATAGTTGATTATAGGTAGCAGCAGCCTTTAGACCCAGGAAGTAAGACGCATCGAAAAGAAGCTGATTGGCATTGATTGTTCCCGATCCAACGTACTGTACTCCAAACTGAACCGGAATCGGAGGTGCATCAGAAGCAGCATTTTTATCAAAAAACACTGCTGGAAGAAAAGAGGTTGGAATTTTTACATTGTCTGTAATATTACCCTGGAAGTTGATTTGCGGCAAACCAATAGCGCGAATTTCACCCACCTTTGCCTTCGCGCTAAGAATGTCCAACTGTGAATTTTGAACAGTTACACTATTCTTTAAGCCATAATCGATGGCTTCTTGTAAAGAAAAAGATGTCTGTTCTGCCTTTGCCGTCGTGCTGACTGGGGCATCCTGCGCCAGTAGTTTACCTGGAATCAGGTGTAGGGCTATCAGGAAGAAAATAGTGGCGGCTGCCAATCTTCGGATTTGTTGGGTACTCATAGTATCATTTGTTTTTGTATTGATTCAACAGTTTTAATCCTTCATCAGTCACTATGCCCCGCAGGAAATGGTCGAGTAGCTCAGTCTGCACTTCCATAAAGTTGAATTGCTCTACAGGGAAAACCTGCGCATCAAAGCCCAACTGAATCTGTTCGAGCCGCAGGCGTGATAAGACAGCTACCTGAATGTCCGAACGGAATAAGCCTTCGTTTATGCCTCGTTCCAGATTCGTGGTAATTCGTTCTAGAATAAAATGACGTTTGTGATGAAGATATATTTTCCAGGCTTCCGGATGATATTTTTTTAAATCGAATAACAGAGACGGATTACTGTTGGCCATGATCGACTTCATTCGCTCATAGGCTTGCAGACTTTCATCTACGGCATCGTCCGAGGAGGCAAATGCTTGACACATGCTTTCCTGATTTCGTTCCAGATGCTGCTTAATTACCAGGGAAACAATTTCATCTTTATCCTGGTAAAATTGGTAAATCGTTTTCTTAGAAATAGCCAGATGACGGGCTATCTCATCCATCGTAATGCTTTTGACTCCATACTTGAGAAATAGCTCTTCGGAGGCTTCTAGTATTCTGCTCTTTACTTCCACTCCTAGTTTATTGATTGAGTTCTTGGAAATACAAAACTATGGAAACTTTAAAAGAGTTGAAAGTTTTTTTAAACTTATTTTTGCTAAAACATTGTAGATGAATAAGGGGAATGGTCAAGGCTGATAGATGTTTTTGATAAAGATAAAATCAGCAATAGCTTATTACTAGAGAGTAAAGAGTGAAAGGTGACAAGATTGAATAGTTTATGCATCTTTTACACGTAGCTTAGGGATAAAGCTGTATTTTTGTTTTTGCAGCTTCGATAATTCCCGAACAATGAAGCCATTGGCAATAACCTTGAGACTGAATTGGCTATGGAAGGTTACGTTCCTCTATTAAAAAAACAAATTTTACAATACCTGGGAGAAGATTGTCAGCCTACTGGCTCACTGAAAAACCTCTTTGATGCAATCAACCTAACTTACCAAACACAAACACTGGCAGAAGAATCGCTTCTACCACTTTCAAAAAATACGCTTAAAGGAGAAGAGAGACTCCACAGTTTGTTTGAAGCTACTTTTGAAGGAATTGTAGTTCACGACCAAGGCATTATTCTGGACGTCAATCAGATAGCACCGCTTCTGCTGGGATATAGTCGCGAAGAGGTACTTGGTGTCAATGCCTTTGTGCTGATAGCCGAAGAATTCAGGCAGACAGTAACGGAACACATGCAGACGGGCTATGCTGAGCCGTATGAAATTGTGTTGCTAAGAAAAGACGGCACTCGGCTGCATGTAGAAATCTGCGGCAGAAGTCATCCCTTCCAGGGTAAGCTAGTGAGGGCAGTGGCATTCAGAGATGTGGCGCTAAGAAAACAATACGAAGAAGCGCTCCATTGGCAGAAAACCTTATTGAAAAGAATACTGGATAGATTACCCATTTACATTTATCTGAAAGATAAGGCTGGACACTTGGTATTTATTAACCAATACTTATGCGAGA
Organism: Bacteroidota bacterium; assembly: GCA_040385915.1. Classification (GTDB taxonomy): domain Bacteria; phylum Bacteroidota; class Bacteroidia; order Cytophagales; family ES-bin-26; genus ES-bin-26. Next base: position 25,550 of record JAZKGK010000015.1, read on the forward strand.
AGGCTGGAATCAAGGCCGATCAGGTGATTGGCAAAATGGATTTTGAACTCTATGACAAAGAAATAGCTTCCACCTTTGTGGCAGATGACCAGCAAGTATGGCAACAGGATGGATTGATTATAAAAGAAGAGAAAAATGAGTTTGAGGGCGTGACCAGGCACATGCTAACAGGAAAAACGATTATTCACCGGTCTACCTTGGCTCCCGACAATTCCGAAGAACCCTTGCTTCTGAGCTATTCGCTCGACATTACCGAGCGGATTCGGATGGAGGAGGAGCTGCGCGCCACAGAACATTTTATTCGGCAGGTATTAGATACGGATCCCAATCCTATTTACGTGCGCGATTACGAAGGCCGCTTCCTGATGATAAATCAGGCGTTGGCCGATTTAGCCAGCCTTACCAAAGAAGAATTTTTATTGCTATTCAACGACCCTGCCTGCATCGGTAACCCGCCGGAACCTTATGAGCGCTTCCGCCAGATTGAACGTGGCATCATGGAAAATCGGCAGCAGGTAGAGACCGAAGAAACCTATGTTCAGCCTGGTGGAGAAGTCCGCCATTTCCACGCAATCAAAAAACCTCTGCTGGCCAATGACGGTCACGTACACGTATTGAGTATTCTGGTAGACATTACTGAGCAAAAAAGAACCCTAGAACGTTTACAGGCCAGTGAAGCCCAATACCGGCAGATAGTGGAGTTTGCCAATGACATGATTTCGCAGTGCGATTTTCGGGGTAATTGCACGTACGTAAATCCGATCGGTGCGCGCGTACTGGGCTACACCAACACTGAGTTAATTGGCAAGCATTTCTCCGAAATAGTCAATGCCGAACATAAGGAGATGGTAGTGAAATTTTATAAAGAGCAATTCGCATCGAGAACGCTGGACTCTTACCTGGAATTTATGGCCGATGCCAAAACGGGTGAGCAGGTATGGGTAGGCCAAACGGTTCACATGCTACTAGACAACAACCGCATTACGGGCTTTCAGGGTGTTGCCCGCGACATTACCGAACGGAAGCAGGTGGAATTGGAGCTGATGAGAGCCAAACAGGTAGCCGAAGACTCGATGAGAGCCAAAGAACAATTTCTGTCCGTGATGAGCCACGAACTACGCACACCCCTCAACGCCGTAATTGGGATTACGCATTTGCTTATTGAAAAAAATGCGGAAATAGATTTCCAGACGGCCGATTTGAAAGGATATCTAAATGCTGTTAAATTCTCTGCTGATAGTCTTATGGTCATCATCAACGATATTCTTGATTTCTCTAAGATTGAATCAGGAAAAGTAAGTTTCGATCAAACTAATTTTGAATTAGATAGTATCTTTCAAGGCATTCGCCAGAGTTTTGGCTTCGAGGCTTCCGAAAAGAATATTCGCTTACTGTTCAATACTGCCCCAGCTTTACCTAGGACACTGGTGGGAGATCAGATCCGGTTACAGCAGATATTTACTAACCTGGTAGGCAATGCGTTAAAATTTACCGGAAAAGGGTATATAGAAATTAGCGCAGAAGCACTAGCAGAAACGGATTCTACCATTACCCTGCTGTTTGGCGTGGCCGACACAGGCATTGGTATTCCGGCGGAGAAGATGCAGGTTATTTTTGAAAGTTTCACCCAGGCTAGTAACGACACTGCACACCAATACGGAGGCACTGGGCTGGGACTATCCATTAGCAAGCAGTTGGTAGAACTACAAGGCGGACAAATTCAAGTACACAGCAAACTAGGCATTGGCAGTACTTTTACCTTTTCCCTCACCTTTGGCAAGGCAGCCGGCGAAAGTGAAGCCAGACCCACAGTAGCTCCCAAAGCTTCGCTCCCCAATACATCGCCGCTGGTAAACGACATCCGTTTTATGAAAGCAACCGTGCTGTTAGTAGAAGATAATAAGATGAACCAGCTGGTAGCCGGTGAATTTTTGCGCAAATGGGGCCTGGACATTGATATTGCAGCCAATGGAAACGAGGCGCTGGAAAAACTGCAACAGAACTCTTACGATCTGGTATTGATGGACTTACAGATGCCAGGAATGGATGGATTTACTACTGCCCGGCATATTCGTACCCTCGCGCATTTAGCGCATAAAGACGTACCTATTCTGGCAATCACGGCGTCTATTGTAGCCGATGTAAAGAATAAAGCTTTGCATGCCGGAATGAATGATGTGCTGTCCAAGCCATTCATTCCGAAAGAGCTACAGAATAAACTGCTTCGGTATTTACCCGTTAGTCATAGCCAGGAAGTGCTACCAGAAAAAGAATTTGTGCATCAATTTCAATACATAAACCTGGAATACCTGGAGAGTGCATCAATCAATAATGTGCAGTTTATGGAAGAGATGATTCGGGTATTTCTTCGTCAGACACCCGATTTTATCAATCGGGCACGCCATACTTGCCAAAAGCAAGACTGGGCCGAACTGAATGCCGTAGTGCATAAAATGAAAGCCACCACTGCCACCGTAGGCATTTCCAGCCTGAAACCCGTGTTCGAGAAAATAGCTTCCGTTTTGGAGCCCGGAAGTGATTTATTGAAGAAACAACCGACCGACGCTATCGCCAGCGAAATGGCCAGCCTGGTGGAAACTATAGCCGAAGTTTGCCAAAAAGCCTATCACGAATTAGAAGAAAGCCTTGCCTTGCTATCCAGATGAGGAGATTAGCAGATGTGCGGACTAGTAGATCAGCACATCAACACATCAGCACATCCACTCGATTAACCTACTCTCGCGTGGGGGAAGGCGCGAAAGTATTGCTTGCTTTCCACGGCTTTGGGCAGAGCAGAATGCATTGGGAAGAACTAGCAAAAGTACTGGCTTCCGAATATACTACTTATAGCTTTGACCTTTTTTACCACGGCGAAAATCTGGATAACAGCCCCGAACAGCCGCTCACCAAGGCCGATTGGCATGCCAGCTTGCAGGCTTTTTTTGCTAAGGAACAGATTAATACCTTTTCCGTTTTAGGCTTCAGTCTGGGTGCACGATTCGCCTTGGCTACCGTAGAAGCTTTTCCAGACCAGACACAAGCGCTTTTTCTCCTTGCCCCTAACGGCATTAGCCCCAATATCTGGTATGCCACTGCTACGCACAATAGCTGGACGCGGTGGATATTTAAAGCTATTGTGTACCACCCAAAAGCATTTGGCTTACTTGCGGTGGTGGCAACGGCTTTGCGGCTAGTGCATCCCAAACTTATCCGTTTTGCCCAAAGCCAAATGGACAGCTCCGAAAAACAACACCGGCTTTACCAGTCATGGGTCAACTTCCGGCTATTGCAATTTGACATGGCATCTATGGCGGCTTTGCTCAATCAAAAGCAGGTTTATACGGAAGTTTTTCTGGGAAAATACGACCGGATATTGGCTGAAAAAGACGTTCAATCTCTCTTGAAAAGGCTAGCAAAGCCCCGGTTGACCATACTGGAAAGCGGCCACGGACAATTGATTGAGCAGCTGATTAGGTATATTAAGAGCAATCGACACGGAGTATTAGAACAAGAAGATTTTCCAGATAAGCAAGAATAGGAGCATCGTTGCACAACACCCATCAATGCTGGTTTCGTCGGAGCAACCGCATCACCGACAGCGTATTTACAGCCAGACACAAGGCAATAAATGTGAGGCCCGTATAAATAACGGTGGCACTTACGCCGCTGCTCAAATCAATGCCTTGCGTTTGCACGAAAGTCTGTAGGCGAGCCACCGCTATTTGCAGTAGTATAAAGGTCGTAAGCATCACTGCCGCTAGAAACAAGGCAAAGTAAACAAGCAAATGCCTGGCAATGGTGCCCACGCGGTAACCCAGTTGGAGCAGGAGCGCAATTTCATCTTTTGCCTCAGCAATAATGACCCGAAAGTTGCTGGTGAATATGATGAAGGAAAGCACAATGAAAAATATTCCGACGATTCCAATCAAGCTCATCACCACCTGAATGATACGCCCGGTTTGGCTGGCTTTCAGCTTGTCGTTATTCGTCTGATAGCTGAATCGGGTTAGATAATCGGCAATGGCGGGGTTGGAGGCATCGTTTACCTGAACCATCAACCGAGAAGGCGGTTTGGTTTGGTCAGGGCCAATATGCTGGTTAGCCCAGCGCATAAAGCTGTCAGGCACCAATACCGAAGCAATACGGTCGCTGAATCCTACAATGCGAGCATTATACTTTCGCTGCCCTTTTGGTCCACTAATCACAACGGTGAGAGGTAATAGCTTCAAGGTTCCTCTCGATAGCTGGGGCAGGCCTTGACTTAGCGCAAAACCGAAGTTGTACAGATTCAGGAATTCCTGCGAAACAATGATGGGCAATTGCTCACTGGCCTCATTCCAGCGCCAGCCGCCGGGTATTTCGTCCAGAAAAGCATCGGGCACCGACTCGAAGAAAAGCACGGTGTAAAAAGGGATGGTCTGATTGGTTTCGACCGTTGCCTGAAACTGACTGGTATTAAATTCGCCCAATCGCTTCACAAAAGGCTGCCTTCTAAGGCTATCTATTTCAACTTCCGAAAAAGTGCTATTGGCAAACCCCAGCGTATTGGCAAAGGAAATGTCTTTGTTTAAGATAAGATAGTCGGCGGTATTGCGGGCCTTCTCGTCCAACACCCGCTGAACGTCGAGATAGAGTTGGAGCGAAACCAGCAAAATGAGCAAGCCCAGCAGGAAGCCAATACCAGCCAGGGCAAACTGCCACTTGCTTTGCTTTCCCCAGAGTATTTTGGTTAACAAACGTTTCAAAGCAATACTTTTTGGTGGTAATCAAATAAGTTATCGCCTCCTAAAGAGGTGAGCACTAAACCTGCCTGACGGGCCTGGCATTCCTCCGCAATCAATTGGGATGCGCGCTGAATGTTGCTCTGGTCGAGGTGGCTGAATGGCTCGTCGAGCAGTAGCCACTGAAAAGGCGGCACCAACGCCCGGATGATGGCCATGCGTTGCCTTTCGCCATAAGAAAGTAGGCCGCATTTTTTGTCCAGCAAAGGCAACACGCCCAACGCTTCGGCCATTCGGGTGATTTTTTCCTTGTCCGGTTTTCCATATAAATCGGCTTTCACCAGCATATTCTCCCATCCGGTATAATTCAGAAAGAGGCGCAAATCCTGGAACACGATGGAAAAACAGGCTTGGCGATAGTTAGCCCAATCATCGAGTGTGAAAGAGCGGATATTTTTTCCCTGGAGCAGCACCTGGCCTTGGTAGTCGGAGCGCAAGCCGTAGAGAATGGACACAAACGTACTCTTCCCCTTGCCCGACACGGCAGATACGTGGTAATATTGGGCTGGCTCCAGCTTTAATCCGGTGTTCCAGACCTGAGAGCTGGGCGCAACCACGCCCATTAGCGGCGCCGGAACTACCTGTTCAAACGCAATCGTAGGAGGCGATTGGTTGATATGACGAAATGATAAGTGGTTATTTTTCAGATTCTTGTATTTAAAACAGGTGATTATTTTGATTGATGCCGTTGTTGGTGGAAAAATTGTACAACAGCTCATAAAGCCTTGATTTTCAATACTAATTTTATGGCTGTTGTGAACATTAATCAATCGCCGGGCGACCCCGTTGAAAAAATCGCTGGAAACACCAACCGCGCGGCGGACCGCAACGGCATCAAAAACTGAACCCCAAAGGGGTGAAATAAGCCTTCACTCTATCACTATTTGTGGATGACAATGATATTATTAAAAATTACTCTTTCACTCCTTCAGAGTTGATCGGTGGTTTAGGCATTCTGTTTCTATAATAACTTCATCCTTTCAGGATTTAGGAAGCGAATCAAATTGTCGTAGTAGGTGAAACGGACTGAACTGCCTCAATTTGTAAAATGAGATACTAGATGGATAAGCGATTTGGATTACTGAACTTGAGTAGAGTCAATGTCAGAAGTTTCGGCTTCTGTGGTAGATGCTTCTTTTTCTTTGCGTTCTTCGGTTCGTTTTTTCTGCAAAACATCCATCTCTTTGCTCATCTTAATCAGTGAAACTAAGCTGTTTTGGCTTTTGTCTTTCAAGGTGACAACAAACTTAGAATCGAAGGTAGAGGCAGATGATTGAATACTCGAGGCTTCCAATCCTTGCAGGTATTGGCCCAGTAGTTGAAATTCGGGATCTTTGCTTACCGCGGGGCTATTAGTAACCAAGATATTGTAGTCAAAGTAGAACGAGAAAGCGCCGTTTTGCAGGGCAGTGGCCGTTTTCTCACTTAAATTTCCCCCTTTGCCAGCCAAGATATTATTGCGCTGTGTAGCCGTGGCAGTAGTCAAAATCAATTGCTTGTCCTGAGGAATCACGGCCAGATTCGGCATCATCACGATGCCCAGGTAACGGCCTTGTTCAACTAGAAGCCCTTGGTTTTTGAAATTACCCACCAGCTTTTTCAACGATGCCGAATTGGCAATGCCCAGGCTCACATACATTTCAGGAATATATTGGCCGGAGTCAGGTAAATTTATTACGGACACGACCAATTCACCGCTGAGCATATCCAATATTTCGTCGGTTGACAGGCCAAGCATTTGTAGCATCGGACTGGCTGAACTGAGCATATTATTGTCCTGAAGCATTCGTTTTACCGTCTTCAAGTTCAGTTTCAAAGCCAACGCAGCTATGGGAGATGGGGTAGGAATGGTATTAACGAGTTCCTTACCAATCTTTTGATCCATCAGATCAGTATACTTATTGATGGCTGGGTTATTGGAAACGAAATTGCCCTCACAAACCACTTCGCCCTTCTCAAAGTTGAGTACGCTGCCCATATAATTGTCTTTCAGGGCTGCCAAGCTGCGCCTGCCAGGTGACGATTTTTCAATCTTTGCCCCATTTACCCAGAATAGCACATCGAAAGACTTTTTCCTTAAATCGCTGAAATGATTGTTTTTTTCGACCAGTGAACGGTCGGACGGGAGGTTTTGCAAATCAATTAGCTTTTTTCTCAAACTGGTAGTAGCAGAGTCTTTTTTCCAGGTAATGAAAGCCCTGGTTTTATTCCAACCAACCAATAGTGAATCGTTCGCGCAGAATTTCAATCCGCCTTCTTCCTTTCCAATAATACCTTTCTCTTGCTTTAAAAAGGCTTCAAATTGGTCGGCATCCTTGAGTGACACCAACAGGGTAACGTTTAAGCTATCCCTGATTTCGCCCATTTGGTTAGGCTCAGCCATTTCGCCAAATAAATAAGCGGTACTCAGAAAGTCAATGCCTGCGTGTTGAATACGTTCGGCGAGGGCGGCTTCTGTGGAAGAACTGTCCTTTTTGCTGAATAAATCAAAATTCAGTAAGTCTCTGAAGTTCAAAGCTTTTAAAGCCAAACTTTGCATATTTACAGCTACTACAAAGTCTGATTCCTGAGGAATATGATACAGGTCGGCTTCCTTTTTACTACAGGCCACCAAGCACAGCAAAAGCGATAAGGATAAGAGGGATAAACCTTTGGATAAATAGCGAATACCGCTAGCGGAGGCACTTTTTTGTATGTTCATGAGGTAGGGAATTTGGGAAAGGTAAATGTAACAAGTAGTTAGCACATTTGCCTCAAGAACTAGGGTGGCGGTTTAGTAATTCAGCCATGAGGCCAGTCCAGCCCGTTTGGTGTGAGGCACCCACTCCCCGGCCATTGTCGCCATGGAAATATTCGTAGAAAAGGATATAGTCACGGAAATGCGGATCGGTCTGCATTTTTTCATTGCCTTCAAACACGGTTCGTTTGCCTGTTTTATCTTTCAGGAAAAGCCGGCATAAACGCTTGGATAGCTCATCAGCAATGTCGGCTAAAGTCATAAAATGTCCCGATCCCGTGGGGCATTCCATTTTGAATTCATCTCCGTAAAAGCAGTGATAACGTTCCAGTGAGGTTATAATCAAGTAATTGACCGGAAACCAAATAGGACCACGCCAGTTGGAATTGCCACCAAACATGCTGCTATCCGACTCCGCAGGCTTGTAGCCTACGCTGAAGATAGTGCCGTTGAGGTTAAAGACATAAGGATCGTCTACGTGAACGCGCGAGAGACTGCGAATGCCATAATCGGAAAGAAATTCCGTTTCGTCCAGCATCCGGACCAGCAAACCTTTCAGCCGTATTTTGCTTAAGGGAGAGAACAACAGATAGGCCGATTCACTGGGTAAATCCCAGCGGGCAATCTCTTGCATCAGGTCGGGGCGGTTATATAAAAACCACTTCAGGTTATAACTAAATTCGCGCAAAGATTTCAGCGATAAGGTGTCCAATACCTCCACCGCAAACAGAGGAATGAGGCCCACCATCGAACGCACTTTCAGCCGTATCCGATCGTCACTCGGGGTTTGAAGCACATCGTAGAAGAAGTTGTCGTTTTCGTCCCACATATGGATATCCTGATCGCCCAGTTTATTCATGGCTTTGGCAATGAGCAGGAAGTGCTCGAAAAATTTGATGGCCAGGTCTTCATATACAGAATTGGTTTGGGCTAATTCCAGCGCAATTCGCATCATATTAAGTGTATACATAGCCATCCAACTGGTGCCATCGGCTTGTTCTAAGTGTCCGCCAGTAGGCAAGGTATTGCTGCGGTCGAATACCCCAATGTTATCTAAGCCAAGGAAACCGCCCTTGAAAATGTTGTTTCCCTTGTGGTCTTGCCGGTTTACCCACCAGGTAAAATTGAGCAACAGCTTGTGAAAGACTCGTTCCAGAAATTTTCGGTCGCCTCGCTTCTTGTTTTTGCTTTTGTCCATGGAATACACCCGCCAAACAGCCCAAGCGTGTACGGGAGGATTCACATCATTAAAATTCCATTCGTAGGCGGGTAATTGCCCATTGGGGTGCATATATTGTTCGCGGGTAAGCAAAACCAGTTGGTCTTTGGCAAACTCCGGATCGACCATGGCCAGCGGGATGCAATGAAAAGCCAGGTCCCAGGCAGCGTACCAGGGATATTCCCACTTATCGGGCATCGAGATGATGTCAGCATTTTTTAAGTGAACCCATTCATTGTTACGGCCTTTTTGGCGGAAAGTAGTCGGCGGGGGCTGTGACGGATCGCCATTGAGCCACTGAGGTATGTAATAGTGATAGAATTGTTTATTCCAAAGCATGCCACCCAGCGCCTGTCGTTGAACATTTCGGGCATCGCTTGAGGCAATATTCTTTTGAAGCACGTTGTAAAAGGCATTGGCGTCTTGCAGGCGTTGGGTAAAAATGGCATCAAAATCGGCAAAAGCATCGGTCAGCGTAAGGGCATCGTTGTGGGTGAGGCGGAGGCGAATGGTTTCGGAACCCCCTGCTGCAATCGTCAATGGATAATGGGCAGCGGCTTTGGTGCCTTTCCTGGCCGGGTTAATCGCCGAGGCTTTTTCATTAACAATAAACTCAGTAATGCCGTCTTTGAAATATTTTTTAGCGTCTTTTTCCGACAAAGGTTCTACATGAGTTTCGTTTTCGCAAAATAGCAAAGAAGGCTTGCGGTCGCAGTAAAGGCGTTTGGTAGCCATAGCCCGGTGTTGTACGCTTACAATTCCAGGCTTAGTGGCTTGTAAAGAAGGCTTGTACTTTTGGTCGGGGTAGCCCCAGGACCAAGTATTTCTGAACCAAAGATGGGGCAATACGTCTATTTTGGCGGTTTCTGGCCCTCGGTTATGAATAGTTACGCGGACTAATATGTCTTCTTCATCGGCTTTGGCATACTCAATAAAAATGTCGAAGTATCGGTCTTCATCAAATATCCCCGTATCCATCAATTCAAATTCGGGATCTAAGCGGCTTCGGCTCTGATTTTCCTTCACCAAAAGCTCATAAGGAAATGCCTCCTGAGGATATTTATAAAGCATTTTCATGTACGAATGTGAAGGCGTACTATCCAGGTAGTAATAATATTCCTTCACGTCTTCACCATGATTGCCTTCGTGAGCCGTAAGTCCAAACAAGCGCTCTTTTAGAAAGGGATCGTGATGGTTCCAAAAGGCCAGGGCAAAACAAAGTAGCTGCTTGTTATCACTAATGCCTCCTATGCCATCTTCTCCCCAGCGATAAGCCCGGCTGCGGGCCATATCGTGCGTTAAATAATTCCAGGCATCGCCGTACTCACTGTAATCTTCCCGAACCGTAGACCATTGACGTTCTGATAAGTAGGGACCCCATTTCCGCCACCGGGAGCCAGATGCGGCACTTATGTTTTCAGTTGTTTGCTCCATAAAAGTAAATATTGCTGCTGATGTCTTTTAGGGTATTCAGGTTACATTGGCTGCTTATACGCTAAAGAACCCTAGTAAAGTTGAACCGCTACCCATCATCGGTAGCAGTCGTCAAGCTCTTATACCCCTGGTAATCTTAGGAATAAATTATAATAAAAAACACAGTAATTTCATTTATTTAAAAGATAAAATCTTTATTTATGCTTTCCACAGTCATTAACAAACTTCTTTGGAAAGAATTAAAACCAGTAGTTAGCGCATATAACCCAGGCGGTTTTTGGCACAAAAAAACCGCCTGGGTTATATAAAGCGGTTTGAAAAAAGCACAAACTTGGCAAAACCATCACTGGAGCATAATGCCCGCGGCAAATCGCCCTGCCCGATTGGCTGACTTACGGGCCGAGAAGAAGCGGTCGCTTTGCTGATAGGTACAAATGCCCGACACCTCAATGGACGCTACTGGTACACCCAACTCCAGCAATTGCTGCCGGTTGGCTTCCCAAAGGTTGAAAAAGCCTTTGCCTACTCCGTTTTCGCGGGTAATCAATCCTTGAGTAGATCCATACGCTTGCTTTACTGCCTCGAGCACTTCCTGCCCCACTTCGTACATTTCTGGACTGATGGAGGGGCCGATACCGACAAGCAAATGAGCTGGTTGGGTGCCAAAGTGTTCTTGCATGGCCTGCACCGTATGCGTCAGTATTTTGCTAACAGTACCGCGCCAACCGGCGTGTACTGCTCCAACGGCCTGTTTCACGGGATCGTATAATAAAATAGGGGTGCAATCAGCAGACATCACACAGATGCACCGACCAGTGATTTGGGTAATGAGGGCGTCCGTATCCGCCAGGTCTTCTATGGATGTATCGGCTTTTACTACTTGTACGCGGGCACTGTGGGTTTGGGCAGGGAACACCAGTTGATCAGCCGCAATTCCCAGGGAGGCTGCCAGTCGGCGGCGGTTTTCGGTGACATGCTGAGGATTATCGGCTACCCTAAAACCCAGGTTGAGTGTTCCTAACTCCCCTTCGCTCACCCCGCCATGCCGCCCAGAAACAAAATGGATCAAGGACGGGAATGGCGTGAGTAAGGGGAATTGGTATAAAGACGGCGTCATAAATCAGGTGTTATTAATAACAAATCAGACTGTATGTCAAGCAATTACAGACAAAACATCTAAGCTGATTCGGCTTGACTATCGTATTTACCTGCAAGCAATATACTATTTATCCGAATTTTTTAAAGCGCTCAAGTGCTTTCTTTCTTTAGATAGCAAGCAGAAAGGCAGCAAAAGCTATAAAATGCAGGAGTATTTCTAAAATCTCCTTTCCAAGAATAAGCTCAGGAAAGGATCATATGAAACAGGAATGCACGGTTAAAATAAAATTCTTACGTCTTCACAACCTGTTTAGAAACGCCCGTATGTCGTAGCGGTGTTTTTTTTCGTTATTTTGGCAAACCCATTGTACACCGGTCTTTTCTGCAAACTCATGAAAAAAATATTGATTGTGCTATTCGCATTCCTAGCCGTTCATCTGACGGCACTGGCACAGAGCAATTCCAGTAATCTTTCCTTAGCCCCTGACAAAGAATCGAAAAAAAGCAAACGTTCTGCCTATGTTCCCAAAGACCGCAGCTACTGGCAGGATGGACGCAACCAAAAAAAGCTCAAGAAAAAAGGCAAGAAAAACTGCGACTGTCCCGGCGAAATGACTGCCAAGCAACGCCGAAAACACCACTACCGGCCATAAGAAGGCATTTTTAGCTGCTTAACTAATTAACCCATCTCCCTATGTCTGGCTTCAC
>JAZKGK010000015.1:37536-63083 GCA_040385915.1 Bacteroidota bacterium
CCAGCCTGTATGCGAGGCACCGACCTCACTATCCGCAGGCTTTGTACGATTATCTGCTGACTCAGGTGACAGGAACCGCTAGCGCCTGGGACTGCGCCACTGGCAATGGCCAAGTGGCTACAGTACTGGCGCGGTATTTTGACCAGGTACATGCCACCGATGCCAGCGCAGCCCAACTAGCCAAGGCTGATCGTTCGGTCAATGCCGCCAGCCAACCAATCAACTACTTCGTTTGCACCGCCGAGAAAACGCCTTTTCCCAACCATTCATTTGACCTTATTACAGTAGCTCAGGCCCTGCATTGGTTCAATTTCGAGGCGTTTTACCGAGAGGTCAGGCGGGTGAGCAAGCCTGGTGGATTGCTCGCTACCTGGGGCTATGGCCTTATGAAAACCTCCAATGCCCGTATCAATGTACTAATCCAGGAATTCTATACCACTACGATTGGCCCGTATTGGGATCTGGAAAGAAAACACATAGATGCCTCTTACCAATCCATTCCTTTTCCTTTTCAAGAAATTCCTCCCCCTACCTTTGCAATGGAAGTAACCTGGGACATAGCTGATTGTCTGGGGTATTTGAATACCTGGTCCAGCGTTCAAAAGTTTATTCAAATGCAAGGCTATAATCCGGTGGAAATGTTTGGGCAAGCGCTACAGCCTTTGTGGGAGGAGCAAGAACAGGTGGTCTTTCCTATTTTTATGAAAGTAGGAAAGGTAGGGTAATCAAGACGCTTCATACATGGGTATATTCAGCCCGATTATTTTAGAAATTTGTGCTGACTCCATCGAGTCGGCGCTGGCTGCCGCTTCGGGAGGAGCCGATCGGGTAGAACTTTGTGCGAACCTGCAGGAAGGAGGTACTACTCCCAGCGCAGCCTGCTTGGAAATAGCTCGCCAAAAACTTGACATTGGTCTGTACGTGCTCATCCGTCCGCGTGGGGGCGACTTTCTTTATTCAGCCCTTGAATTTGAAATCATTAAACGCGATATTCTTTATGCTAAACAAGCCGGTGCTGATGGTATAGTTTCGGGCGTGTTGCTGGCCAATGGCCGAATAGATACCCAACGAACGGCTGAATTAATCGCCTTGGCCCGGCCACTGCCTTTTACTTTCCACCGAGCCTTCGACATGGCCACTGATCCTTTCCAAGCGCTTGAAGAGTTGATAACGCTAGGCGTCGATCGCCTGCTTACCTCCGGCCAATCAGCCACTGCACTGAAAGGAGCTAGTCTTATCGCCGCATTGATTCAAAAAGCAGCCGGTCGGATCATTATTATGCCTGGTGGTGGCGTTCATGAACAAACGATCTATCCGCTTCGTGTTCAGACTAGCGCAAGCGAGTTTCACTCTTCGGCACGGAGGAGTCAATCAAGTTTAATGGAATTTCACAATCCAGGCGTGGCGATGGGCAATCACGCGCAGGAATATACCTGGTCGGTAGTGGATGCCACACGGGTGCGTGCTATCAGAAGGGCGGCAGAACAGGGCTAAGCTGCGGCCTGTTTGTCACCTCACAAGTTCAGTATCATCCGAGCCGATTCTGCCATTCATTTCAAAAGCCATCCCGTTGGGTTTCACCCGCCTAATAGAAGCATAAATACTATCTTTGGGGAAGATTGCCTTCTAATCTACCATTCTATACACCTGCTTAATCCTTTTTCTATGCGTTGTGCATTTTTTGTATGTCTGTTGCTCGCTATTGCTTTGAGTACCTTTTCCTCCTATGCCCAAGTCTCCGGGACAATTTACGATGCCCAGACCCGCCTTCCGTTGGTAGGTGTAAGTGTTTCATCGGCAGATTCATCCAATAGCACCACAACCAATGAAAAAGGCTATTTTGAGCTTGCTAAGGCAAGTGCTTCTACAGCCCTTACTTGTTCATTTGTGGGTTACCAAACCCAAATCTCTCTTGCTAATGAACAATCCGTTCAAATATATTTAGAGCCAGTAAACGTATCGTTGAATGAGGTAGTCGTAACGGGCTACGAAAACAACCGCAAACTGCTCGAAACGGCAGGTTCGGTAGCGCTACTGAATACAAGGGAGCTCAATCGATTCAGCAATACCTCTCTTGTGCCAGCCATGAATACCTTGCCAGGCATACGCATGGAAGAACGCTCACCAGGAAGCTATCGCATCTCCATTCGGGGAAGCACTTTGCGTTCGCCCTTTGGTGTTCGGAACGTCAAGATTTACTGGAACGATATTCCCTTTACTGACCCTAGCGGTAGCACTGCCCTCAACCTGATCGATTTTAGTACGGTAGGCAAGGTGGAAATCATAAAAGGGCCGGGTGGTAGTTTATATGGGGCTGGTACGGGTGGCGTTATTTTGCTGCAAAGTCCGGCAGCTACCTATGGAGAGCAAAGTGCAGAAGTGGCCACTTTAGCAGGTTCGTTCGGGCTGCGGGGCATTCGGGCTACAGTCCGGACGGGAAGCGCTAAGGAGAATATTGCGGTAACTTATGCCAAGCAGCAGTCGAATGGCTATCGTGACCACAGCGCCTTAAATCGGGAGATAGTGAACATACGGGCGCAGTTTTACACCAGCCCTAAACGGACAATCTCTTTTAATGGCTTCTACAACCAGCTTTACTACGAAATTCCGGGTGGGCTCACACTACAGGAGTTTCAGAAAAACCCACGGCTTTCGCGGCCTCGTGCCATCGAGCAAAACTCCTCTATTCAACAAAAGACATTGAATTTGGGACTGGCGCAAACGTATCAACTCAACGAACAATTGGCCAACACCACTACATTTTACGCTACTTTCACCCAGTTCGAAAACCCCTTCCTTACGGACTACAAGCGCAATACTGAGCAAGGGCTGGGTGGACGTACCAAGTTTGTGTATGCCAAGGCATTAGGCTCAGTAAAAAGCCGATTTACCTTGGGTGGGGAATTTCAACATAACTTTACCGCCTTCCGCAATTACAATAATAAAGGAGGAAAGCTGGATACGTTGCGTTATGACGATGAAATTACGGCTCTGCAAGGCTTTGTATTTGCCCAGGCCGAATTCGACTTTGCCCGAAACTACTTCCTAACCATAGGCGGTAGCTACAATCACCTCCGTTACCAAATTGCCCGCCTGTCGGATGCGGCAACCAATCCCAATTATGCGCAGAACCGGCGGTTTGCTCCCGTTCTTTCCCCTAGAATAGCCCTCTTGAAAAAAATCGGAGCAAACATCGCTTTACACAGCAGCGTAAGCTTTGGTTTTTCGCCGCCCGCTGTCGATGATATCCGTACCTCCGATGGGGGCATTAACACGGGATTGGAAGCGGAAAAGGGCGTAAATTATGAAATGGGCGCCCGCGGCACGGCCTTGCGTAAGCAACTGGACTTTGAGATGACGGTCTTTTTCCTGCAAATGACCAATACCATTACGACGTATACCAATCCTCAAGGAGTAGCCTTGTTTAGAAATGCAGGAAATACCGATCAGAATGGCGTGGAAACTCGGGTCGGCTACCAGTTGGTTGACGCGCCAGCGAGTACTATTAGTCGCGCCAGGGTATTTGCCAGCTATACCTTCAACAACTTCCATTTTCGCAAGTATGAGAGCAATGGCAAAGATTTATCGGGCAATTACCTCACTGGTAGCCCTCAGCATAACTTGTCTGGCGGCCTTGATGTGGAAACGAGTCTGGGCTTTTATACCAATATAACGATCAACTACGTAGGAAAAACGCCACTGAATGATGCCAATACCGTTTATGCGGATGCCTATACGTTATTGGGTGGACGGCTGGGATACAGAAAAACGATGGGAAGCCATTGGTCGCTGTCAGTTTTTGGCGGAGTAGACAATGCCCTCAATCAAACCTACAGCCTAGGCAACGACCTCAATGCTTTTGGAGGACGGTATTACCAGCCATCTGCCAGCATTAATTACTACGCCGGCCTATCGGTGGCCTGGAAGAAGTGAGTTTTGCTTTTTGAAAAAACAGCTTATCATCAACAAACTCAACCTATTGCCTGTTGCAGGTAAATGCTAAAGGTGCTGCCTTTGCCTGGCGCGCTGTGTAACTGAATTTGTCCGCCGTTTTTCTCTGCAAATTCCTTGCAAAGAACCAACCCTAAGCCGGTGCCTTTTTCTCCAGCAGTGCCAATGGTACTATGTTTGGCATCAATATGAAATAGTTTTTCTGCTAATTCTGGGCTGATACCCACGCCATTGTCTTCCACTGAGATCTTTATCTGATCTTTTTCCACTTGCGTAACAATCCGTACAGTGCCTTGCGGATGGGTAAATTTCAAGGCATTGGCTATCAGGTTTCGTAGAATAAACCGCAGTTGCGACTCGTCTGCGTATACTTTCAGGCCAGGATGCGTATCGATAAGGAGACCTATCTGCTTTTGCTGAGCTGTCATGTGAAAAAGAGCCATGTTTTCTTCCACTATTTTGTGGAGATCAATGTTGCTTGGATATTGGTGGAGGTTATTCATTTGCAAACGCGCCCAAGTCAATAAGTTCTCCATAAGCTTGGACGTATTTTTTACTGACTTATTCAATTCCTGCGCAATAACTTTGATTTCCTGAGGATTCAGTCGCTGCAAGTCATTGGCAAGCAGGTGAGAAAAGCTGGCAAGCGAGTTGATAGGCCCTCTCAGATCGTGGGCTACGATAGAGAAGAACTTGTCTTTGGTTATGTTGAGCTGCTCCATCTTCCAACTTTTCTCTTCAATACTATCTCGCTGGGCAACAAGCATTTCGGTTTGTTGGTAGAATAAGCGATTAATTTGCTGTGTACGGCAGTAATTACGGTACAATAAGAACGACAGCAAGAGAATAGCCAAACTATAGATAACTAGTAACGTAGGAGAAATAAATGGCTCGTTTTCTCGTATCGTACTAATAAAAGACCTTGAATGGTTGCTGGTTTGGATTCGCTTTGCCCGCGATACGTCAGCAGTTGTTAAAAAAGCTGCCGGTAGGGTATTGCGTGTGCGGGAGATCGAATCGTGTTTGGCAAAACGCAGCCTTTCATACGCATAAGCTTTTTTGTAATCGCCACTATTGGCGTAGGCTTCTGCCAGACAGTGATAGGCTTCTTCTATAGAGAATATTAGCCCCCGTTGCTGAGCCAATGCCAGTTGCTGCTCACAATACCCGATTGCTTGCGCTTCGTAGATGGGTAACTGCCGCGCATGGCTATGCCAACTAATCAGCGATAGCCCAATCGTAAACAAGAAAAGTAACGCGTGTTTTTTCATGAAACTGCTGGCCAAAAAGAATCCTTTCTTCAAAGTCGCCCCCGTATTTTTTATGCGTATACAGCGACAGTACTCAATAACTTTTCGGAAACGAAAAAAATGATTATCTGGCTAAGCTAGCCCTTATAATTACTCCATTATCAAGGTAGGCTTCAAACGACTCTTTCAAAAGACAGAATCAAATGCGGTCTTGTTCGCTTGCTTCTTACACCAAGCAATAGGGGTGTTTTATGCATAGCAAAATGCAGATATGTATGGGCATAAAAAACAAAAAGAAACATTTTTTGTAAAAAAAGTTTCATTATATAAGCAATCAAAACAGTGCTTAAAACAAAGAATATTGACAATTATTATAAATAAAAACCTCCTTATCATCATAAAACAAGCATTTACTGATAGTTTTTTTCTTGCTAGTAGGCGCTTTATTCATCACATTATCGCAGGCTTTATCGATGTACTTACTTTGTCTATTAAATCAAATGTATTTTTTGTAAGTAAAAGATTTAGAGTAGATTAATAGAACGGATGGGCTACTTTACAGCCAAATTATTGTCTATTATTTCCCTAATCATTACATCAGTTATAATCACCTTATAAAAGGCAATTATAACTGATATATGATTACATTATTTTAAATCTCGGACACTGTTTTTACTCATTTTTCTTATCTTTACACTCGGTAAAACAGCTTTAATCTATGAACATTCAAGGTAAGATTGTAGAGATATTTGATACTACTCAGGTATCTGAAAAATTCAGAAAACGCGAATTTGTAATTGAATACGCCGAAAATCCTCAATATCCTGAATTTGTCAAATTTGAACTCGTACAAGACAAGTGTGACTTGATCGACAACTGCCGGGAGGGAGAAGAAATCGATGTATCTTTCAATATCCGAGGCCGCGCCTGGACTAATCAGCAGGGCGTAAGAAATTATTTTAATTCATTACAAGCCTGGAGAATCCAACCTGCAGGACAAGCCAGCACTTCTGCACCAAAACCCACTGCTACGGCTACAGCCGCTGCTGCTCCTAAACGGCAAGTGGCTAAAGAAGAGCCCGGTTTCCAAAGCTTTAGCAGCGAAGAAGAAAATGAATTACCGTTTTAAGACTTTTTCGACTTAGGTTTTCTATAAACAAAACTGCCCGGTGCTTGCATCGGGCAGTTTTGTTTTATTAGCTAATGCCTGAGCTAAAATGGATAAAAATAGTCTACGGTGATCCTTTAACAATAAAACTTGTGGTAATCCCTGAAGTCTATCGTAAGCTTATACACTTTCGTCGAAATTTTGGGACTAAAAACAGAAAAAAATCTTTTATTGTGAGATAGGCTATCTGAGTTTTGCTAGTCAGTATCGAAGAATCGTATATTTTTAGTTTTAGTAGCTTACTTTTTTGCGTAAATTTTAAAGAGCCTTACTTCTTGTATTAACCACATAAGCAAACATTTTATTGGGTGTTTGCTTTGAGTTATTCAGCCCAATGATTAGTAAAAACACCGACAGTCAACACCCGCGTACAGACGCCCCTCAGGTAAAAGAACACCAACTGCGTACTTTTGCTAACGGAATCAAGGATTCTTTATTTATCTTGAAAAACATTCGGAACCGAAAAGGTCAGGTGATTGACTTTGAATTCCTTTTGTCTAATCGTTCTGGCGACGAATTATTTGCCTTGCCGCCAGAAGACATACAGGGACGCAAACTGGGCGAACTAATTCTCTCTAGTCATACCAATGGAGCGGATGATACTGGCTTAATAGATAAGTACATCAAAGTATTCAATACGAATGAAATATTAGAGGAAGAAGTATCTCTATATTCAACAATCACCAAAGGCATTCGCGTACTTCAGCGGGTTTCGCCCTTTGAAGACGGGGTAATACTTGTTTTTCAGCGACTTACCAGCCAGGAGCCGTCCCCAGAAATACAGGCAAATAGTGCAAACGAGGCTTACCGAGAACTAGCTGGCCAGCTTACCGATGCTTTCTTTGCCTTAGACCATCAGTTACACTGCAAGGAATGGAATCAGACAGCTGAAAAGTTGTTTGCTCGCCCTGCACAGAAGGTACTAGGCAAATCAATCTGGGAGATATTTCCCGAATGGCGCGCTAGTAGCATAGAGCGGCTATATCTGGAAACTTTACGCACCAAACGACCCCAAAGCATCGTAAATGAGTACCAGAGTAAGCATAAAAAAATGTTTTTGGAAGTAAGCGTTTATCCTGCGCGTAGCGGACTCCATATTTTCATAAAAGACATTACCCAACGCAAACAATCAGAAGAAGCATTTAAGGTTTCGAAAGCCCATTTAAGTCAAATCCTGAATACAGTAGACGAAGTTATTTTCAGTTATCGCGTACTTCCACAAGGCGATTTCGTCTACGATTATTTCTCCTTAGCCTCCCAAGCCATCTGGGGTTATACGCCCGAAGAACTGATCGAAAACAAATATTTGCTGGTATCCTGCATCCCTCTCGAAAACCAGGAAAGCTTTACCCAAGCCTTATTGGAACAAGTGCTTACCAACGAAATAGTGACATTAGAGTATCCCTTTAGGCATAAAGACGGCGCCATCCGTTGGATATATACCAAACTTATTCCGCACCGGGCTTCCAATGGCACTATGATCATCACGGGAGTGGCTGTAAACATTACTGACCGCAAAAAGGTAGTAGAGCAAATTCAATCGACCAACGAGCTACTAGAACAGCGGGTAGCTGAACGTACCGAAGCATTGGAAGGCCTCATTAATGCTATTCCGGCTCCTATATATGTGGTAGAGCAGGAGGGCATGCGCATTTCGTATTGCAACACTATTTTCGCTCAAAGTCTTGGGTATGAAAGCCGCGAACAAGTGCAAGGAAAGGCTGTATTTGAATGTTTTTCTGCTACAGAAGCAGAACATTTCCAGCAACACATCCGCCAGGTATTTGAAGAAGGACAAGTAGTCCACGAATATGAAACGCAGGAAATGGTGAACGGCTCTCGTCACTTTGATGTGTTTAGGGTGCCTCTTCGCCACAAAAATGGCACCACGTATGCTTTGCTAGGTATTTCGCACGACATTACTGAATTAGTAAATGCCCGTTTGGCTCTCTCCCAACAGACTGGACAGTTGGAAACAACAAACAAGGAGCTAGAAGCTTTTAGCTATTCGGTGTCTCACGATTTGCGGGCTCCCTTAAGAGCCATTGATGGATATACCCGAATTCTGCTGGAAGATTATGGCGATAAAATTGACGAAGAAGGCCGCCGCATTGTTGATATAATTACCAATAACGCCATTAAAATGGGTCAGTTAATTGATGATTTGCTGGATTTTTCGCGTTTAGGAAGAAAAGAAATAGTCAAATTGACTATTGACACTGGAAATCTGATTGATCCGCTAATAAGTGATCTAAAAAGGCAGGTAAATGGACGAACGGTAACCTTTGATATGAAGCCGTTGCAACCGTCTATCGGCGATGTCAGTATGTTGAAACAGGTCTGGATTAACTTGTTGTCTAATGCGGTTAAATACTCTAAAAATAAGCCAATCGCGCTTATAGAAGTAGGTAGCCAAGTGCATGAGAATGAAGATGTCTTTTATGTGAAAGACAACGGTGTCGGTTTCAACATGCAATACAGTGATAAGTTATTTGGTGTTTTTCAACGGTTGCATAGCGAAGATGAATTTGAGGGAACGGGTGTTGGCCTAGCTATTGCCCAGCGAATAGTAGCACGGCACGGAGGAAGAATTTGGGGAGAAGGTAAACCAGACCAAGGAGCAACCTTTTATTTCTCTCTGCCAAAAAAGAAATAAATTTATACATGAATTCACAAACTATAAAAAGCATTATTTGAAAAATCACCTTTTTTCTTACTTCTATCCTGCGCTAGTAGAGCATCAAAGCATCGCCTGTACCTTGTTATTTTCAAGGCGGATGTATACATTTGATTGACTTACTAGAGTTTGGCTATAATGGATTATTGCAAAAGCCTTCCGCTACAGTAAAGCTCTTTAAGTTAATCCTTTCAAGAATATCTCACGGAATGACTTTGTTTTATCTAAATTTAGAGAATGGCAAGCCTAAGCCTGATACCGATAAAATCAGGTTGGCAACAAATGCTATTGGCTTGGCGCGACAGTATTATTTATTCGAGTGCCCTCCTATAAAATGGACAATACAATTGTAGACATTCTATTGATTGAAGACAATATGCAGGATGCAGAGCTTACGGCAAGGGCTTTGAAAAAGCTCAACTTAACGCACCACATTTTGCACTTGAAAGATAGCATAGAAGCATTAAATTTTATTTTTTCGCAAAAACCTATTTCCTCTCCTGAACCTCACACCCATATAAAATTAATTTTACTTGATTTAAAAATGCCTAAAGTAAGCGGTATTGAAGTATTGAAAAGAATTAAGTCGGACGATCGGACTAAGATTATCCCAACCGTCATTCTCACTTCATCTAAACAGGAACACGATATTTCTGAGGCACTTAGTGCAGGTGCTAACAGTTACGTTGTCAAGCCCGTTTCGTTTGCACAATTCACGGAGACAGTTTCTCAAGTAGGTTTTTATTGGCTCATGCATAATCAATCTTCTAGATAACGCTACGAATGAAAGCCTCAGGCAATGTAATAAACCCACGAAACCTGCTCACATGAATACACACTTCAGAATTTTAATTTTAGAGGATACTGCAGCGGATGCCGAATTAATTGAACGAGAGTTATCAAAGTCGCAAATACCCTATACGTTAAAAAGGGTGTATACCAAAGAAGCATACGTCAAAGCGTTGGAGCAGTTTACGCCTGACATTATTTTATCCGACCATACATTGCCACAATTCAACTCGGTACAGGCACTGAAAATATGCAAGGAGCAAAATTTTTATACGCCCTTCATCTTAGTAACGGGCACCGTGTCAGAGGAATTTGCTGTCCGATGCATTCAACAAGGCGCAGATGATTATATTCTCAAAAGCAACCTTACCAGGCTCCCAGCCACCATTAAAAATTCGCTGAAACAAAAGCAGTCAGAAATTGAAAAAGACCGGGCCATTGCAGCCCTCAGGAAAAGTGAGGAGCACTTCCGGACGCTGATCGAAAACTCTACTGACATCGTCAATATTCTCGATCTGGATCATACCATCACTTATTCCAGTCCCTCCCTTGAAAAGCTGCTTGGCTACACTCCTTCTCAACTCAACAACGAATCCATTTTTGCCTTTATCCATCCCGATGATGCCCGCCACGTGGCTGACAGCCTGCTAAAGGAACTGGCTAACCCAGGCTTGGTACAAACCGCTGAATTCAGGTTTAAGCATAAAGATGGCTCATGGCGCCATCTGGAATCGGTTGGCAAAGCCTATAGGGACGAATCAGGTAACGTCAATATTATTATTAATAGCCGCGACATGACGGATCGGAAACGAGCCGAAGAAAAGCTGATTCATCAGAATGTAGAGCTGGAAAAGATAAATGCTGAGTTAGATCATTTTGTGTATAGTGCCTCCCATAACCTGCGTGCGCCACTTACTTCGGTGCTGGGATTGATTAAACTATCGAAGATGCAAGTCCAAGGCGGCGAAATAGAACAATACTTGCATCTGATGGAAAAGAGTATTGACAAGCTGGATAGCACTGTTCGAGATATTATCAATTATTCGCGCAATACTCGCACCGATACACAGTACGAAAAAATTAATTTTGAAGTCACCCTGAGCGAAACCCTGGATAATCTTAGGTATATCGACGATAGTATTGCCATAGAAAAGCAAATTACCATTGATGATTGTCTCCCTTTCTATTCTGATAAGAATCGACTGTCTGTTATTTTCAACAACCTGATTTCCAATGCAGTTAAATATAGAAATCCTTATCAGGATCAGTCTTTCATTGCCATTCATGTAAAAGTAACCCCCGAAAAGGCTTATATCAGCATTCGAGATAATGGCATTGGCATTGCAGAGAAGCAAATTGGCCGTATTTATGACATGTTTTATCGCGCTACTGACCAGAGTACTGGTTCGGGTCTGGGGCTCTACATTGTGAAGGAAACACTCACAAAGCTCAATGGCACCATTAAAGTACATTCACTTCTAAATCAGGGAGCTACGTTTAATATCGAAATTCCGAATGTGTATAAAGATCAGCATGCACCTATTGGAAATCCTAACCTGATTTCACAGCATTGATAAAAATATACTCATTTTCTATAGCAGAGATTAGCTATGGAACGTTCGATAAATAATACGCAACTCATCAGCCTAGCTATTTTCCTTCCTGCATTTTAAGTTAAAACCACTCAAATTATTGATGGGTTAGGTAATCACGCCATTGGTGCCGCTTATCCTCAGACGTGTGCCATAAAGTTGAAAAAATCATTAATTTGGTTCCGTTAAAAGCCCAATCAGATGCAAACGGTTGCCAATCCCCCAACGCAAAAAATACTGGAAAGCCGCCTGGAAAAATCGGGTGGATATTTTACGCTCACTGATGCCGCATCCGCTACTGGATTGCCCGTAGAAGATGCCCGCCGCGCCTTAGATACGCTGATGTCCAAATACGTTTGCCGACTAAAAGTGACCGAAAACGGTGATCTGATTTACGATTTTGGCAAGCAGCCGCTACGCCGGGGAGAAAAAACCCAGGAAGAACGGATACAGGAAGTCAAAGACGCCCTGTGGAAAGCTTTCACCGTTTTTTATAAAGTATGGATTACGGTTACCCTGGTTGTCTATTTCGTTATATTCCTGCTGCTGCTCATTGCCATGATTGTGGCCATGACTGCTTCTAATAAAGACAATGACCGCAAAAGCAGCCGCGGGTCTTCCTTTGGCTCCCTCCATGTGTTCTTTAATATTTTCAGTTCGTTGTTTCGATGGAATACCCATAGCCGCAGCATTTATTACGAACGTGACGAGCACGGCTATCCTTATCAGCATTACCAGCCTACGCCATCGGCTTTTAGCAAGACCGAGAATACACCCCAAGAAAATAAAGGCTTTGTCGCTTCGGTTTACGATTTTGTCTTCGGGCCTCCCCGCGTAGAAATCTCCCCATTGGCCAATCAGCAGGAAGCAGCCGCGTATTTGCGTCAGCAGAAAGGTATTGTCGTAGTGCCGGAATTGAAAGCACTGGCTGGCTGGAATAGCGAAGAAGCCGAAACCTTCTTCTCTGACTGTGTGGTGCGCTTCAATGGCCAGCCAGTAATTAGCTCAAATGGAGTATTGTACGGAGATTTCTACGAATTAAACCGCAGTGTGAATACCTCTAACGATACCCGAATAGTCTGGTACTGGGACGAATATGAGCCAGAATACGAATTGACGGGCAATACATCGGGACGAAATACGCTTATTGCTTTCCTCAATGGTTTCAACCTGGTTTTTGCCCTGCTTTCGCTCAATGGCTTTTTTGCTCCCTTGATAGGCTCTAGTGCGCTGATTACCATTGGCTTGGGACTGGTTCCTATACTATTTTCATTCATCTTTTTCCTGGTTCCGGCGATACGCTATTTCAACATTCAGAAATATCAGCGCCAACAGCGTATCCATAATATCCGTAAAAGGCTGATGAAAGTTATTTTTCTTAACCGCGACAAAGCCATTTCCTTGGAAACCATCACACAAGCTGTTAACAGCAAGAGCGAAGAAGAAGCGCTATCAAAAGAGGCAGTGGAAAAAACGATGAAAGATTTACTGAATGATTTTGCGGGTGAGGTGGAGCTCACCAACGATGGAAAGATGGTGTATCGTTTTCCCAAATTGCAATACGAAATGCAGGAGGTAACTACCTTGCGTCAAAAACGCATAGAGGGCAAGGATTTAGGCAATGTCGTTTTCGATGTAGGGCATTAAACTAATCAATAGGTGTGCAAAGATTTTTCATTACTTTACCTTCGCTTTAAATTTTATTTTTCATTCTATTTCTAACCAAATAAATTCAATTGACATGGGAATATTCAGCAGAATAACCGACATTTTTAAATCTAATGTGAACGACGCGCTCGACAAGGCAGAAGATCCGGAGAAAATGATTAAGCTGATGGTTATTGAAATGCAAGAGGCAGTGGTGAAATCAACCTCGGCGCTGGCACAAGCTATGGGCAATACCAAGCGCTTAGAACGCCAGTACCTCGACTTTCAGCAATCCTCTGATGATTTGCAAGGAAAGGCAATGATTGCTTTAAAAGCGGGCAATGAAGACCTGGCCAAAGCTGCCCTTGCCAAGAAGGCTCAGGCCGATCAGCAAGCGGCTCAGTACAAACAGATGTTCGAGGGCTCCAATAACACGACCAACCAGTTGAAAGATCAGGTAGCCAAGCTGAAGCTAAAACTGGACGAGGCCAAAATGAAGGAATCGGTGTTGATTGCTCGTAGCCAAAATGCCAAAGCACAGGCCGATGTAGCCAAGAAAATCGGTGGCTTCGACGAAAATTCGTTTGCCAAGTTCGATAAGTTTGAGGACAAAATCCTAAAGCTTGAATCAGAAGCGCAAGCATTTAACGAAATGGCTGGGCAGAATACTTCGATGGATGACCAATTTAAGCTATTGGAAAAGAATTCTCAGGTAGACGACGAATTAGCAAAAATGAAGGCTTTGCTTAACCAGAGCAATGAACCCGCCAAATAGTTTATGAGTAAAAGAACTCATTGAAAACATACTACATTAATCAGTTGTCAATCAACATTAATCATTCTTCAGCAATGCCAAGATTCAATATTATTAAAGAGGGCGTAAATCAGGAGCTGCTTCGTTCTACGGACGAAAGAGTAGAGAAATACCTGAATCAGATTTTTTATGAACACGAATTTGCCAAAACCGACGGTATATACTCCTTTTCCTTTGGCTCCATCAATGTCGAAATTCGAGTAGTGCCCTGGCATTCAGCAGATGTATTGGTGCAGGTCTTCTCGTATCTGGCCGAGGAAGTAAACTTAACGCTGGAAGTGGCCGAAGAGCTGTTGCGTCTCAATTCGAACTCACCCTTTGGCGGCTTTGGCTTTACCTTCGACGGAGCAGTGAAGTATTCGTATTCGTTGGCTGGAGCTAATCTGGACTTCAACGAGTTCCTGGCGGCGGTACAAACAGTCGCCTCCATTGCAGATGACTACGATGAAAAAATTAAGGAAGGCAGCCTGGTGCAAGGCTAAGTAGAAATGAAGATTAGATATTGGTTATCAATGACATAAATAAGTCTTTGAAGGTCGGATAAGCATATCCGGCCTTCTTTATTTTTTGGCAGCTTGCCAGTGCCCAGAGCGTTTTTTACGAAAATATTCCTGGCTTCCTACTCATTTCTGCCCATGTTTTTCTTCAAAATAACGGTAGGCTTCATTCAATTTCTGGGTAATCTGCTCGGCGTATTTTCGTTTCTGTTCATCGTTATGGAATTTATCGGGATGATATTTTTTTACCAGGCGTTTATAGGCGGCTTTGATGTCAACAAAGCTAGCGCCTTCCTTTAGTTCCAGATTGGCATAATAACCGGCTTCCTTGGCATTGAACCTACCCGTTTTGGCTTGCGTATACTGCTTATCCTGGTTGGGCTCAGGTTCGGCTTCTTCGCTCTCCCAGTGAATATAAGCATCGGTATCTTCTTCGAGTTTGTCTTTCGTTAATAACCTAGAGCGGATAAGATTTTTTAATTTATCAAAAAGCATAGAATAGTTTTTATGTTTTTTCCACGAAAAAATAGTAAATTATTGAAAAATAATTTTTAAATTGATTCAAATATAAACTTATAAGGCCATGATAAGATACATTAATTATGTTCTGACTGCCATCATGATTATGCTGGTATTGCCTTTGATGCCTGTACTAGCTATAGCAGTCATTCCCGTTGCCTTCATTTATAATTTGATAGAACCCAGGGCAAGCTTTTGGCAAAACTTCTCTTTTAGGCGAATGGTCAGAAGCATTGGATTCAAACCACCTAAAAAGGCAATGGCATTTTATGTGTTCTGGTTATATGTTCACCTCGTTTTCCTGGGCGCTTTCTCTTCGGGCATGTTCAGTTCCGATAATATGAACCTGGCCAATTTCTGGCCTTTCAACAGTGATATACGGGTGTATGACATTACTGAATTTATGCTTTATACGGGACCGCCGCTATTCTTAATCATTATGTTTGGCCTTACCCGCAATGAATTTGTAGAAGAGCAGACAATCGCTTTTGCTGGTCATAGTCACGACAAATCTTATGAGGCAGTGAATGTCAGCTCTATACCTGCAAAAGAGGTAGCCGAAATGCCCACAACCGTAACTACCACTACCAACAAGGAAAATACCATTGTATACTCAGTAACGCCGGAAGTGCCAGTCGTAGAAACGCCTGTGAATGCAGCGACCAACAACCAGGAATTGTTTAAATTGCTTCAACAGCAACAACAGCGGATTGAAATGCTAGATGCTGAACTCCAAAATCTTAAAGCACGGATGACCATCAATCCTATTAAAACGCAAAATTCATAAAACGCAGAAAATAAGAAGCCTCCTCTTTCGCTGAATAATTGTCTATTCAACGAAAGAGGAGGTTTTTCCATTAGTAGATGAATCTACCAGCAAACGAGTTTATTGGGGCGCATAAAAACGTTTATTCAGCTACTTAAATGGCTAGATAATCGATCATATGGCCGGTAAACTGAGCAGTATTGTCAATAATTTTTCCTCCCCTTCGAAACCCCAGCGCACAAGCACCACCAGCAAAGAAAACCCCTGCCTGGTAACGATTGCCCTTATCGTCCTGTACAAATTCGGTATACTCCTGATAAACTTTCCGACCTTCATCGTAGTCCCCTCCCGCCTCTTGCAGCACATTTCCAAATACATCCATAATCCGGATGTTAGCTCCTTCCCGCCCAAACATAACCTTTTCTACGTGGTCTTTATAACTAAGCGGCACCACGTCGGTTTGCAGAAGAAGTGGATGGAAGGGAAAACGATCCCAAAGCAATTTCAACAAGCCTTTCGATTGGAACAGCAGTGTATAGGCAGGATTAATGACAACAGCTTTGCGCTTTTTTACAATTTTCGTCAATATGTCGACTAGTTCCGGTTCGTCGTAGGCAATGTACTCCCAAGGAATCAACTTAAACCAGAAGGGAAAGTATTCGTAGCCTCCTTGTTCATTGTTAATAAAAATGCCTTCCTCCGCAGAAAACTCGATCTCATCCACGTACTTAATGGCTACTTCAAAACCAGCTTCGCGGGCAGCTTCAGCCAATACCGCTATATTGCTATCGTCTTCGGGGTAATCGCGCATGGCCGATAGTAGCAAGGCTGGCTCTAGGTCAGGATTGAGATCCTTCAGTACCCGAAAATTATCAACCAATGATTCATATAAAGAATTAAATTGAAGAGAATCGTCCAGATCGTTGGCTTTGAGATGCGCCCATTGTACAACCGCTGTTTCTGGAAGACAAGTGGCCGTATCCGCATTGAATTCGATCAGCTTGATTGGTTTGCCATCCACACCACCACTCAAGTCGAAACGCCCATACAGGTGAAGATTCCGGTCATCTTCCCAGGATAGTTTAATCAGCTCAATTAGGTTTTCAGGAATGCCTAGTTCTTTAAACCGGTTATTATCAATTATATCCTGGCCTGCTTCTACAAACATATCGTAGAGTTGATTGGCTGCATCCCGGTAAGTTTCGGCTTCTGGGTTTTTGAGCAGTACGACGTCATTAGTCAAATATTTCATGGTGTCACGGCCAAGCATCCAACCCCAGTCCAGTTGGCGAAGTTGAGCTTCGGGCGAAACACGCAAAGATTTTAGGGTAACCATAAATTAAGTGTATGAGTAGTGAGTTTATGAGTAAAAGAGGGCATTAACTCATTTATTTGTTTTAGCCGCCATGAGAGCCGCCACTACGGGAGCGGCCAAAATACCCACTGCGGGAATTGCTGGGCTTAGTCATCTTAGAACGGCTTAAGGTAGTAGCATTACTCTGAGAGCGCTGGTACACATTCGGATTGGCATAATAGGCTGGATTGGGTTGGCTATTGAAAGAGCGTCCCATCAAATAGCCCATTCCACCATAGAATAAGACATTGCTCAAGCCACTTTCGTGATGATAGCTCTGTCCTTGGTTGTGGTTCTCCCGCTGATCCACAATCCGACGGGCTTCTTCCAGATTGAGCGTATCCCGGCGGCCATCCAGGTACGTAATAAATACCTTGGAGTCATTCGGGTCTACGGTTTTTTCATCGGTAATCTTGAAAACGCCTTTTTCAGTTTCTTCAATATACGTTTGAACACCTTTGGTATATACCGTTTCGGTCTCTTCTTCCCGGTTTTGTTCATCGTTACCGCAGCTCTGCATGAGTCCCATGCCACCTAGCAGCGCCAAACTTAGGGTGCTACCTATCGTGATGTCTTTTACCCGCCGAATGATACGGGGGGTAATCCACGCATTTTTTCTGATCTGTACCATGTTGTATGTAAGGTTAAGCTCCCTGGAATTTGCAAGGCTGCAACTCATTTAGGAGGTGTTTTGATCTAATGTACGAATAACCATAACCTTTATTTTGATTGTTTGTTAAGCGTACCAATGATTGTATAAGCGGTTTTTTAACCCTAGCTTTACTTAGGCTGTTTTCATTGTAGCCCCTGCATTTCATCCTTAATAAACCCCTGTATTGATGAACGAAGCCTATATTTTTGATGCTGTCCGAACACCCCGAGGGCGAGGCAAAAGCGATGGTGCCCTGCATACAATTCCGCCAATTCAGTTACTGACTACCGTTTTTCAAGCCTTGCGCGACCGTAATTACCTCGATACTACATATGTGGAAGATGCCATTATTGGTTGTGTCTCTCCCATTGGCGAGCAGGGAGCGGATATTGCCCGTACCGCAGCAATTGTGTCAGGGTATGCGCAAACGACTGCTGGTGTTCAACTCAACCGCTTTTGTTCGTCCGGGCTGGAAGCAGTAAATATGGCTGCTGCTTATGTGATGTCGGGACAGGTAGATATGCTGGTCGCAGGTGGGGTGGAATCGATGTCCCGCGTGCCTATGGGCTCTGATGGTGGCGCTATTTTTAATGATCCTGATATTGTAGCCAGGCATTCCATTGTGCCGCAGGGCATTTCTGCTGACCTGATTGCTTCAAAGTATGGTTACTCACGTGAACAAGCGGATCAGTATGCATCTGAGTCTCATCGACGTGCTACGGTGGCTTATAGTGAAAATCGTTTTAGTAAAACGATGGTGCCCGTGCGGGATAATGCCGGTATGAACGTGCTTGAACGCGACGAAGGAATACGCCCTGGGACGACTGTAGAAACGCTTGCCCGACTCAAGCCTGCTTTTGAAATGATGGGTGAAATGGGCGGACTAGATGCCTTGGCTTTGCAAAAATACCCTGAATTGAATCATATTCGCCATATTCACCACGCTGGTAATTCTTCTCAGATTGTAGATGGAGCTGCGTTGGTATTGGTAGGGAATAAAAAAACGGGTGAAAAGTTAGGCTTGAAACCCCGTGCTAAAATTCGTGCCTTTGCCGTGATTGGCTCCGAACCTACAATGATGCTCACTGGCCCCGTGCCTGCTACGCAAAAGCTGTTAAGGAAAAACAATTGGCTCCTAAGTGATATTGACTTGTTCGAGATGAACGAAGCCTTTGCTGTAGTGCCCCTGGTTTATATGGAGCAATTGGGCATAGATTATACGAAACTGAATGTGAATGGTGGCGCCATAGCCTTGGGGCATCCTTTAGGAGCCACTGGTGCCATCCTCCTGGCTACCTTGCTCGATGAGTTGGAGCGACAGGATAAAGCTACAGGCCTGGTTAGTCTCTGCATTGGCGGCGGTATGGGGATTGCCACTATGATTGAGCGCGTATGATTTTACAAAATAATAAGCCTGCAAAAGATCTTGTTGAGTGTTCTTAACGTTGCTTATGCCGCTCTAAACAAGCAATCAATTGGGGATGCTCATCGGTTATCACATGATCCATAATGACGTATTTTTGAAGGTCCTCTGTGTTGTAGAGCGTAATGAAAAGAATCTCTTCTTTACTATATAATTTATAGTTTAAATAAGATAGGTTCTTGAGATTACTGGTAAAGTCGTGTAGTTGAGTTAGCATAGTGCAAGTGGATTAAATAAGATTATAGGAATAAAAGTAGTAGAATAGAGAATAGAAGCAGAAAATATTAGCTGGACTTAATGCTTTTCTCGACGATTGGGTATACATTCCCTATGAGTTGCCACCCCAGCACTATTGTATTTTTCCTATAATTGCTTCATTTACACTACCTTTTATTACCGCAAGCTATCTATCGCTTGTACTGCTTGCGCCAAACGAACGGATAGTAAGCCCTGAATTTCTACGAAAGGCCAGCCACGTTTCTCTAATTCCTGCCGGTAAAGCTGGTAAAAATATTCCCGTAAATTAGGATGCTCCCTTTGCGGGTCAGGCTCCCACGGAATATCAATACCCGTAAGCAAGTATAAATCATACTGTTGGTGGTCAAGCGCCTGGAGAATCCATTCAGGACATTGCCCAAAAGCATGCGCACTCCATACCTTCATAACCAGTAATTCAGTATCACAAATGAGTATTTGGTTGGCTTTGCATAAGGCTTCTTTCTCTAAAGCAACCTGTTGCTGGGCTATAACCACTAAGTCATTTAGCGTGTAAGGGCGGGTTAAATGGCTGAGATAAGTGCGTGCATATTCAGGTACCCATATCGTTTGGTAGTGCTGGGCTAATTGTGTCGCCAGGGTCGATTTCCCGGTAGATTCCGGCCCAGTAATGGCGATACGCTTTATCATACGGCTGCGGCCATCGCCTTTTTCCATTGGACATATCCTTGGACTGCCAAAAGCGTAAGGAAAAAATACAGCGCAGCAGTTGGATACAGTTCTTTATAGAAATACATTCCCACGTAAATAATATCTACGACTATCCAGATTAGCCAGTTTTCCAGGTGTTTCTTCGCAAGCATCCACTGGGCAACCAAGCTGGTCGCCGTAGTTGCTGCATCCAAATAGGGAAGACTGGCATCGGTATATTGGTGAGAGCCATAGCCCAAAAATCCAGCAGTTAACAAGCCCAAGCCTGTCAGAATAGGAATCAAAGAAGAAGGCGTTCTGCTTACGTGTAGTTGCTTTTTATTATCCCCACTGTACCATTGATACCATCCATAAAAGTTTAGAATAATGTAAATAATTTGCAAGCCAGCATCAGAGTAAAGTTTGTTTTGATAAAAAACAATAAAATAAAATGCCGATGCAATAATAGCCACTGGAAATCCCCAAATGATCTCCTTCATATTCATCCACACGCACAAAATTGTCGCAATAAAACCAATAATTTCGTAAGTCGGCATAAATTAGGAATTAGGAATAGAGCAGCAATTTCTTGCTATTTATAAAATTGGTGGACTGATATTATCCATTCTTCAATAGGTGAAGTTATTAAAATAAAAGTATTTATTCTTTTAAGAGTTGATTGATTAGATTGTCGAACTCTTCTGTGAATTGTGTGTAGTAAATACCCGTTCCTGGGCCTGAGAAACCTGTGTGTATTCTTCGTACCTGGCCAGTTTTATCCAAAATAATAGTTGTAGGAAAGGCCAACACGCGGTTTAGCATTGGGAGTGTTTCTGACGCTTTTGATTTGTCATTTGTGCCAGCCAATAAGATTTGATAATCGATATTGAATCGATCAATCATCCTTTTTAATTTAGGTGCGCTCACGGAAAAATCGGGATTTTTTTCATAAGCTAAGCCAATAATTTCTACGCCCCTATGTTTGTTTTTCTGGTACCAAGGGCTCAAGAAATTGGTTTCGTCCATGCAATTGGGACACCAAGAACCCAATACCTGCACGATCACTACTTTGCCTTTATAAGCATTGTCAGTTAGCGAAATAAGCTTACCATCAGCGTTGGGAAAGGTGAAATCAATTCGGTCGTAGCCTGCTTTCAAGTACGTAAGTGTATTGGCATCTGCTAAGGCTGCTTTGTCATTTTTTATACCCGTCCAGGTCTCGTAGCCCGATTTTCCCGACCAGAATTCGCCCTGCACAAGTCGTTTCTTCGTGCCATCCAATCGAGCTTTGAACAAATATACGTGTGTGCCATCGAAGCATGAAAGCGCGAGTGAATCGCCTTGTACACTTCCTGCCAGGTAGCGATAATCGCCCGTAGTAGTTAGGAAAGTACCCGTCAGGTCATTGCCTTTTTGATCAAAAATGCCCACCGCTTGGGTGGTATCTTTGCCTTCTTTCCCCAAAAAAGTTACTGCCCATTTACCGCTTACATCCACCTTAGGCAAAGGTAATTCCTTCGCAAAGCGATAAGTTTTACCGTACTCAGCCCGAAAGTTTAACTCGGTTCGTGTGTTAATTCCCCGCTTGATATATCGCCCTGTTAGGGTGCTGTTATTGATGTGAGCAACGATTTCTGAATCGAATAAAGCCATGGGAATATGCACTGAATCTTGCTTTACTATGGCTGTGTCAAGGCGTAGTTTTTCTTTCCCGTTGAGGGCAAAAACAGTGTACGTCTGGGTATCAGTATTGGGAATAATTTCCAAGCCGAAGGGCAATTCCCCACCAGGCGATTGCAGTACCGCTCGCCAAATTCCAGGCTTCAATTCGGCTTTTCGGGCTGATGATCGAGCCGGCTGACAAGCATGGATACTACTAAAGAAAGATAGAATAGCCAGGTAAAATAAAGGTTTTGAAGGCATCAGAGAGGGAATAACGATACAACAATATTACTAACAAAAGCTTTCTATTCAAGCGTTCCGGCTAACGGGGCATTTGGGGCAAAAAATCGTACAAATGAGGTTTGAAAGTTTTTTGTGAAAAAGTGGGAGAAAGTGGAGAAAAGTGGTTAATATATCATTTTCTTTGATTAAGTTTGGACTGTGATAGATTGGTGAATTATATAAAATCCACAAAATCAGGTGACTAGCTTCCTAGGTGAACATGAGTGCAAAGTAGATCCGAAGGGCAGAATTCTGCTTCCTTCGCGTCTGAAAGCCGCTTTGCCTCCTGATTCCGCCAATAAGCTGGTTATTCAAAGAGGGTTTGAGCCATACCTGGTTTTATACACTATGTCAGAATGGCAGAAGGTATTTGAGAAAATTATGGCACTCAATGAATTTAATGAAGACCAACGGCGACTACAAAGAAACTTGTTGAGTGGCAATATGGAAATAGAGCTAGATGCCGCTGGTCGTCTGCTCTTGCCCAAGCTCATGCAAAAGCACGCCAAGGTAGACAAAGATGCCATTATGGTGGGGGTAGGCAATAGAATAGAGGTCTGGAATCCAGAACTTTACGAGGAGTCGCTTATCAAGGATTCTTATACTTTCTCTCGTATGGTAGAGCGGTATTTGGGTAAAGATGCCACCAGTGCACAGCAGTTGTCACTACCCATTTAATAAAAATATTTTTACTATAAAATTCCTGTATATCCATATCTTCCTGCATAAAACAGGTTTTTTTGAGTATAAAAGAAAAATTGATGACCGAACATTCAACATACCACGAGCCAGTACTTTTGCAGGAATGCCTGGAAGGATTAAATATTAATCCGGAGGGCGTGTACGTGGATGTGACTTTCGGTGGTGGCGGGCATTCGAAGGCAATTCTGTCGCAACTAACTACAGGGCATTTATACGCTTTCGATCAGGACGAAGATGCGAAACCGAACGCGGCTTCGTTAGGTATGCACGGCTTCACTTTGATAGAGGCAAACTTCCGGCATTTGCGGCGATATATGAAGTTGCACGGAGTTACGGGCATCCATGGTTTGCTGGCTGATCTGGGCGTTTCATCGCACCAAATTAATTCACCAGAAAGAGGGTTTTCTACCCGCTACCAGGCCGACCTGGATATGCGGATGGATACCCGCTCGCCGTTAACCGCACAACAAATTATTAACGAGTATTCTGCCGATCAACTGCATCGGATATTTGGGATGTATGGGGAAGTACACAATGCTCGCACGTTGGCAGCAGCAGTGGTAGCGGAACGCGTAAGTCGTCCTTTGAATACCGTAAATGATTTGAAGCAAGTGCTACAAAAACTTGCGCCACGGGCGAGAGAAAACAAATATTTCGCTCAGGTTTTTCAAGCGTTGCGTATTGAGGTAAACGATGAGCTGAAGGCGTTGGAAGAAATGCTGGAGCAAGCCACCGATTTACT
This sequence comes from Bacteroidota bacterium, assembly GCA_040385915.1. Lineage (GTDB taxonomy): Bacteria > Bacteroidota > Bacteroidia > Cytophagales > ES-bin-26 > ES-bin-26. Next base: position 60,930 of record JAZKGK010000015.1, read on the forward strand.
TTTGCCCGGTGGCCGCTTAGTAGTCATGTCTTACCATTCGCTGGAAGATAGGTTGGTGAAGAATTTAATTGGCAAGGGCAAGTTTTCGGGGGAAGTAGATAAAGATTTATTCGGCAATGAAATTAAGCCGCTGAAAGGAATTTCGCGAAAACCCATTACAGCTAGCGAAGAGGAATTAGCACGCAACCCCCGCTCCCGAAGCGCAAAATTGCGAATAGCGGAGAAAAACAATTAACAATTATACCCGGCGTGGAACGCAATTAACAATTAACAATTAACAATTAACAATTAACAATTAACAATTAACAATTAACAATTTTTATACTAATAATTCATAATACCCTGTTTATTGATCATTGTTTAATGTTTATTGAAAATGGCTCAGAACACTTATAAGAATCCGGTGAGGAAGGCTGAGGCAAAAGCTGGAAAAGGACATAGTGTTTTTAAATTAATTGAAACGTATGTTCGGCTGGATGTTGTTTTTGAAAACGGTTTGCCAGTTAAATATATTCCCTACATTTTGTACTTGACCGCCATTACTATCTTTTATATTGGGAATACCCATCATGCAGACAAAACGATTCGCCGATTAGATAAAACAAAAACTGAATTGGATGAATTACGGGCTGATTACACAACGTTGAAATCTGATTATATGAAAGCCAGTATGCAATCGGAAGTAGCTAAAAAAGTAATGCCCCTGGGCTTATACGAAAGCTCAGTACCACCTTATAAAATTGTCATAGAAAATAAAGACTAACGATTGAATATTAAAAAATCCATACTGCTCCGGGTCCGCGTGGCGTTTTTATTTACCCTGGTTTTTTCAGGGGCTATCGTGGCACGCATTACCCATATCCAGGTAGTGAAGGGAGAGTATTGGAAGCAAAAGGCTAGGGAAAAAACCCTTAGCTTTCGGGTGGTAAAAGCAACACGGGGAAATATCTATTCCGACAACGGCAGCCTATTGGCTACGTCGGTTCCTTATTATCGCGTGGCCATTGATCCGAATGTCTGCAAAAAGGAAATTTATGACCGGGGTATTGATTCGCTTTGTATGAAGCTGTCTGCTTTTTTCGATGACCGTTCGGCCAGAGAATATCGGCTCAGAATTGATAATGCCCGAAAGACCAAGAAAAAATACATTGCCCTTAGCAGTCGGCTAATTGACCACCAGGAAAAGAAGCGAATGCAGGCATGGCCTATTTTTCGGGAAGGCCGCTTTAAAGGCGGCGTGCTGTTTGAAAAAATAGACCGCCGCGTATTGCCTTTTGCTTATATGGGCAGGAGAACTGTGGGAGCCATCAATCAGGAAGGTCGTGGTGTGGTTGGGTTGGAGTTTAGCTTTAACCGTCAGTTGGGCGGCCGGAACGGAGAAGCCCTGTTTGAGCGGATTGCGGGCGCTAGTTGGAAGCCCGTGAACGATGGGACCGAAATCAAACCAGAGCCGGGGCTGGATATTCAGACCACGATTGATATTAACCTACAGGACGTGGCCGAGGCTTCTCTGCTGCGGGCTGTAAAAGATCACCAGGCCGATTATGGCTGCGTGGTGGTAATGGATGTAGCGACGGGTGCCATCAAAGCAATGGCCAACCTGGGTAAGCTTCCGAATGGTGATTATGCTGAGAAATATAATTATGCTGTGAGCGGACTAACGGATCCCGGTTCTACCTTCAAACTGCCGACGATGATTGCTTTGTTGGAAGAAACGGCCATTTCTCCGGATGATAGCATTGACACGAAAGAGGGTACGTTCAAATATTATGACCTGGAAATGCGCGATCATAAACCTGGGGGTTATGGAGTCATATCAGTGCAGGAAGCATTTGAACATTCTTCTAATGTGGCTTTTGTGAAGATGATGATCGACAACTTTGGCCGCAAGCCACAGCGCTACCTGGATTACCTGAAAGCGTTTGGCCTTACGCAGCCACTGGGTTTCCAAATGAAAGGCGAAGGCAAGCCGTATTTCAAAAACCTGAACGACAAAACTTGGAGCGGAACGACCCTTCCTTGGATGTCCGTAGGGTACGAATCGCAGATTTCGCCCCTGCACATGCTTACCTTCTATAATGCGGTGGCCAACAATGGTAAAATGGTTCAGCCCATTATCGTAAAGGAAGTAAGCATGGCGGGTGAGGTGCTGGA
>JAZKGK010000016.1:0-7130 GCA_040385915.1 Bacteroidota bacterium
TGTTAATTGTTAATTGTTAATTGTTAATTGTTAATTGTTAATTGTTAATTGTCAACGGTAGATGTATTTTACTAATACCCTTTTGGCAATGGGTAATAGGGTTTCATTGAGCGGGCAATACACTTTAGAATCGACAATGTACGTAGCCGGATTGGGCAATTGCTTGTAACGGCGCGTTAAGTCTATCTTTATATTTTCGTAGGTAGTCCCCAGCCCTCGGTGTACCGACTCCAGAAAGGTGGTATGTACTCCCCGATACTTTTCGTCGGCACTCTCGAACAAAGTAATCTGGTACTGATATATCCTCGTTTCCTTTTCGTTGGTTTCGTGTAAAAATAAATATCCTTCGTCGGGATACAGGGGTGAAATGCCTACCGGACTAATCTCCAGATTTTCTTCAATGTATTCATACAGATCCTTACCCTCTGTCAAAATGTCCTTTAACTTGGGAAGTGCGTAAGTGACAATAGCTTCGATTTCTGCCATAATATTATCGTCACCCACAATAGACCGATAAGAAAGTTGCAATTTGTCGAAATCAGCTTTAGAAATTTCACGGGGGAAATTCTCGTCCATTAATTTCTGGTTCTCTTTCACTGATAGAAGGTTACGGTAATGAAATACTAAATCGGACAAGTGCGGATAGAGTATTTTATCATGGAAATTTTGTTTGACCCCCTGCAAGTAAGCCAATAATATAAACTTCTTATACTCAAAGTCTATGAGGTCTTCCGTGAGCCAATCTTTTTTTAATTCTTTCATAAATTATGATTAGAAAGTGTCGGGCGGTCGTTGCCGTACAAGTATTTAAACTATTTCTTCAATTTATTGAAATAAATACAAAAAGGCAATAGGTTATACGGCAAAATCGCATTTATGTGATATTCTATTCTTAAAATAAACCAAAACGCCGAATATCGGCTATACTGACAAAGTGAATCTGCTAACTTGACAGGCATTTTGTCAGGAAATCAGTCTTTTGCCGATTGGCATAAGAAATGCAGAGGGCTGTTCTGGAAATGTAATGTTTTATCAATTCCTATCCATTCAAAAATAATAACTCTCATGTCTAACGTAAACATTAAACCCCTGGCAGACCGCGTTCTAGTAGAACCAGCTGCTGCTGAAGAAAGAACTGCTTCTGGTATCATCATTCCTGATACTGCGAAAGAAAAACCTCAGAGAGGACAAGTTGTGGCAGTAGGTGAAGGCAAAGTTGCTGAGAACGGTAACGTTGTAAAACCACAGCTGAAAGTTGGTGATACTGTATTGTACGGAAAGTATTCTGGTACTGAAATCACCGTTGAAGGAAAGGATTATTTAATTATGCGTGAATCTGACATTTTCGCAGTCATTTAAATTACGTGTGTAGTTATGGGTTATGGCTTATGAGTTATGTCTCCATAGCCCGCTTATAACGCAGCATATATTAACATTCATAACTCGTTTAATAAAAAAATTAAAACTATGTCTAAGAAAATATTTTTCAATACAGACGCTCGGGACAGACTAAAAAAAGGCGTTGATACGCTGGCCGATGCAGTAAAAGTGACCCTAGGACCAAAAGGACGGAATGTAATCCTTGACAAGAAATTCGGCGCACCAAGCATTACCAAAGATGGGGTAACGGTAGCCAAAGAAATTGAATTGAGAGATCCTATCGAAAACATGGGCGCTCAATTAGTGAAAGAAGTAGCTTCTAAAACTGCCGATACGGCTGGTGATGGTACTACGACCGCTACTGTATTGACCCAAGCTATCTTCTCTGCTGGTATCAAGAACGTAGCTGCCGGAGCTAACCCAATGGATTTGAAGCGTGGTATTGACAAAGCTGTTACTGAAGTGGTAAAGAGCCTGAAGGCTCAATCCAAACAAATCAGCAGCTCACAAGAAATCGGTCAAGTAGCTACTATTTCTGCTAACAACGATAGCGAAATTGGCCAGATGATTGCCGATGCAATGGAAAAAGTAGGCAAAGAAGGTGTGATTACTGTAGAAGAAGCCCGTGGAACGGAAACCGAAGTGAAGACCGTAGAAGGTATGCAATTCGACCGTGGCTACCTGTCTCCTTACTTCGTGACCAACACGGAGAAGATGGAAGCTGATCAGGAGCGTCCATTTATCCTTATTTCTGAGAAGAAAGTTTCTTCCATGAAAGAATTGCTTCCTGTATTGGAGCAAGTAGCTCAAACTGGCCGTCCTTTGTTGATCATCGCTGAAGACGTTGATGGCGAGGCTTTGGCTACGCTGGTAGTTAACAAAATCCGTGGTGCCCTCAAAGTAGCTGCTGTAAAAGCACCTGGCTTCGGAGATCGCCGCAAAGCCATGTTGGAAGACATTGCCGTATTGACGGGTGGAACAGTTATTTCTGAAGAACAAGGATATAAATTAGAGAACGCTACTTTGGAGTACTTAGGTACTGCCGAGAAGGTTCTGATTGACAAAGACAACACGACTATTGTAAATGGTAGTGGTAAAAAAGAGCTGATCACTGCTCGTATCGCTCAGATTAAGTCTCAAATCGAGAACACAACTTCTGATTACGACCGTGAAAAACTACAAGAGCGTCTGGCCAAATTGTCTGGTGGTGTAGCTATCCTTTACATCGGTGCTGCTACTGAAGTAGAAATGAAGGAAAAGAAAGACCGTGTAGACGATGCTTTGCACGCAACCCGCGCCGCTGTTGAAGAAGGCGTAGTCGCTGGTGGTGGTGTAGCATTCCTACGTGCCATTGATGCCCTTGCCAACGTGAAACCTTCTAACGAAGACGAAGCGACTGGTGTAAATATCATTCGCATTGCTTTGGAATCTCCTTTGCGTACGATTGTAGCTAACGCTGGTGGCGAAGGCTCAGTAGTAGTACAAAAGGTAAAAGAAGGCAAAGCTGACTTTGGTTACAATGCCCGCGAAGATCGCTATGAAAATATGATTGCTGCTGGTATCATTGATCCAACCAAAGTAACTCGCTTAGCGTTGGAAAATGCCGCTTCTATCGCTGCCCTATTGCTCACAACTGAGTGTGTAGTGGCTGACGAACCAGAAGAAAACGCTGCTCCTAACCCAGGAATGGGCGGTGGAATGGGCGGAATGATGTAATCAATTAATTTTGAATAAAGTAATCTTTCAATAATAAACACCCCAACTGGCTATCCGGTTGGGGTGTTTTTGTTGTATACCTCCTTTTTTATTCAATAACTGTTTTTAAAACAGGTTTCTGTTGCTTTTCTACTAATATCGTTTCATCTTTGGCCGCAGCAGTGACTTTTAGCCAAACAGACCTTGCAAACCGGGCGGCGTATCGCCGTCCTTGCTTATAGTTTACCCTCGCCTCACGGGCTAGCTCTTGACTAAGCGGTAGTTGGCTACCTGTGCGTATTTCGGTGTGCATTCGCGAATGAAATGACGCACAGGTAGCCACTACCGCCTCGAGTTGAGCTTTCCCATCCAGAGAATTGTACGAAGGTTTGGCGAAGTCACTGCTTTTTTACTGTTGAATCTTCGAATGATGTAGTCCAATGCTATTACATTCCAGATCTAACATCTACCCTCTGGCTTCATCGTATGTCTGACACTACCTCTGCTAACCAGCCGGTACAGCCGGCTACCCGACAAGAACTATACGACCGCCTGCGGAATACTTCCCGAGACGAATTTACATTGCAGGAAATGATTCGCCTGGGCTTCTGGCCTTCCAGTGGCGATGTTCCCAATATACCTGAGCAACTCATCAGAAAGGAAGCCGACCTGGAGCGCGAACTGCGAGCGTTTTATACCGAACAACGGAGGGTAGAAGATGAACAGGCCATGCTGCGCGAACTACGCAAGAAGCGCTTGGCCGAATCGCGGCAAAAACGGGTAGAAACCAAGCAAAAGCACGAACAGGATCGCAAAGATCGCGCGGCTAGGTGGGAGCACGCAAAAGGCAAAGAAATCGTTTATTTGGGAGAATCTGTTTCGGGTGGCCTTAACCACACGGAATCAGAAGCCCAGCGACTAGCCAAATTCAACCTTCCTGTCCTGACCGATGCGGCGTCTATTGCGCAGGCCATGCAAATATCAGTTGGTGAATTGAGGTTTCTGACTTTTTCGCGCGAGGTTTCTAAAATTAGTCATTATCGCCGGTTTTATTTGCCCAAAAAAACGGGTGGACAACGGTTGATCTCTGCCCCTATGCCTCGACTAAAAGAGGCACAGCACTGGGTTTTGGCGCATATTCTTGCGCTAGTTACCGTTCATGAGGCCGCCCACGGCTTTTTAAGCAAGCATTCAATCGTAAGCAATGCCCGTCCGCACGTAGGAGCCGAAGTGGTCATTAATTTGGATTTGAAAGACTTTTTCCCCACAGTTACCTATCCGCGTGTAAAAGGAGTATTTGGGAAGTTAGGCTATTCTGAAGCTGCGGCCACCGTGTTGGCTTTGCTCTGTACAGAGCCCGAAATTGACGAGGCAGAACTAGACGGAGAAACTTGGTTTATTGCCAGTGGTGAAAGGCACTTGCCTCAGGGCGCGCCTACAAGTCCGGCATTGACCAATATCCTCTGCACCCGACTGGATCGCCGCTTGCAAGGGCTGGCCGCTAAATTGGGCTTCACGTACACGCGCTATGCCGATGACCTGACTTTTTCTACTTCAGGTGAAGGGAAAAAAAATATAAATAAATTGAAAAGCCTGGTTAACCAGATTGTTGAAAACGAAGACTTCCGCGTACATCCCGACAAAACCCGGGTTATGCGCAAAGGCAGTCGGAAAGAAGTTACGGGCATTGTAGTGAATGATAAGCCGAGCGTAGATCGCTCAAGCTTGCGTAAATTTCGGGCCTTATTATACCAAATTGAACAGGAGGGAATTGCTGGTAAACGCTGGGGACACAGCGACGACGTGCTAGCCTCGATCCAGGGTTATGCCTGCTTTGTGGCCATGGTTGACTTGGAGAAGGGAAAAAGACTGATGACTCAGGTAAAAGCCATTATTGAAAAAAATGAACCTTCGTTCGCTAAACGCCCCCGCAAAACATATCCCAAAGGAGAACGGTCATGGAAGAAGAAGAATGAACCATCTACCAGTGCTGTCACCCCCAGCCCGGTTTCTACTCCACCAACATCGAATATTTCATCCAATCCGGCGGCAGAGCCAGAACAGCCAACGGGTATTATCTGGAAGCTTTTAGGAAAAATTGGCGGCAAGAAGAAGTAACATAAACAACTAAATAAAGGTTGGAAGCGTTTGGAATGCTTCCGACCTTCCAACCTTCAAATCGTAGGCTTTTTATAGCCCGTCACGGCTAGTTGGTACATCTTCAAAGATTGGGCTTCGGTTTCTATCCATTGGCTATATTCCGCAATTGCTTTCAGCCTAAGCTCTTCTGTAATGTACTGATCCTGTACCAGTTGTTTGCCCCTGGTTTCGGCAACTTTCACCCACAATCCAATCTCGTTCGCAAAATCAGCCGCATTTTTGCCAATCAGTTCAGTATGGTCGGTAACGCTGATATTTACTAGTCCAACGTCAGTTAATAATTCAGCTAAATGGTCGGCTATAGCATTGTCCATCCCTGCGTCTTTGCGCCATTGTAAAAAAGCATCGTACAACTGTTGCATGCTTTCCGGGATGGAAGGAGACCAATGTATTTTTTCGTGGTTGTAATCTAAAATAGTGAGGCAGCCACCGGTTTTTAACATTCCTACCATCTTTTCCAGCACTTCTTTTACATTGGCGAGCCATTGCAACGTACGGGCAGAGGTAATGACATCAAATTTTTCAGTGGGTAAATAAGTGTTAATGTCTGCTACTTCGAATTGTAGGTTGGCTACAGAGGAGAATCGATTCGTAGCTAATTGGATCAGGTGCTGACTGGGATCAATGCCAATAACGCATCCTTCATTTTTTAACAGCTCACTGATGCCTTTAGTAATAGTGCCAGAACCACATCCGACATCCAGCACTCTTTGGCCTGGCTGAACTAAGGTTAATAAATTCCGATTGGCATTTTCAACGGTTCTTCGGTCTAATACTGTATTGGTACCCACAGGCATGGTAGCCCGTTCATTTGCCTTGCTCATCTTTTTGCTTGTTTATTATGCTAGGGCGAACATAACGAAAACAAATGAAAAAGAATTAAAAACAATACAAAATTTTGTTTTGTGCGTCTGTGATTGTTAATGACGAAATTTTATTTCAAATAAGTGCTTGCTTGCTTGCCGTTAACTAAATTGACAGGGTTAGGATAGAGAACTAAGAGTAGCAGAGTCAAACAATTTATCATCAAACTTAGCTTGGGAAGCGATTTTAGTTTGTAGTTGATTGATTTGCGTTTTTAGCTGTAGGTGTTCATCCAGCATTCGTTGAGCTTCCTTGAGATTGCGCATATTCAACTCTGCACGAAATGAAGCTAATTTAGCGATTGCCTTAGTGGTTAAAAATGCTAAACTAACCTCTTCCTGAATTAAATAAGTCGCATTTATACTGCTGATAGATGAGTTCATTATGTATGATGATTTTGATTATATGCAAGTTACGTATGAAAATTACATCTATCATACATTAATAAAAAATTAATTAGACCAGTTGACTGTTTTTCTCGGTGAAATAATACATTAACTGGAGCGAAACGATAGAACGGTATTGTTTTCCTTGGAGCCAAGCAATAGAGAAGGGAACCAGTTTATTTAGTAAAAAATAATTAAGGGAATAGCATTCAGGTATTTGCCTGAATCTTACATTAAGATTCAGGGTTGGTCAAATGTAATCGTTGACCTTCTACACCACAAACGGATGTATTGTGCCTTCACCTGTTAAATTTGTGATATGGGCCTATTCATTGATCTAACTGTCATTATATATGCTTGGTGTACTCATTTTCTCCGCACTCCTTTGCTCTTCGCCCATGCAGGAAAACTGTAAGGGCGAAATGAAAGATGGTAAAAAAAACGGCTCCTGGACGTGCTACTACGACGATGGTAAAATTCAAACGGAAGGCATTTACACAGATAACTTAAAACAAGGATTGTGGAAAATGTATCATACCAACGGCAAGTTAGCGGGAGAAGGGGCTTTTGAAAAAGACCACGAGAAGGGTAAGTGGAAGTTTTATGATGAAGAAGGCAAGCTGCTGATGGAGCAGGATTATTAAT
>JAZKGK010000017.1:0-4628 GCA_040385915.1 Bacteroidota bacterium
GCTGTGCTCATACACGTGAGCCAGTATTTCATCTTTCGAGAAAAAGCCTGCAAAGGGCGGAATACCTGAAATAGCAATGGTGCCAATCAGGAAAGTAGCGAAGGTGATTGGCAGCTTCTTTCTCAAGCCACCCATTTTCCGAATGTCCTGTTCGTCGCTCATGGCGTGGATAACACTTCCCGCACCCAGGAAAAGTAAGGCTTTGAAGAAGGCGTGGGTAATGACATGGAACATAGAAGAAGAATAGGCCATTACACCCAATCCCAAGAACATATAGCCTAATTGACTTACCGTAGAATAAGCCAAGACCTTTTTAATATCATTCTGAAAAATACCAATGGTAGCGGCAAACAAGGCCGTAGCCAAACCGATTACGGCAACTACTTCCAGCGTGGTTGGGGCAAGGGTATATAACAGGTTAGAACGGATAATCATGTAAATGCCAGCGGTTACCATGGTCGCCGCGTGGATAAGTGCCGATACGGGCGTTGGGCCGGCCATGGCATCGGGTAACCAGGTATACAGCGGAATCTGAGCACTTTTTCCCATCGCTCCGACTAAAAGCAATAAGGTAATGGCAATAATAACGGGATCATTCAACTGGAAATTAACGGCTGCCCGAAATATATCGGCATATTCTACCGTTTTGAAAGTCACAATAATGAGGAAAATGCCCAGTAGAAAACCCAAATCACCGATTCGGTTCATAATGAAAGCTTTCTTCGCCGCATTGTTGTAGTTGGTATTCTTGTTCCAGAATCCAATGAGCAGGTAAGAACAGAGCCCCACGCCTTCCCAGCCAATGAACGTAATGACGTAGTTAGAACCCATCACCAGCAACAGCATGAAAAACAGGAAGAGGTTGAGGAAAGCAAAAAACTTCCCGAAGCCCTCATCGTGGTGCATATAGCCACTGGAGTAAATATGAATCAGCGAGCCGACGCCTGTAATAATGAGCAGCATTATCAAAGAAAGCTGGTCAATAAGGAAGGAGAAGGAAATGTTCAGGCTGCCCACAGTAATCCAGTCGAATAAGGAAACGTGGATTGGTTGGCTATCGCCAGACAAAAAAGCACTGAACAACAGAAGAGATACTATAAACGAACCGATTGATGCAGCCGAGCCGATAAAACCAGCAACGCCCTTGGGCAGATGACGAAATCCTAAACCGTTGATGGCAAAGCCGATGAGTGGCAGAAGAGGAATGAGGAGACTAAGTAAAGCTGGTTGCATATTTACCACTTCAATTTATTTAAAATATTCACGTCTACTGATCGGGTATTTCTATAGATCATTACAATAATCGCTAACCCAACAGCCACTTCGGCAGCAGCGACGGCCATAATAAAGAACACGAAAATTTGCCCGGCAGGGTCGGAGCGATAAGAAGAGAAGGCGATAAATAGGAGGTTTACCGCATTAAGCATCAATTCTACCGACATAAAGATGATAAGCGCATTGCGGCGCAATAACACGCCAACGATGCCAATGATAAACAAAGCCGCGCTTAAGAAGACGTAGTAGTTGAGCGGAATTGTCTGAATTACTTCAGGTACTTGCTGCATACAATAGGTTGTTATTAAAAATTTCTATCTCCGATTTCTCTCTTACCCAACAATACTGCTCCTACCATGGCCACCAGGAAAAGGATAGAGGCCAATTCGAATGGAAGCAGGAAATCGCGAAAAAGGACAAGCCCAAGGTTTCCAACCATCCCTACTTGGGAGTTGAATGTACTGGCATCGTAACTGCCTACATTGGCTGATTTGAGGGTGCCAACGATCACAACCAGTAACATACCTCCGGCTACTGCTGCGGCCATTTTGAGTAAACTTCCTTTGGCGGGCTCCGTTTCCTTATTCAGGTTGAGGAACATAATGACGAATAGGAACAGCACCATAATGGCTCCTGCGTACACAATAAGGTTAACAATAGCTAGAAACTGGGCATTTAATAAAACATAATGCCCTGATAGAGAGAAGAATGTCAGGATAAGAAATAATACGCTGTAAACTGGGTTTTTTACTACCACTACTCCTAAAGCGCATAGGAGGGTAATTGCTGCTAAAAAATAAAAGAGATTACCCGCCATAGGAAAGTTTATGAGTGGATGAGTTTAACGTTTATGAGTTGTTAAAGGGTCTAAACAGTTAATGACTACTGCCTACTTTTCAAGCCTTAGTTGGCGATTGGAAGTGGTTTCGTAAGGTGCTACCTGCTTTTTAATGCCAGGCAATTCTGCTATTCCTTTAGTCTTCACGGGCTCTACTAGCCGATCCTTTCCATAAATCACCTCGTCACGTTGGAAGAAAGCGGGAGCCATCGTATCTTTTTGCAGGAAGATCGCCTCTTTCGGACAAGCTTCTTCGCACAGACCGCAGAAGATACAGCGCAGCATATTGATTTCATACACAGCAGCGTATTTCTCTTCCCGGTATAAGGTTTCTTCGCCTTTTTTACGTTCGTCTGCCACCATCGTAATAGCTTCTGCCGGACAAGCTACGGCACATAAACCACAGGCGGTACAACGTTCACGCCCCTGATCATCGCGCTTCAGTATGTGCAGACCGCGAAAGACCGGGCTAAGCGGCCGTTGCTCTTCCGGGTAACGAATGGTGGCTTTTTTACGGAAAAAGTGCTTGATCGTAATCCCTAAACCTTGGAGTATAGCGGGAAGATAGGCTCGCTCAGCAAGCGTCATCTCTCTCTTTTCCAGCACCTTGGTTCTATTCGTAAGTTTCATAATATCAGCTTTAAAAGCAGTGAAACATTAATAATTCTGGGGGCGCGTTTGCTTCTTACCCACCATAGATCCCTGAACGACAAATACCACAATAACGGCTACAATCACTAGTGCATTCAGATAAGGAATGTCGTATAGTATGCTAATGCCAGTGGTGACAATATTGAACATGGCTAAGGGAATTAACGCCTTCCAGCCTAAATTCATCAATTGGTCATAACGGAAGCGCGGGACAGTCCAGCGAACCCACATAAAGAAGAAGATGCCAAACAGTATTTTGCTAAAGAGAACCAGAATACCGACAGCAGTGGCTAAATTTTGACCGGTTACCTCACCCAAGGCGCTAACCAAGGCCTGATGTACTGTATCCATTCCAGGATAATTAAATCCGCCAAAGTAGAGCGTCGCCATTACTGCCGATGACACGAACATGTTAATGTATTCGGCAAACAGGTAAAAGCCTAGTTTCATACTGCTGTATTCGGTATGATAGCCGCCAATCAGTTCAGTTTCGCACTCGGGTAAGTCGAAAGGGGTGCGGTTACATTCAGCAAATGCGCAAACTAGAAAAATGACAAAGCCCAGTGGTTGCGACCAGACGTTCCAGTGAAAGCCGTGTTGTTGGTTGGCAATCTCACGCAGCGAAAGCGTTCCTGACATCATGAGTATGGCAATAATGGACAAGCCCATGGCCAGCTCGTAGCTAATGTTTTGTGAAGCTGCCCGAATAGCACCTAGCAGGGAAAACTTATTGTTAGAAGCCCAGCCTCCAATCATAACCCCATATACGCCAAGCGATACTAAGCCAAAGATGTACAGAATGCCAATGTTGATTTCAATCCCTTGTACGTTGATATTTTGACCACCTACATTAAATGAGTCGCCAAAGGGAATCACGGCACTAGCCATTAATGCAGTAAGCATAGCTAAGCAAGGCCCGGCAATGAATAGCCATTTGTTGGCGTGGCTAGGAATGAATTCTTCTTTAAAAAACATTTTCACGGCATCAGCCAAAGGCTGCCAAATACCGAAAGGCCCCGCCCGATCCGGACCAAGCCGATCTTGCAGAAAGCCTGCTACCTTACGCTCAGCCAGCGTAGAGTACGTAGCAATAAGTAAGGTGATGCCAAATACGCCCAGAATGATGAGGGCTTTGACTAGCCAATAAATTTGTTCGTCTGACATAGGTTGTTTTACTACTGTACCTTATCCTCAATCGTCTTATAATTCCCCGCAATTTTAAGGGAAAATTCCGGTTTTACCGTTCCTTTCTCGTAATGATTTTGGGCGATCACCGACTTGTGAGTAATCACTCTCGGGCCTTCAATTGTCCAATCACTGGTTTGTTTTTTCTCGAAACGACACGTATTACAAATGAACTGTTCTACTTCGCCAAAGATATTTTTACGCCCCGTTACCCGCAATACGTCGTCGCCTTTATACCATAATACGACCTTGCCACAGCACTTGTCGCAATCACGGTGCGCATCTACCGGCTTGGTAAACCACACGCGGTTTTTAAAACGAAAAGTTTTATCAGTCAAGGCACCTACCGGGCAAACATCAATGACATTCCCTGAGAATTCGTTATCAATAGCTTTCTCAATATATGTACTAATTTCAGAAGCATCGCCTCGGTTGAGGACACCGTGTACACGTTTATTAGTAATCTGATCGGCAGTGTACACGCAACGGTAGCATAAAATGCAACGCGTCATGTGCAGTTGTACATAAGGGCCAATATCGATTTTATCGAACGTCCGGCGTTCTTCCTCGTAGCGGGTTTTAGCAGCCCCATGTTCGAAGGCAAAGTTCTGCAAATCGCATTCACCAGCCTGATCACAGATCGGGCAATCCAATGGGTGATTAATCAGCAGAAATTCTA
>JAZKGK010000018.1:0-2416 GCA_040385915.1 Bacteroidota bacterium
GAGAAAGTACTGGAGAAAATTCACGAGCGACCATTGTAACCCACCCATTGTAACGTTTAGCGGCTCCAGCAGGGTTTCGCCACAGTTCGAGTACCCGGCTATCGTCATCCATTGTAACGTTCCCCGGCTCCGGCGGAGCCTCCTGTTTATAGAAAAACATAGGCTCTATTTTCTGGCTCCAGAGGAGCCTCCTGTAAGAATCCCGTTCGTTTATTCAATAAAATCAAACAGGTACTTTTCCTCAAATGAGATTTCAAACTTGCTTAACAATTCAAGATACTCCTGGCGGAAAGTCTTCTTTTGATGATGAATAGGTTGGTTATGCACATATTTCACCACGGCATCAATATGAGAATGCGAATAGGAAAATACTCCATACCCTTCCTGCCAACCGAATTTCCCTTTCACCCATTTCTGACTATTGATAAATTCGTTGCTTTCCACTTTGATTTCTTTGACAAAATCAGCGATTAAAATGGTGGGTTTAAATCCTACAAACAGATGAGTGTGATCTGGCATGCAATGGATAGCAAGCATTTTCGCTTGCCGGTTTTGAACCAAACCGGTGATGTATTTATGCAGCTCTTCTTTATGTTCTTTGGCAATCAGACTTTCTCGATGTTTGACGGCAAAAACAAATTGTAAATAGATTTGAGAAAAGGTATTTGCCATAGAAAATACTTGAGCGATTTACCACTATGAGAATGTTCAGGAGGCTCCCGCAGCGGCGTACCGTGATGGAGCCAGTACTAATTATTTTCTGTTGCTATAAACAGGGCGCTCCCGCTTCGGCGGACCGACTGGAGCGTGTAGTTGTGGGTAATCGGTAGGGTTCCATCTCACGCAGTCGATCCGCCGATGCGGGCGAACCGTGCCAGATTCATTGCTCATTACTCATTGCCTACAGGCTGGCGTTTTCTGCAATCGTGTTTGCTGTGAGGGCTATAAATTCTGTGTAGGTATCGAGTAAGCCTTCAATGGTAGACTTTTCGAACAAGTCGGAGTTATAATTGAAGCCTATTAGTAGTTCATTTCCGTAATCACTCACGAAGTTGGTGAGGTCGAAATAGGCATTGTTGATTTCCTGTTCGAATACTTTGCCTTGCAACGCAACCGATTGACCAGTAAAGACCTCTTCGGTATTCGTGTTGATATCAATGGCTACATCGGCATAGTTTTGAAAGGCATACATCACGTTAAAAATGGCTTGGCGGTTCACAAGCCGCTCTGGATTCAGCTTTTCTACCAATAGGTCAAATGGGTAATTCTGATGCTGGTAGGCTTCTACCACGGCTTGCGTCACCTGTTGTAAAACCTCTTCGAAATTCATTTCCGTTGAAATCTGGTTCCGAATGATCAGGGTGTTGACAAAAAAGCCAATCAGCCCCTCGGTATCCAGGTGGCTTCTATTGGCGGTGGCCATACCGATTAGTATATCTTCCTGTCCACTAATGTTAGCCAACAAGATATTGAATACGGATAGAATGACATTGGAAAGGGAAGTATTGTGGCGCAAAGCCAACTCCCGAAGCCCCGCCGTAGTCGCTTCATTAATTCGAGTATGCACCCGGTCGCCGATGAAGGTGTTGTTTTCTACGCCCTCTACATCAAAAGGCAGGTTGATCAGGCTTAGCTCACCGGCTAATTTCGACAACCAAAAAGCCTCTTCTCTGGCATTGATCACGTTATTTTGCCAGTACACAAAATCCTTGTACTGCACCCGAAGCGGTTGAAGCGGATTGTCATGCCCATTAGCGTAGGCCTCATATAAAGCCGACACTTCCCTCATCAATACCTCCAATGACCAGCCATCCGAGATAATGTGGTGGATCGTGAACAGAAAAACAAACCTCGCATCGCCCAGTTGCAGTAATGTGGCTCTCAACAAAGGACCTTTTTCTAAATCGAAGGGACGGACGGCTTCTTCATCTGCCCAGGCTTTCGCGGCACCTGCTCCATTTTCATGGGTTCTGAAATCGGCGTATGCCACGTGAAAACCAAGGGAACCAGGCAAATGAATCTTTTGCATGGGTAAGCCATCGATATTAAGGAAGGTAGTCCGCAAACTCTCGTGCCGCTCTTCTAAGGTGAGGAAAGCCTTAATAAACGCCTCCTGGTGCAAACCTTCCAGCTCAAAAGCAAACGGCATATTATAGGCCGTAAGTCCGGGCTGGTATTGGTGAATAAACCACAGCCGGCGCTGGGCGTGAGAAGTCACGTAATGGTCTTGCTTAATAGCCGGGGTGATTTTTTCGTAGATGATCGTATTGCCGGACGCAATCATTTGCTCGATGTGAGCAGCCAGGGTCTGGACACTTGGGAAATCAAACAGCGCTTCAAACTCTACTTCTACGCCCAGGTCTTTTTCTATCCGGTTCATTACCTGCGTCCCATTGAGGGAATGCCCTCCCAAATC
>JAZKGK010000018.1:2516-13103 GCA_040385915.1 Bacteroidota bacterium
CTTTTTCTATCCGGTTCATTACCTGCGTCCCATTGAGGGAATGCCCTCCCAAATCGAAAAAGTCGTCTTCTAACCGGATTGTCTTGACTTTAAGCACATCGCGCCAAATGGCCGCCAACTTGGCTTCCGTTTCCGTAAAATCGTTGTCCAAGTCGTCTAACTCCGGTGTCACTTCCACGGCTTCTTTTACTGCCGGTACGAAGTTCCCGGTTGAGGTGACCTGTCCGATCAAAAAATACGGATTGATCGCAAATGCCTGTAGGTCAATGTCAGCCACCTGAATAGCAGGCTTATTTATTTTATACGAATATTCTAATGCCTTCAATCCATCTTCGGTACTCAATGGTTTTAAAGGCGAATTCTTGTCTACCATCGGCACTTTTCCGTGGGCTACCGACATCCCAGTTTCGTACCAACCGGGCCAGCCTATGGCGAGGTATCGTTGAGGACTATTGAATTTCGAAAGGACAAAGGCATCTTCAAAAGCATTGGCTACGGCATAAGCGAGCGTATGTTTTTGGGGCACTACACTATTTAAGGACGAATACGCCAGGAAGAATTCGGGCTTGAGCGATTGACTTGCCTGATCCAGATTGACCGTACCCACCATTTTGGCAGAAAGCGTTTCCTTAAAATCGTCAAACGACACGTGACTAAACGGCTGCCATTTGCCTGGCACTCCGGCAGAGTGAATGATGCCGGTCAATCGGTTGTGCTGCTGCTTAATTTGTTTGAAAACGGCCTCCATTTCCGATTCGCTTGCTACGTCTGTGGCATAGTATTCTACGGTAGCGCCCAGTTTTTCTAAGGATTGTAGATTATGAACCCGGCTGATGGTATCTTCTGACAGACCAGCGGGCAATTCGTTCCAGCTAGCCTTGGGCGGAAGTGCGGAACGTCCAAGGATGATTAATTGGGTAGACTCTTGGGCAGCAATCAGTTGAGCCGTTTCAAACCCAATTCCGCTGGCTCCCCCGGTAATGAGGTATACGCCATTGGGCTGAATGAAAGAAGCCTGTTTGTCCAACCAATCGGTGCTGGCTTTTAGCTGGTGGATGGAAGGCACAAACCGAACGCGGTCGCGGTAAGCCACAAAACGCAAACGATCTTCCAGGCCAATCTCCAGCAGGATGTCTTCGGCCAACAGTTCCTGTTGACTGGTTTTAAACGCGACATCGATACTGCCAACCTTCAGCAGCGGATATTCGACCAATAATGCTTTCAAGAAAACCGAGGCCAGGGAACGGGTCGGAATCACTTCTTCCTTCTCGACAACCTGATGCGCGTGCGAAGTAACGAATGCGACGTAAAAATGCTTGGCTGACAAATAATGCGAGAAAGCCTTCAATAGATGGAATTGCGCATAAATGCCCGATTTCAGAATCACCCCAATGGAACCGGCGGTGTCGTGCGTGGGGAAACCACCATAGAAATTCAGTCCCAAAATACCGGTAATGATGAAGCCGGTTTGAATGAGGGTTTTCTCCAGCTTTTTATAATCGTCTTCTGAGTCAACGCCAACACGGTATTCCCTTTCGCCCATTTGTTGGTACTCATACCCCAAATGCAGCTTAATCAGGGTATTGTCTTTCTCTAGTTGTTTTACAAGTTCTTCTCCCAAGCCATATTTGTCCATCACCAGCAATAAAACCTGGCCTTTGATGGGTTGACTGGCGGGGATGACAGCCTGAGGAGCCCAAGTGATGTCGTACATCCACTCGTTTACCTTGTTCTCGTCGATCTGTTCTTTGGCCCAGGCGCGGCTCTTCTTAAAATGATAGGTGGGCAGCGATATCCGCTGAACTGGCTGATTGCGGTATATTTTTTTCCAATCATGTACAAAGCCTTCCAGGTATAAAGCCTGTATCAAGGCCAATACCGGCTCCGCTTGATCGAAGGCTAAGCAGCTAATGGAGTAATTATCTTTGGCGGTATGAATTTCCTGAAGCGTGCGCGAGAGTATGCCTTCGCCCATTTCAGCAAAGAGTAGTTTTTTCCTGGCTGAATCACGGTTCACGTAATTCCGAAGCCTGCTGGCCAAATTCTCCGGTTTGCTTTCCTGGTATTGACTGGCTTGTTGTAGCCCTTCCTCCAAGGTTATTTCTTCCAACAGCACTTCTACCAACACTTCTCCCAAGCCTATGCCCAGCAAGTTTTCTGAACCAATTCCTCGGTCTTCCAACACTTTAAAGAAACAGTATTGGTGAATAAATGCCTGAACATCATGGCCATCGACATGGGCTTTGTCCGCTATTTCCAGGCATTGCCGGTACGCTTTTGCAAACGCTGGATAGTTGCCTGCCCAAGCCTCCACCTGAGAATCGGCGAGCACCGTATCTACCGAAAAAAGGAGAATGAGTTCGCTGGCTTTTTCAGGGCAATAGGCAAAGGAACGCTCTTCGGTGAAACCCTCGGCCAATCCATCGGCCAATTGTTGCCTGATTTCAGCTAAGTCGGTAGCCGCAAAAGCATATCGGTAGGGAAAGTGTTTTCTTCCTTGGTTTAAGGTAAAACTGATATCAATCGGATGCAGGGCATTTGGCTCTCCTAGATACTGGTAAAGCGCCCGAATGTTTCCCTGCAAGCTTTCTTTGGACTTAGCCGATACACAAAACAGGAGCGGTTCGGCTGTTTTCTCCGTTGTTTCCACTGCCCGTTCGGCAGGAATGGCTTCCTCCAAAATTACGTGGCAATTGGTGCCACTGAGCCCAAAGCCGCTTACGCCTGCTCTTCGGGGATGCAAAGGGCTACTCTCCCATTTCTTCAGCTTAGTATTGACATACACCGCCGAGTTTTCAAAATCAATGTGCGGATTCGGCTCTTCGAAGTGAAGCGAGGGAAATAATTCCTGGTGCTTTAGCGAAAGGACGGTTTTAATCAATCCCGCCAAGCCCGCCACCCGGTCGGTGTGCCCGATATTCGTCTTCACCGATGAAACAGCGCAAAAATGCTTTTGAGCCGTTTGCGCTTGAAAGGCTAGGTTCAAGCCATCTATTTCTATCGGATCACCCAGCTTGGTTCCGGTGCCGTGGGCTTCTACATACGCTATTGTTTCCGGGTGTACAGCCGAATTTTTCCAGGCAAAAGTAATGACCTCCGACTGAGCTATTTTGCTGGGGGCAGTCAAAAACGACGAGCGGTTGGCATCCTGATTCACCGCAGACCCTTTGATGACTGCGTGAATGGTATCGCGGTCCCGCTGCGCATCTTCTACTCGCTTGAGTAGCACACAAGCAAACCCTTCTCCGCCCGAACTGCCATCGGCGCGGCTGTCAAATGCTTTGGCTTTTCCATCGGGGGCAATGATGCCGATGTCCAGGTCATCTTGTAGTACCGGAGGAAACAAAACTACGTTGGAGCCACAAACCAAGGCATAATCGGCCTGGTGCCTCAATAATTCCTGGCAGGCCATATGTACTGAAACCAAGGACGAGGAGCAGGTGGTGTCGATTTGGAGCGCATTTCCCAACAGGTTGAAATACCGGGCAATTCTACCGGCGGTCAGGGCGCTAATATTTCCTGTAACCGCCATGGCATTGCCTTTCTCAATCAGTTTGTGGTAAACAAATTCGGGGCAAGAGTAATAGACGTTGGTGTTGGAGCCACTCAAATCTTCAAAGTTGTATCCGGCATTTTCAATGGCTTCATAGACCACTTCCAGCATGAGACGCTGGTTAGGGTCCATCAATTCGGCTTCCGCCTGAGAGATACCAAAAAATTCAAAATCGAATTTGTCAATATCATCCAAAAGGCCAAATGGCAGGTAGTTTTTGCCTGGCAAAGTAGAATCCAGTCGCCGTTGCTTGGAAACAGGTTTCACCCCATTCCCTCCTTCCCGGAGATTCAAATAAAATTCCCCAATATTTTTTGCCATAGGAAAACGCCCCGCCATCCCTACGACTGCCACACCATTGTTCATTTTTTCAGGTATTAGGTTGTTATTAGGTATAAAGCTATTAGGTGTTAGGTAATAGCTTTTTTGAAAATCTTGTTCAAGCTTGGATAATAATTAACGCAATGACAAATGGTCGTCCTATAGCTGCGTAGCGTAGGCGGTAGGCCGCTGCCGGTTAAACCCTACGCTACGCAGCTGAAACGGCATAAATCAACTAACGTGGTAGTTTTCAGACCTAAACTTTTGATTTGCCCCTACGTAAAAATCAAATCGTTATTCTCTTTAATTTCTTTCCTTTGTCCGATACCTCTGCTGTTTCTAATTTGGGCGCTTGGGAATTGATATGAGCGGCCAGGGATTCGATGGTATCGTAGAGGAAGAGGTCAGACATTTTGACGGCTCCAGGAAGTAAGTCGTTGGCCTTGCGGAAGAAGCGGGCAGCGGCAAGCGAGTTTCCTCCCATTTGGAAGAAGTGATCACGCACGCCGATGGGCTTCCGGTCTAACAATTCCTCCCACAGTTTGACGAGCATTTCTTCGATTTCATTGCCCGGAGCCACGTACTCGGAATGCTCCAACATGCCTTCGACTTCTGGATTGGGTAAGGCTTTCCGGTCTGCTTTGCCACTGGTATTTAAAGGTATGGCTGGCAGTTGCACAAAAAAGGACGGAATCATATAATGCGGCAGCCGATTTCCTAACCAGACGCGCAAGTCCGTTTCTGGTAGCTCTTGCTCGCTGGTAAAGTAGGCTGTGAGGTATTGGTCACCAGCCGCATTTCCTCTGGCCATCACAATGCCTTCCTGTATGGCCGGATGCGCTAATAAAGCATTTTCTACTTCTCCGATTTCGATTCTGAAGCCCCTGATTTTTACCTGAAAATCGGACCGGCCCAGGTATTCAATGCTTCCGTCGAGTAGCCATCTGCCCAAATCTCCGGTGCGGTATAGGCGTTCGCCAGACACAAAAGGATTGGGAATAAACCGTTCCTGCGTCAGGGCTTCCCGATTCAAATAGCCGCGCGATACGCCCACGCCGCCAATATATATTTCGCCAGGTATTCCTACAGGCACCAGGTGTTGTTGTGGATCTAACACATAAATCTGGGTATTGGCTAAAGGCTTCCCAATGCTATTTACTGAAGGTCGCCAGCTATCTACTCGCTCGTAAGTAGAGTTAACCGTGGCTTCAGTGATTCCATACACATTGATTAGCTGGCTTTCCTCGCCTAGCAATACGCGATACGCCGAACACAAATCCTCATGCAGCGCCTCTCCGCCCACCAGCGTATACCGTAGGGCAAGCGACTCTGACCGAGCTTTTACCGCTGAAAGTACCGGCCCTAAGAAAGAAGGCGTAATATCAATTACTTCTACCTGGTATTTCACTAAGGCATCGCAATAGGCTTGCGGATCGCGCCGGGTAGATTCCGGGATGATCACCAGTTTGGAGCCGTTCAATAAGGGGGCAAAAAGCTGCTGAACCGAGGCATCGAAGTTAATAGAAGCCGTGAGTAAGGCAGTAAGCGGATGGCTATGCCGGCGATAAATCAGCTCGCTTAGCCACACCGACAAATTGACCAGGGAATGATGTTCTACCTCTACGCCCTTCGGCAAACCGGTAGAGCCCGAAGTATAAATAACGTAGGCCAGTTGGCTTGGCTCCACCTCCCAGGTGGGCGTTTGCGGGCTACAGTCGTGCATTTGCTGCTGTAACTGGCTCACTTGAATGATGGCTGGCCTGCTGTTTTCTACGTCCTGATCGGTGATGAGCCACTTTACCAGGCTATCGTCAAGCAAGTAACGAATCCTTTCGGCGGGTTGCTCGGAATCGATGGGCACGTAGGCAGCACCCGCTTTTAAAATGCCCCATAGAGCGATCATCATTTCAGCCGAGCGGGAGACCATTACGCCTATCAAATCCTCCGTCATTACGCCGTAGTTGAGCCGAAGCAGATGAGCCAGTTGATTGGATTGTTCGTCCAATTCGCGGTAGGTCCACTCCTGCTCTTCAAAAACCAAGGCCACGGCATTCGGTGTGCGATAGACCTGTTCAGCAAATAAGTCAAGAATGGTTTTCTTGGTAGGATAATCGGCGCTGGTTAAGTTAAAGCCGACCAGCAATCGGGAAATTTCCGGTTCGGATAAGTACGGTAAGCTATGGATGGACAAGGTGGGCGAATTGACCAGCTTCTCCAACAGCCGCGAGTAATGCGCCAACAACCGCTCGATCCAGATTTTAGAATACACATCGGTATTAAACTCCAGGCTCAGCCCCAACTGATTGCCTGCTTGCTCAGCAAATCGGAAGGACAGATCAAACTTGCTGATGAGGGAATCGGCGTGGAAGGGCTCAATCGAGATGCCTTTCATTTCCTGCCGCTGCGACTGATAAATATCCAGGTTGTCTAGCTCCACCAACACATCAAACAAGGGGTGGCGACTGACATCTCTGACCAAGCCGAGGTCGTCTACTAAGCGATCAAAGGGGTATTCCTGGTGTTCAAAAGCCAATAGCGTGCTTTCCCTGATTCGTTCGAGCAGGCTTTGGAAGGTATCCGTTTCTTTGATTTCATTGCGGAAGGCCAGGGTATTGATAAAAAAGCCAACCTGATTTTCCAGGTCCTGATGTGGGCGACCCGCCAAAGTCGTACCCAATATCATATCTTTCTGTCCGCTGTAGCGGCTCAAAAAGGCATTTACCGAGGCAAGTAAGGTAATAAACAAACTGGCATCGTGCTCCTGACTGATGGCTTTGAGTCGTAAAACAACGGCTTCGTCGAACATCAATTCTATCCGGTCGCCGTGGTAGGTCTTTACTTCTGGCCGCTTTTTGTCCGATGGAAGCTCCAACACGGGTAAATCGCCGCTAAACTGGGTGAGCCAATAGGCATGCTGTTTCTGTAAATTTTCGCCTTGTAATTGCTCATGCTGCCAAACGCTGTAGTCTTTGTATTGAATAGGCAGTTCGGGCAATGGGTTTGCTTCTTCCTGAAGAAATGCATTGTAAAGCGCGAACATCTCGTTGGTCAGCAACTCGATAGACCAGCCATCGGTAATGATGTGGTGCAGCGTTAACAGAAAAAGGTGGCGATCTTCGGCCAATTGAAGCAGCTTTGCCCTCAACAATGGCCCTTTCTCCAAATTGAACGGCAACGTCGCTTCCTGTTCTGCCAGCGTTCGCGCGGCTATTTCCGGGTTTTCCTCCCCACGTAACTCCAGTAATTCTAATGAAAGCCCAAAGGTTGCATACGCATGTACCCGTTGTTGAGGTCCCTCATTTTCTAAAGTGAAAGTAGTTCGGAGAATTTCATATCGTTCGACGATGGCATTAAATGCTCGTTCAAAAGCCACTTTTTCCAATGCGCCTTCTAACAAATAAGCCGTTGGGATGACATACGCCAGTTTATTTTCTTCAAACTGGTTCAATATCCACAACCTCCTTTGGGCGTAAGACAAGGGATAAGATTCCCTGGGAGCTGCCACCGGAATAGATTTAAAAAGCATACCAACGCCGCTTTTCAAAATCAATTCGGCCAGTTCTTCAATGGTTGGGCGGTTGAAAATGCTACCCAGTTCTATTCTTGCTCCGATCTCCTGGTGAATGCGGGAAACGACTTGCGTTGCTTTTAAGGAATGTCCTCCTAACTCAAAGAAATTATCTTGTAAGCCAATGGGCGATTTCGCTAAAATGGCCTCCCAGATTCGCACCAGATGTTTTTCCAGCTCCGTGCTGGCTGGCATAAACACCTTGCTTTCGGTCAGTTGCGTTTCTTCCCATTGATGCAATACCGCGGTATCTACTTTTCCTTGGGTCGTAAGCGGCAGCTCGGCCAGCAGTCGGAAAGTGGTAGGCACCATATACGAAGGCAAGGCCGCTTTGCAGGTTTCTTTCACGGAGGCAAGCAAGGCACTAGCTTCCGGCGTACCGATACCGAACTGACTGATGGAGCGATCTGGAATAACAATGGCGGTCAGGGTCTGACCACCGGCCTTGCTACCGCGAGCGAGAATGTAGGCATCTTGTACGCCGGGGTGACTGGCGATCACGGTGACGATTTCGCCAGGCTCAATCCGGTGTCCGCGTACTTTTAGCTGGCTGTCTCTACGGCCAATAAATTCGATGGCTCCACTAGGCAAGCGCTTGCCAATATCGCCTGTGCGGTAATAGCGTTGTCCTTGTGGATGCTTCTTAAAATGCAGGTCGGTTAAGGCTGAATTACTCACATAGCCGCGGGCTAAGCCAGCACCTGCGATACAAATCTCGCCTTCGATGCCCACCGGCACAAGTTCGCCCTGCGCGTCTAATAGGTAAATTTGGGTGTTGCTAATGGGGTAACCTACCGGAATACTGGGTTTGCCTCGGTCGGCTTCCGTTACTTGGTAAGTGGTGACACAAACCGAGGCTTCGGTAGGGCCATAGGCATTATAATAGGTACAAAACTCACTACAGGCGATTGCATCCGACACGTTGGCCGCTTCGCCCGCCGTAATTATTACCCGTAAAAAGTCTAAGTTAGTCTTGTTGAGCGTAGCTAAATAAACGGGAGGCAAGGTCACCACAGTTACGCCTTTGGCTTGCAAATAATCGACAAACGCTTCGGGATTGTTAATCAGGGGTTTGTCTAACAGTACCAATGTAGCACCAGCGTACAAGGCCATAAAGATTTCGTATACCGACGCATCGAAGGAGCAAGAAGCAAACTGCAATACCTTGTCCTCCTGCCCTACCCCAAACCGCTGAATCTGATCCAGGGACATATTCACGTTGCCGCGATGTTCCACCATCACGCCCTTGGGCTTGCCCGTCGAGCCGGAGGTATAAATTAGGTAGGCCAAATTTTCAGGGCTTGCCAATCGAACTGGATTAGCGTTGGAGGTAGTTAAACTCGGCAACTGCACATCCAGGGCAAACAATTCGCCTTCAAAAGAAGGTACGCTGAATAGCAAATCCATCTCCGTCAGCAAGACCTGCACGTGGGCATCGGCCAGGATATAGGCTTTGCGGTCTTCGGGATAATCCGGGTCGATGGGCAAATAAGCGCCACCCGCCTTCAGAATGCCCAGAATACCAATGATGAGTCGCTCGGAGCGGTTGACCATCAAGCCGATGGCTTCGTCGGGAACGATCTGGTAGGTTTCGCGCAGGTAATGGGCTAACTGGTTGGCCGCTTCGTTTATTTCTTGATAAGTAAATGCTTGTTCGTGAATAACGACCGCCTGATTGGAGGGATACAGCGCCACCATTTGTTCGAACACTTCGGGCATGGTGAGGTGGTCGGGAAAGTCGCGGGCCGTATCGTTAAAGCCAAGGGTCAGTTGCTGCTTTTCCTCTTCTCCCAAGTAATCCAGTTTGTTCACCGGAACCGAGCTATCGGTCAATACAGCCTGCATCAAGCCTTGCAGGTGGTTGATAAGGCGCTGAATACGATCTTTGGTAAATAAATCGGTACAGTATTCTACCTGCACCAATAAGCCGTCTTCCACCATCATGAAGACAAAATTGATATCATTCTTGCTGATGTTAATGTCAATTTCAAAATGGTCTACATCCACGGCCTCCAAACCGCCGGGGTGAGTCTCGACAATGTTCAGGTTTTGCAAAGACATACTGATGTCGAACAGCGGCGTGCGACTCATATCCCGCTCCACGCCCAACTCATCTACCAGCGAATCGAAGGGAAACAATTTGTGTTCAAACGAGGATAAGGTCGTTTCTTTCACAGCCATTAACAGGTCATCAAAGCTGCCCGCTCCCTTAAACCGGGTGCGTAAAGCCAGCGTATTCACATAATACCCGATCTGATTTTCCAGGCTTTGGTGATTTCTAGCGGCTTCGACTGAGCCAATGACAATATCTTCCTGCCCCGTGTAGCGGTACATCAGCGCTTGCAATAACGCTTGCAAGGCCATAAATAAGCTTACGCCTTTTTCCTGAATATACTGATTCAATCCTTCGCTCAACTCCTTGCCCAAGGCCACGCGGGTAATGTCGCCGTTGAAGGTCTTGATCGAAGGTCGGGGGAAATCGGTGGGCAGGTTCAGCACGGGGATTTCTCCCTGAAACTGGTTGAGCCAGTAGTTTTTATGCGCCAACAAAGCCGATCCCGATAAATCAGCATTGTGCCAGGCTGCGTAGTCTTTGTATTGAATTTGCAGCGGTGGCAAAGGGTTGGGCAATCCGGCGGAGTAGGCATGGTAGAGCTTAAACAACTCCTGCTGAATAACTTCCATCGACCAACCATCGGAAATGATGTGGTGCATGACGTAGCTAAACGCATACGTATCCTCTTCTAGCTGGATTAATTTCACCCGTACCAAGGGGCCTTTTTCCAGATCGAAAGAGGTTCGCGCTTCGGTATGAATGAAGGCTTTTAATTGCTCTTCTTTATCAGGCTGATGGCGTAAGTCAATGTATTCCAGCTTCAGTCCAAAAGTTTGGGCTTCGTGAATTTCCTGGTAGGGTTGGCCATCGATGGCCAGGAAGGTTGTTCGTAGACTTTCGTGCCTTTCTACCAACGTATCGAAGGCCAGAGAGAAAGAGTCGCGCTTTAATCCCTTGAATACAAAAACATTGGAAATATTATAGGCAATTTCATCCTCCGTAAACTGGTGCAATACCCAAAGTCTGCGTTGCGCGTGCGAAACCGCATAATAGGGCTGTTTCTCAATGGGTTTTATGTCGGCATAAGTA
>JAZKGK010000018.1:13133-15071 GCA_040385915.1 Bacteroidota bacterium
GCCAGTGGATTGCCGCAGATCAATTAAATCGGCTAAAGCTGTGACGGTGCCATTTTCAAACAAGTCATCAATCTCCACTTTTACACCAAACTCTTTCTCAATCCGGTTGATCACCTGCGATCCATTCAGCGAATGCCCGCCAATGTCAAAGAAGTCATCTTCGAGCCGGATATTATTTGCCCGCAATACTTCTTGCCAGATCCGTATAACCTTCCTTTCCGTTGGCGTGGCTCGTTCATCAACCTGGCTATCAATTAACTGAAAGGAAGGCTCGGTAGATGCAACCGGGTTATTTCGAGAATCTTCCTCGATCAAAAAGTAAGGATTTACGTAGAAGGCGGCTAAATTGACGTTAGCCACCAACACGCGAGGCCTGGAAATGGCCAAAACCAGCTCCAATGCCCGTAGTCCGTCCTTGGTACTGATAGGCTGCAAGGGATCATTATTCATGCCAGCGGCAGCGGTCTTCTTCTGAAGAGACATCCCCGTTTCATACCAGCCTGGCCAGTTAATGCTCAAGAAGCGTTGGCTACCGTTCCGACTAACCGCATAGGCATCCAGAAAAGCATTGGCTACAGCATAATCGGCGCTATTTTTCTGCGCTACAACGGCATTCAGGGAAGAAAAGCTAACAAAAAAATCGGGTGAAAGGAATTGGCTGCATTCGTCCAGGTATACGGTTCCTTGCACTTTGGGCAACAAGGTATCTTTGAAATCGGACGTTTTTTTGCGGTACAGCGGCTCCCAATTGCCCGATACGCCCGCTGAATGAAGAATGCCATGCACCTTCTCCACCTTTTCTCCAATGGTTTGAAAGACCTCTTTCACCGAAGGCAAATGGCCCAAATCCAGGGCGTAGTAATCTACCTTGGCTCCTAATGCCTCCAATGCCCATACGTTAGCGATTTTCTGGGTAATATCCTTTTCATGAAGGACGAGATTTATGTCTTTCCACTCCTCTTTGGCTGGCAGGTTGGTACGCCCCAGCACAATCAGGTGAATCTTTTCCTGTTGGGCTAAGGTCTTCGCTACTTCAAAGCCAATACCGCTAATGCCACCCGTAATGATATACACGCCATTGGCGGTGAGCTTAATCGCCTTTTCGGACTTTGCCGAAGCGGCTATTTTGCACAGTTGCTGAACGTATCGCGTATTTTGGCGGTAGGCAATGAAACGAATCGGTTGTTCATGGGCTAATTCAACCAGAATATGGGCACAGGTTTGCTCCAACAGGTCAGCCGAAAACGCAAAATCCAGTTGGAATATTTTCAATAAAGGATACTCTGCCATCAGGCCTTTTAACAAGCCCGCCGATACACTATGGGTTGGCACAATGGCCTCACTTTCTGCTACGGAGCAGCCATTGGCCGTGACGAAGGCTACGTAAAAATTCCGTTTTAAATGACCTTGAAATGCACGAAGCAAGTAGAATTGAGACAATACGCCCCGTTCTACCTGCGAGTCAAGCGTTTCTGACGATAGCTTGTCAACTGCCGCGTACATGCCCAGATGAATCAGTCCATCGATGCGGTCCACATTCACCGCCAGCGCTTCTACCAATCGGCTATAGTCGGACTCAAGCCCGGCGTTGATGGTGTACGAGCCGTCAGCGTGTGAAACGTATTCGCTGCCTAGCTGCACTTGTATGCATTGGTTCCCTCGTTCTTTGAGTTGGTTCACCAGCTTTTCGCCCAATCCAGCACCATCCATCACGACAACGAATGTACCGTTGGTCAAGGCCCCAATAGTTGCTTTAGGGCTTTCCGATTTCTCCCAGCGCAGGTCATATAACCAATCTTCTACATTGGTTTTAGTAGGCGTGGCGCGTGGTTGATTCTCTACCCAGCACCGAATTTGCTCGAATGGATAAGTCGGAGCCTCTACCTTACGGCAGTTGGTTTGGGCGTAAAAAATGTTCCAATCGATGCGTACGCCTTG
>JAZKGK010000019.1:0-2420 GCA_040385915.1 Bacteroidota bacterium
TTCTCCCAGCGCAGGTCATATAACCAATCTTCGACGTTGGTTTTGGCAGGCGTGGCGCGTGGTTGATTTTCTACCCAGCACCGAATTTGCTCGAATGGATAAGTAGGAGCCTCTACCTTACGGCAGTTGGTTTGGGCGTAAAAAATATTCCAATCGATGCGTATGCCTTGTTGGTACAAGTCGGCCACTTTCCCCAACAGGCTGCCGCCAAAGTCGGGAACGAGCAAGGTCGCTACGGACGAGCCTGCGGTCTTATCCAACAGCCCCTCTATGCTTTGGGAAAGAATCCCGCTTTGGCCCATTTCCAGAAAAACCGTCTTTCCGGCTTGTTCCAGCATTTTTACGACCTTCTTTAATTTCTCTTCATCGGGTTTCACCGAAGTATTTTCAGACAATTCTGCGGTTTTCTCCAGGGTTGTTACGGCCTGTTCCAACGCTAAACCGTCCACGACTACCTGCTTGGTTAATCGCCCAATGCCCGTCCCAATGATGGTTTTTGCCTGAATGCCCATCTCCTGCCATTGACGATAGAGGGCATACTGAAACGCAAACGTCCGCAGGGAGGCACTTTGCTTGTTGCCAAGGCTGGTGACGTGTTCAAAATGCTGTTGAAATAGCGGGTAGTGCGCCGACAACTGCTCAATCGTTTGCTCCTCCACCCGATCATCGGAGAAAAGCAACACGGTAAATACCTTCTGGTCTTCGCGGATCGGGCCGTAGGTATGCGTATCGAAAGTAGTATATCGAGACGAAAGTGCTTGCAATAAAGTCTCTTTGGAAGCACCGGTAAGACAGAGCCGGAAAGCGTACTCATCTCGGCCATGGTTGAGTGTGTACAGAGAATCAGACAGTTGCTCCTCACTACCAGCCAGGTAATCACTGATGCTGCGGATATACGACCGAAGCGCTTCCGGCGTTTTTGCCGATATTTTTAAGATAAAATCTTTTTCAATCAAAGTATCTGAAAGCGCAGGCTGCGCCGGGGCTTCTTCCAGAATCAAATGCGCGTTCGTACCGCTTAGTCCAAAGGAACTAACGCCACACCGCAAGAGCGTCCCATTTCGCTCCCATTTTTGAAGTTGCGTATTGACTTGTAGCGCAGTATTCTCCACATCAATGAAGGGATTAGGCTTCAGGAAATGCAGGGAAGGAAACAATTCCTGGTGTTTGAGTGATAATACGCTTTTCACTACACCTGCCAGGCCAGCGGCATTGTTTAAATGCCCGACATTGGTTTTTACCGATCCCAGGGCGCAGAACTTTTTCTTCCCGGTATATTGGCGGAAAGCCTCGGTCAGCGCTTCAAACTCAATCGGGTCGCCGAGTTTGGTGCCGGTTCCGTGTGCTTCCACAAAGGAAATGGTTTCCGGCAATACGCCCGCATTCTGCCAAGCCTGCTTGATTACTTCGGTCTGCGCCTTTACACTCGGAGCCGTAAGACCAGCCGACCGACTTCCATCATGGTTAATCGCTCCGCCTCGTATCACCGCATGAATCAGGTCTTTATCGGCCAAAGCTTTGTCTAAACGCTTCAATAACACCACGCCTCCTCCTTCTCCTCCACCCGTGCCGTTGGCTCCTGCGGCAAATGATTTGCTCCGGCCATCGACCGACATAATGCCTATTTCGCCCGTAGCTTCACTTATATCGGGGAAATTAATAATGATATAAACACCTCCGGCCAAGGCATAGTCTACTTGTCCGCTAACGACCTTTTGGCATGCTTCGTGCATAGCCACCAATGACGACGAACACGAGGTATCGATCATCATAGCGGGGCCATTCAGGTTGAGGAAATAGGCAACGCGACCCGCCGTAACGGCATTCATATTACCGGTTA
The DNA here is from genome assembly GCA_040385915.1 of Bacteroidota bacterium. Lineage (GTDB taxonomy): Bacteria > Bacteroidota > Bacteroidia > Cytophagales > ES-bin-26 > ES-bin-26. The sequence continues at coordinate 1,841 of JAZKGK010000019.1, forward strand.
GGGCGGTAGGTTCAAACTCCTGAATTAAGGAAGCATAGTTAGATGCATTGCCTCCACCCAAATATACCGCCGTGTTGCTGCCTTGAAAACTTTGCAGACTATAACCGGCATTTTCGATGGCGCGACACGAGAGTTGCAAGATAAGCCGTTGCTCAGGGTTCATGAGTTCGGCTTCCCGCTTGGACAGGTTAAAAAATTTATGGTCAAAGCCGTCCACACGATCCATATATCCCATAGGCAAATAATTGGCATAGGGATCAAAAGAAGTATCATGCAGCCTATTCACCGATACTTCCTTTACACTGTCATGCCCGCTTTTTAGGTTATGGTAAAATTGCTCGATCGAATCCGCTTCGGGAAAAACGCCACTTACACCAATGATCGCAACGGAGTTTCTATGATCTTCCATGGGTAAAAAAAGAGGATGTATGAATTAGATAGGAAGCTCGGCTGGAGCCAAAACCTGGTAATTGTTAATTATACTTATTGAGTATAGAAACCCAATGAGTTGCAATCTATGGTCTAAAAACATCCCCCTAACCCCCTTCAAAGGGGGAATTCGCTCGTTCAAATTCCCCCT
>JAZKGK010000020.1:0-6971 GCA_040385915.1 Bacteroidota bacterium
GAGAGGAACGCGATGCGGAATATTATTAGACTTGTGGGTAATCGGTAGGGTTTAAACCCTCTGTTACGGAGCTGGAACCTAATAGGGCAGTTTTTACATTCCAACCGCTCCGGCGGCCCGGACTTGATTCGCATTCCTAATGTATCTCTAACCGTTCTATTCTCCGCCACTTTTCACAAAATCAATCCCCGAGGGAATGGATTAATTGCTGGGCTTCTCGTAAGGTGGCTTGTAAGGCGACTATTTTGAGCTGCAAAGGTATTCGGCTGACAGAATTATTCTTTTCTACCTTCTTCCAAGCCTCTTCTTCCTGGATACTAAGCCATAACTGTTGCCTTTCGTTAGGGGGGTGATTGACATGAGTCGCTAATTGTTGCTGTCTCATTTGGAAGGCTTGTATGTGATGTAAAGCCTGCTGATGGTCTGCTTCCATCAGCGTCAGTTCTCGGTTGAGCTTTGCTAGCTGCCAGGTGCTTTCTTTTATCATGGAGTTCAGCCATTCCAAGCATTTTCGTCTTTCTTGTAAAGTCCGTTCTGGCGATAGATTTGCTGGCGTAGCTACCGCATGATTGCTGATGAGTTGAGAAAGCTCTAACAAAGCTTGGGTAGGCAATTCTCGTTCGCCCCGTTCGACCAAATTGACCAGGCCTCGGCTTATCATTAAATAGTCGGCCAAGGCTTGCTGGCTGAGACCTAGTTTTTCCCGCCAATTAAGTAGTGTATTTCGTTTCATTGGCGCAATAGGTGAATATGATAGCAAGCTGTCTGTATCAATTTATTCTGTATCAAAATAAATTGATACAGAATAAATTGATACAACTTTGTATCAGTTTTCAAATTGTGTATGTTTTTTGATACAAACTGTCTCCAAAAAATCCCGGTGCCATTAGCATCGGGATAAGGGAATTAAGCTCAGAGAAACGGTTTAGGGCAAAGTAGCTTTGTGGGCTTCAATGGTTTGGTTAAACAGTGTGACTTCAGTTAATTGTTTTTCTACCAGAGAGACTTCCATTTCTTTTTCTAGTAGGGCAATGACGCCGTACTTTTCATTTTGTTCTTCTAACAGAAAGAGCCGATACTCCATTTTCTTTTTGCGGGAGAGCATATCTTCCTTGGTTTCTCCCGCGGGTAAACCTGAGATAACGGTTTCCATAGCGGTAATTTCACTTTGGGTTACTTGTAAATCGGAGGACAATTGAACCGAACGTTCCAGGTAGCCTTGCTGGTTGCGCTCCAAGGATAACTTTTTAAAATCCAGTTCTGCTTTTTGTTTGTTGGCAATAGACAATAAAGCATCACAGTCAGCTTTGATGGTAAGACGATTGGTGGAGTACTGCATAAAGTAATTTGGTTTGGAGTGAAAAACAACTAACGCACTCCATTTATTTTTATTAGGGTTTTAGATATATAAATTAATTTTATTTCTGGCGATGACCTTTTCTATCATTGTGAAAATGAGTACTGTTAACCTCGGCTTGGTCTTGCGCCCTCTAAGACTCACTGCGGGATGTTTCAATTGCTAGGCTTCTTGTAAAGGAGGTTTGCCAGGGTGGCAACTTTACTATTCAGGTGAAGCAATACTATTTTTTGTTTTCTTAGGTTTGCAATATTTGTTAAGTCGGTGCAATTATATAAATGGAAGATAATAACAATCCCCAACCATCCGATCTAATATTTTACAGCAGTCCAGAGGGTGATGTAAAAATTGAAGTTGTTTTTAATAATGAAACCTTTTGGCTGAACCAAAAGAAGATGGCTGAACTTTTTGGATGTACTACTGATAATATTTCATTGCATCTAAAAAAAATATTTACTGAAGGCGAATTAGACTCAAATGCAGTTACCGAGGAAATCTCGGCAACTGCCGCAGATGGTAAAAACTACAAAACAAAGTTTTATAACTTAGATGCTATAATAGCCGTTGGCTATCGGGTAAACAGCTTTCAAGCTACCCAATTTCGTATTTGGGCTACTAAATTGCTCCGAGAGTTTATTATCAAAGGATTTGTATTAGACGATGAGCGCCTGAAGCAAGGCAAAAGGTTTGGTAAAGACTACTTTGACGAATTATTAGAACGTATCCGGGAGATACGGGCAAGCGAACGAAGGTTTTACCTCAAAATAACTGATATATACGAACAGTGTAGTATTGATTATAACAAAGAAGCGGAGACAACCCAGAACTTCTTTAAAACAGTTCAAAACAAGCTGCATTATGCCATATCTGGTAAAACGGCTGCTCAAATAATTGCCGAAAGAGCCAATTCCACTATGCCTAATATGGGCTTGCAAACATTTAAAAATTCACCGAGCGGCAAGGTGTTAAAATGCGATATAGGTATTGCCAAAAACTATCTGATAGAAAAAGAAATCAAAGATCTGGAAAGAATTGTGAGTATGTATTTAGACTATGCCGAAAATCAGGCTGCTAGACAAATACCTATGAAAATGGTGGATTGGACTAAAAAGTTAGATGCCTTTCTTCAATTCAATGAATATCAGATTTTAAAAGATGCAGGGAAAGTACGCCATGATGTGGCTATGGCATTGGCTGAAAAAGAATATGAAAAATTTCGAATAGTACAAGACAAGAATTTCGAAAGTGATTTTGATAAAGAAGTAAAGAGACTAACTGATAATCCTACAACAGATAGCCCCAAAAAGCAGAAGTAATTTTAAAAATTCACAATTAAACCCTGTTTAAAGCAAAGGCACCATAAATAATTAATCCGATGGCCAAACAACGCATTGCAATCGACATGGATGAGGTAATGGCCGATCTCATAGCCCGGTCATGATCAATGCTGATTTTCTAATTGATGATCACATATTTAATTTTCAGGGTTTCCGGGGCGAAGGCATTATCTTTACGGCTCCACACAATGTACACGAAACGGGCTACCGCAGAGTAAACAGTTGGAAGGAAGTAGCAGAGATGTTTTTGTAGCTGCTTTTTTTATCTTCTGCATGTTGGTTTGTGGGAGATACAAAAAGGCTTTTATGTCCTAACTAAAAATAAAAAGCGGTTTCTCTTCGTAATACTTGCATAACAATACCATATAAAGCTCATAGCTTAAGGCTGAAAGCTACACTTCTAATCCCTTCACTTATGCTGTTCATCCGATCTTTCATCTTTTCTTTTTGTTTGCTTGCCGCATTTTTTGCGCAGGCTCAGGAAATTGAAGTGCCCAGCACCATTGAATTCGCGGGTATCAAACTCAAAGTGGACAGCGATGCCCGGGAGGTGATTAGCAAAAATATTTGGCTGCTGAAAAAGAATGAAGCCTACTTCAATACTACCTTAGAGCGCTTCGACCTCTACCTTCCAGTGCTGGAACGGGTTTTGGCGGAAGAAGGCCTGCCCGATGATTTCAAATACCTGGCTCTACAAGAAAGTTCGCTGGTATCGGATGTGGTTTCTAGTTCCAATGCCGTGGGCTTCTGGCAATTCAAGCAAGCATCGGCCATGGAGGTCGGTATGCGGGTAGATGACGAAGTGGATGAACGCAAGCATATTATTGCCTCCACGCGTGGGGCTACTAAGTATATTAAGCGGAATAATTATTACCTGCAAAATTGGCTTAGCTCCTTGCTTTCGCACTATGCTGGTTTGACCGGAACCCGGAATCTCTTGTCTGCCGATTGGATGAATGCGACGAAGCTCGATCTGGATAAGAACACGCACTGGTACATTCTGAAATTCCTGGCGCATAAAGTGGCTTTTGAGCAGTCTATTGGACATAATCCACAACCTAATCTGGTGTTATTGGAACACAGTGATACCAATGGCAAGACTTTGAAGCAAGTGGCTAAGGAGTTGGACGTAGATGCCGAGCAATTAGTGTTTTATAACAAGTGGCTCAGTGGTACTCGTATTCCTGAAAATAAGCCTTATGTGGTTCTGGTGCCCGCACCTGTCAGCCGTTTAAATGATCTTATTGCCAAAACGGGCTCTTCTTATCGGCCTTTGGGACCCAACTCCGTTGTAGTAGCTAGTGTAGAAAAAGAATCAGTAGTGACCGTTTCTACTGGTGGTGCCGTTTTCCCAGTCTTGAAAAAGCAAACCGAAGATCGACTGTATACCATCAATGGCAAAGCGGGTGTACAGGCTAAAACAGGCGATACGCCCCAGCGCCTGGCCGATTTTGCAGATATTCGTTTAGAAAAATTCCTGAAGTATAACGATTTGAAAAGCACTGACCGTTTAGTGCCAGGACAGGTGTATTACCTAAAGAAGAAACGCAACCAAGCTACGGTTGAAGAACACGTAGTGATCGAAGGAGAAACATTGTGGGAGGTATCGCAGCGGTATGGCCTTACGATGAAAGCTTTGTTGAAGAAAAACCGGATGGCAAAGGTGGAAAAACTCAAGCACGGGCGCGTATTGTGTTTACAAGCAACCCGGCCATCGAATAAGCCAGTAGAAGTGCGTTATATTCCCAAACCAGCGTCGGCAGTAATGGTGGCGCAAAACAAACCTGTACCCAAAGCCCCAACACCAGTTAAAAATATCCAGAGCGACCTTCCAATGGAAAAGGAGGATTTGCCAGTGACACCAGTGATCAGTCAGTCGCCTAAGGTAGCTGCTACTACCAAACCTGTAGTCAATACGCCTGTAGAAAAGAAAGAAGAAACGCCAAAAGTCGAAGAAAAAGCCCTTTATACGACCACTTCGGCCACGCCATCCTATAGCAACAAGTTAGTGGGTAAAATACATACGGTAGAACAAGGGCAAACGCTATACGCGATCTCAAGGCTATACGGAGCCGCAATAGCTGATATTCGTGCCTGGAATGGCTTGGCTGCAACTGATGGCGTACAAATCGGTCAAACCTTACTTGTGTCCAAACCGGTGGAGAAAGCGGATACCACCTCGGTTGCGGTGCAGGCCAAACCAGTAGTAGAAGAATTTACCAACTATACCGTACAACCCGGCGACACCGTTTATAAGATTTCGCGGGCGTATGGTGTAACAGTAAAAGAATTATTGTCTTGGAATGGTAAAACAGAAGCTACGCTAGCGATGGGCGAAGTATTAAAAGTGAAAAAAGCCAAATAAGGCTAACAGCACTCATAAACGTATCTACTCATAAACTCATTTACTTACTTTAGCCAGTTTACTATTTCGGTATCCATAAGCAAAGTAAATAATTAACCCCACGAATAGCCAGAGCAGAAAACGCACCCAATTAGTGATGCCTAACTCGGTCATCAGGTAGAGGTTGACTAACAGACCAAGCACGGGAATAAGGGAAAGATCGCGTGAATAGGTTAGCCAAGCCATCAATATACAGACGACAATAAAGCCCAGCATCAGGATTTTGTGTTCCAGTAAACCCCAGAAACCAACGACACCTGCGCCCGTGTCGGTAGTGGGCACCGAAAAGCTCATAAAAGCCTTCCAGCTTTCAGGATTTAACTTGTAAACCACAAAGGCTAAACTTACCAGTAGTATTGTCACAATGTATTTGCCATTGTAATAAGGTACCCGAAAGCCCGTTTTCGCTCGGTTTTCATCCAACAGCAAAATTCCTCCCGAAACCAACGCAAACGCAAACAAGGTACCGATACTCGTAAAGTCGGTCATTTCATTCAGGTTGAAAAATAGAATAGGAACCGCAACCAGAACACCGGTAATAATGGTTGAAAAGGAAGGCGTTTTATACTTCAGGTGAATGCGGGAGAATATTTTGGGCAACAAGCCGTCGCGACTCATCGCCATCCAGATACGGGGCTGACCGAGTTGGAACACCAATAATACGCTAGTCGTAGCTACAACGGCGCTAACGGCAATCATACCAGCAATAATATTCAGGTTTAGTTTTTTAAATACATAGGCTAACGGATCGCCTACGGCCAATTCAGTATATTTTACCATTCCGGTGAGCACCAGCGTAATCAAAATGTACAGCACTGTACAAATAACCAATACATAAATCATAGCCTTGGGCAAATCCTTCTGCGGATTCCGACATTCTTCAGCGGTGGTCGAAATGGCATCAAAGCCGATATAAGCAAAGAATACCGCTGACACGCCTTTCAGTACGCCGCCAATGCCGTTCGGAGCAAAAGGTGACCAGTTAGCAGGATTAATATAAAATGACCCGACTATAATTACTAATACGACTACGATTAATTTGAGCAAAACAAGGACATTACTGGCGTTTTTGCTTTCCTGGATACCAATGTATACCAAAGCGGTAATAAGTATAGTGATGCAGATAGCTGGCAAATCGGCGATCAGGTGCAAACCACCCATCATAGGAGCCTTTTCCCAAGCTTGTGCTGCCAGTTGTAGGTATGGGGGAATGTCTTTGAGTGCGGTGCCAGTCGTAAGCAAAGCCTGTACTTGCTGATAGCCGCTCGAAGCCGAACGATAGTCCATAGTGAGGAATTCAGGAATGTGAATACCAATGCCATCCATTAAGCCGGTAAAATAATCTGACCAGGAAATAGCTACGACTACATTTCCAATAGCATACTCCAGCAACAAGGTCCAACCAATGATCCAGGCAGCCAATTCGCCGAAGGAGGTATAGGTATACGTATACGCACTGCCGCTAATGGGTATGGTAGAAGCAAATTCAGCGTAGCACAGCGCCGAAAATACACAGGCAATGGCCGTGAAAATAAATAAAAGTGATACGGCTGGGCCACCTGCGGCACTAGCGTTACCGATGGTACTAAAAATGCCCGCTCCGATAACGGCAGCAATTCCCATCGCCGTCAAATCGCGCAGAGTTAAGTTTTTGACTAAGCCTTGTTCGTGATCGGCTTCGTTGTTTCGTATTTCAATTAAAATTTGGTCAATGCTTTTTCGGCGGAATAAAGATCTGATATCCACAGGATGCTAGGTTTATTAGAGAGTAAAAATAAAAATCTGTGTTGCAAAGAAAGGGCTTGCTTGATGGCTATTTTAAATCTTTGTTGATGGGCTTTTGCGATATTATTTATAATAACTGATAATTAAG
>JAZKGK010000021.1:0-1737 GCA_040385915.1 Bacteroidota bacterium
TGGCTTTAATGCTGCCAGGAAACTCGCTGCCCAAAGAATCACCGATTGCCTTGCTGCTTACAACCAGTTTGTTCATTATTTACAACCTGGCTTATGATATAAAAGATGGGATTGACAATGCGTCACATGTGGGCGGCTTATTGAGTGGTTTCATCATTGGACTTATGCTTTCGCCCACCCTGAACGCCCCCGATTACCCCGCAGCCCGCCGGGCAAATCTGATCATCATTCTGCTTGTTTTTTCTTTGGGAATTTACCTGGCTTATACCTTTGTGCCTGATGCTGTGGCGCGTTATGAAGGCGTCATGAAACAGTTTGCTGCCAATGAAAAGGTTGCCATGAAGGCTTACCGTAACCCCAAAGGCTTAACGGATTATCAGTGGAAAAGACAGTTGCGCGACAATGGGATTGACCGATGGAATGACAACCTGGCCTTGCTGGTTAGTTTGGACGGGCTGCCTGAACCACTGGCAAGCCGCTTGAACCAACTAAGTCATTACTGCGTATTGCGGCGTTCCGTGTGTCGGCTGCGGATAAATTCCATTAGCCAGAATACCAGTCAATATGAAGAGCAAATCCGCAATACCAACCTGGAGATTGAAGCACTGCTCATGGACTTAAGAAAAGACCGCGGAAAAGAATTGTAAGCTAGCGTTAGTAACTTAGTTTCCCATTCCCTACTCTACTACTACTTTTCGTTGTATTATCCTTTCACCTACTTTTATGCGGAGCAGGTAAATTCCTTTAGTAAACTGTCTTACCGATACCTGTGCCTGCATTTGGCTGTTGCTACTAAGCAACGGTTGATTTACCTCTTGCCCAAACGTATTGTGGAGCATTAAAGAGGCGTGCTTGGCAGTAGAAAAGCCATCTAAGCGAACGATAAAAGCTTCCCGCGCGGGGTTGGGATAAATATTGATTTGCTCGCTCAAAGCAGTTTCTTCGCCTGTCACCGCATTTACTACAAAGGTTTGCTCCGCATCTGTTGCCGCAAGAAAATTCTCGTTCCCCGGTTGCGATGCCCGTATCGTGACGGTTCCCAAACCCGTTAGTGTGAGTATATTGCCCGCTAGCGTAGCTGGGCCGGAAACCACCTGCCATACCACAGGCAAACCAGTGTTAGTCGTAGCCTGTAGCGCAAAGGCAGGATCGTTGGATAATTTGTCGGGAATGGATGCAAAGGCGATGCTTTGGCTAGCCTTGCCAACCACTAACAAGCGTTCTACGTTGGGGGCGGGATGAAATGTATCATCTCCAATTTGAAAAGCAGCCAACTTAATCGTTCCTGCGCCTTTCAACATCAGCGTATCACCTGATAGGCTGGCCGGCCCATTTAAAACGATAAAGAAAACCCGTAAACCCGAACTGGCCACTGCTTTCAACAAGAAAGGAGCATCGCCAAAAGTCTTGTTGGGAAGCGCATCAAAAGTAATGGTTTGGCCAACTTTATTTGCATTAAAAGATTGAATGACGTTAGGCGCTGGGTTGAATCTGCCATTACCGCCCTGCGATGCCTGTACCGATACCCGCTGATCTGCTCCTTCGATTACTAGCGTATCGCCCCTTAGCTGGGCTGGGCCGGCCACGACAGTGAACGTAACCGGTAAACCCGAACTAGCTGTAGCTGTCAGGACAAATAAGGAATCGTTTAGGGTTCGGTCAGGGAGAGGGGAAAAAGTAATGATCTGGTCTTGTTTGGTTATGCTAAAGTTAGTGTCCGAAGTAAAGATTCTGGCA
>JAZKGK010000021.1:1747-21372 GCA_040385915.1 Bacteroidota bacterium
ATTCTGGCATGGGTGGTGACACTGATAGGGAGGGCAATGGCGTCAATATCAGGGACTATTACTGTGAGGCTGGTAGCCGTGGCGGCTGTTACAACAGCGGTAGTTTCTCCAAACTTAACGGCATTCTCTGACGCTACCGGGCTAAAGTTGGTGCCATTAATAGTGACTGTGCTGCCAGCCAGTCCATTGTCAGGCGTAAAGCTTTGAATAGTGGGCTGAAGCGCATCAGCAATTTTTCGGATGGTGCCATTATATAAACTGAGGTATATTTCGTGATTGTTATCTTCCCCGAAAGCGGCAATGCCTCCGCTCATGGTGAAAAGCAATTCATTGGTTGTAGTGCTGCCAGGAATATAGGTCAATGCCCATACATTGCCGCTGATAAAATCGCCGTAGATGTATTTTCCTGCTAAATTTGACATCGTCTTGCCGCGGTAAACCAGCCCGCCCGTAATAGACCGACCTGTTCCGCTGCCTTGTAGGTAATCCCACACCGGCTTGATAAGGCCCGTGGTATCACAGTTTGAAGGATTATAACAGGCAATGCCTTCCATCAGACGCCAGCCGTAGTTACCTCCTTTTCGGATAATATCTACTTCTTCCCGCGCATTTTGCCCCACATCACCTGCCCAGATATTGCCCGTCGTTTTATCTACGCTGATCTTCCAGGGGTTGCGCAGGCCATAGGCAAATATCTCCTGGCGAAAGCCTTGGGTGTTGTTCGCATAAGGATTATCTGCTGGAATGCCATAATTCAATCCATTGGTTGGCGTATCTACGTCTATTCGAAGGATTTTCCCAAGCAGGCTAGCCCGGTTTTGGGCATAGTTTTGAGGGTCGCCTCCGCTGCCACCGTCACCAGTAGCTATATATAAGTAGCCATCATTTCCGAAGACCAGCTTGCCACCTTTATGATTAGAATAAGGCTGGTCAAACGTTAGCAGAACCAGTTCGCTGGTAAGGTCGGCTTGGTTGGGGTCAGTACCGCTAACTTTAAAGCGAGCAATGACCGTTTGGAGTGTAGGCTGATTACGGACGTAGTTGACGTAGAAATAGCCATTTTGATGATAGTTAGGGTGAAAAGCCAGCCCCAGCAGTCCCTGTTCGCCACTGTAAACAAGCTTGCTAGCCAGGTTCGCAAAAACGGTCGAGGTTGTGGTTGAAGGATTATTGGGGAAAACCTGGATAACTCCCGACTGGCTGGCCACAAAAATTCGGTTAGTGCCATCATCGGGACTAACTATTTCGATGGGAGCGCTAAAAGTAAGGCTGGGAAAGGCATTGGGTGCAGTATATTGGGCCAACGTTGACAAATGCAAGCACGTTAGAAAAAATAGAACCAGCAGGGGAGTAGACTGTCTTTTCATAAGGAAGGCCGGATATATTATTAGGTATAGTCGGTACGTGGTATTTACGTAAATCGTTGCCTGTTTGGATTGGCTCCCTCGGATTTTTGTCAATCAGCTACGGTTTGCTTTCAAATGCTTTTATCCGTTGCGCTGCATTTTCCCGGATATTAGCCCAAAACAGGTTGTAATCTGCGATGTGCCATCTTTTGGAATAGAACAGATATACCAGCGCCCGGCCAGGTGGCTTTTACTTAGCTTGGGCATCAAAAGCGTACGCCAGGACGGTTATCTTATGGCTGCAATGTTGGAAGAGTAGTAGCGAGGAAAGTAGAATACAACGAATGATAGGTGCTTGATTGCTAAGGAAGAGAGCGTAAGAGGAATTCATTTATCGAAGGAATATCTTTTAAAACTTGAAAATGTCTAATTTAAAGTAGTTATTGGCTTACCTTTTAAAATAATAGATAATATTTTCAATGTTTTATATGAATTTTTAAATATTTTATTTACCATTGAATACCTATCTAAAGGCAGAATTTAGCTACGTAAACCCAAAACAAACTAGGAAAACTAAAACTAATGAATCGTTATGAAAAAAGCCTATTACCCAACAACATTCATTTTTATATGGTTGATTTCAATGCTGAGCCACCAAGCTATAGCGCAGGGTACAACCATATCCGGTACTATTACCGACAAAGCGACTGGTAGCACTTTGGTGGGAGCTAGTGTAATGGTAAAGGGAAAAGTCATAGGAACCACCACGGATAACCAAGGACGTTTTTCTCTGAAGGTAAATCAAGCGCCGCCCCTTACGCTGGTTTTTAGCTTAGTAGGCCACCAAAGTCAGGAGTTGGCAATTACAGATGCTGATGCAAGCGGGCTGAAAATAACTTTGGAAGAACAAATAATTTTTGGCCAGGAAGTAGTCATCGCTGCCAGCCGGGTAGAAGAAGCGGTATTACAATCGCCGGTTTCGATTGAGAAAATGGATATTCGTGCCATTCGCGAAACGCCTGCGGCTAACTTTTATGATGCGCTGCAAAACCTTAAAGGGGTAGACATGAGCACGCAAAGCCTTACCTTTAAGTCAGTTTCTACCCGTGGTTTTAATGCCAATGGTAACTTGCGGGTGGTGCAATTGGTTGACGGAATGGACAATCAGGCACCCGGCCTTAATTTTTCGGTAGGTAACATTCTTGGCATGTCAGAACTGGATGTAGAAAGTGTGGAGCTATTGCCTGGCGCCTCTTCTGCACTGTACGGCCCTAATGCCATCAATGGCATTATCCTCATGAATAGCAAGAGCCCTTTTGCCTATCAGGGTTTGAGTGCCAATGCTAAAGTTGGATTGATGAACGTGGGCAATGACCAGGTTTCTGCCAATCCTATGTATGACTTCTCGGCTCGTTATGCCAAAGCATTCAATAACCGTTTTGCCTTCAAAGTAAACTTTACTTATCTCACAGCCAAAGACTGGCACGCCCTCGATTACCGCGACCGGAATAATCTGGCAACCAATGCGCCTGAGGGGAAGCTACCCTCCATTCCCAATTATAATGGCGTAAATACGTATGGAGACGAAACTGGCTACCAAATGTCCGATGTTGCCGACTTAATGATTAAAGCAGGTGTATTACCTGCAGCAGCCCTTCCGTTAGTACCCGTTAAGCAGGAGATTTCTAGAACAGGATACTTGGAAAGAGAATTAGTAAATTATAATACCCAAAGCCTCAAATTGAATGTTGGGCTGCATTATAGAATAAATGACAATGTAGAAGCAATTATCCAAGGTAATTATGGAACTGGGACTACGGTTTATACAGGAATTGACCGTTATTCTTTAAAGGGATTTGAATTAGCGCAGATTAAAGCGGAGGTACGCGGGTCAAACTTTTTTGTAAGGGCGTATACTACGCAGGAGAGATCAGGTGATTCTTATGCTTCAGGTACTTTAGGGCAATTAATTAATGAACGATGGAAGTCTAGTGAATTATGGTTGCCACAGTATGTAGGTGCCTTTGTACAAGCTAGAAGTCTGGGACAGACTGAGGCAGCAGCTCACCTCGCCGCCAGAAATTTTGCTGATCAGGGTCGTTATGCTCCTGGTAGCAATGATTTTAATAGTGCAAAAGATGACCTTACTAGCAAACCTATTTCCTCGAATGTACTTACCTCTGGTGCGCGTTTTACAGATAAAACCAATCTATACCACATTGAGGGAATGTACAATTTCAGCAAAGAGATCCACTTTATGGAGTTGATTGTTGGTGCAAACTACCGACTGTATGATCTGAACTCAGCAGGCACTCTATTTTTGCAAAAGGCTGACGGAAGCGAATACAAAATCAGCGAGTTTGGTGGCTATGTACAGGGCAGTAAGAAGCTACTGGCCGATAAATTAAAAGTAACTGGTTCAGTACGGTACGATAAAAACCAAAACTTTGCTGGACAGTTCACCCCGCGTTTATCGGCAGTGTATACTGTAGCCAACAACCATAACTTCAGAGTTTCTTATCAGACTGGCTTCCGCATTCCCCCTACTCAAGATCAGTATATTGATTTACCAACGCCTCAAGCCCGGCTTATTGGGGGGTTACCCATTTTTCAGGACAAATATAATATGGTTAATAACCCTATTTATCCCCGACAGAATGTACAGGATTTTGGTGAAAAGGTTCGTGATACTGCTATCACACCTCAGGTATTACAGCAAGCTATCGCCATTGTACAAGGAATGGTCCAAGCAGGTACAGTGCCTAACAATCCGGCGGCTTTTGCCGCTGCCGTTCAGCAAGTAGCTGGGGGTATTGGGATTCAAATGAATCTTGGCTTACTTAAATCGCACCAGTTCACCGAGTTTAAGCCAGAACGTGTACAAAGTTATGAGATAGGGTATAAGAGCCTGATTGCCAATAAATTATTTGTGGATGCGTACTATTATTATAATTCCTATACTAACTTCTCTAACGCACAGGTTTTTGTTCAGTCGAAACCTAGCAGTGGTCCTGCAAATCCGGCAGCTTTGCTTTTTGCAAATACCAGAAATGTGTATCGTTTCCCCGTCAGCAGCACCTCCAAAACTACCTCGCAGGGATGGGCTTTGGGTCTGGATTATGTGCTTCCTAAAGGGTATAAAGTAGGGGGTAATGTAGCTTACAATGCCCTGGAAAGTGCCCAGGCCAATGCGGTAACGGAATTCAATACACCCAAATACCGGACTAATGTTACTTTCGGCAATCGGAATGTAATTAAAAATCTTGGCTTCAATATCACATGGCGTTACCAGCAAGCATTCGTATGGCAGTCGTCTTTTGCGCTGGACTCAGCCGGTGATGTAGTGAAGGATGCTGACGGAAACAACGTGCCTGCTTACCACACTTTCGATGCGCAGGTTAGCTATAAGATTCCTAAGATCAAATCCATCTTCAAAATTGGTGGCTCCAACATCTTCAACAAATATTATCGTCAGGCCTTTGGTAACCCCAGCGTTGGCGGTCTTTACTACGTGTCTATTACCTTCGATGAGTTGTTGAATTAAGTAGAAAGCAAGAACTAATCAGTAGCCGGACAAGCCTAACTTGTCCGGCTTTTTTATGTCTTACATAGCCATAAAGTAGCAGCCAGGAAATATAAACGACTTGTTCACTCCTTTGCAAACTTGTCCTAACTCCCTTTTTCTCTTTGTGAAAGAGTGAAAGTACATAGCTAAGGTTTCGATTAGAAACCATTTGAATTGCCTTTTAAGTAAGCCTATCTTCGGATTACCAAATACTTTGCTCGCCCTTGCCAAAACTGTTATAAATAGGCTGTCTAAGCGTAGAAACTAGTTTCTAGCGGCAGCCATTAACTCATTATTTGTTTATGATGGACACTAAAAAGAAAGATACCCGTCAGATAAACCTTGATCACCTGTACGATTTGGCAAGCGGGGACAAGGATTTTATTCGGGAAATGATCGAATATTACCTGAGCCAAGTGCCAGTAATTGGAGAGAATTTGCTAAAGTACCAGGCACAGAAAAACTGGGTTGAATTGGGAGAGGTGGCACACAAAGCTAAATCTTCTTTCAAGTTTATGGGCATTCAACTGTTGACTGATGACGCAAAGGAGTTGGAAGATATTTGCCGTGAGCAAGCCAACGAAAATCGGATAAAGTATTTGATCCAGAATATCGAAAAGATAATGACTTCCTCCGCCAATGAGTTAAAGGAAGAGCTAAGTAAATTATAGCATTGATCGCAGATATAGTGTTACGTATTGGTTGAAATTAGTTAGGTTTGATTACCACGAGGCGAGCACAACGCTGGGACAAATACGTATGGGAAGCAACAGCCTTGTATAGCGATACCTATTTTGAAGCAATGGACATAAGCGTTTTTTACATTGTCAATACTGCCGTTTGTCTGATGAAAATAGGGGATTTTTTTTTGAAGCAATTGGATATTTATAATGTATATCGAATAAATATCTTTATGTTTGTCTACAATAGCCCTATTTCCAACGAAGAATTATAAAATAACCATTTTCCAATGAAAATATTGGTAGTTGAAGATGAAGAGCTAATGTTAAAGGCGCTGGAATTCCGATTAAAAAAGGATGGGTATACTATTGTAAGAGCCATGGACGGCCGGGATGCCCTAGCTAAAATTGGCTTAGAGGATTTCGATTTGATTATTACGGATATTATGCTGCCCTTTAACAATGGGTTAGAAATTGTCAATCAGGTAAAAAATAAACTTGGTAAGAAAACTCCAGTTATAGTATTGTCAGCAGTAGGATTGGAAAATGTTGTTTTAGAGGCTTTTGACTTAGGTGCAGACGATTATATTACCAAGCCTTTTAGCCCAACGGAATTATCTATCCGAGTGAAAAAGCTACTAAAGGTGTCCGACAATGCGCTGTAATCCCTTGCTTTTTTTTGCCCTGTGTATTCGCCTTTACCTTAAGCATGGTGTTCTCACTTGCTTGTTATGGGGCGTTGTTTTTGCTGTAAACGCCCAGGACAAGCCTTCTCCCGACATTGCCTTTAAGGAAGCCCAAGCCAAAGCATTTGCCTCCCAATACGCCGAAGCCCGGGTGCTATTGAGTGCTATTGTAGCCGAATATCCCAGCTATACCGATGCCATAATTCTGATTGGACGTACCTATGCCTGGCAAAAGGATTATGCCAATGCCCGCAAGGAGCTGGAAAAAGTGTTGGCCGTTGACCCCGATAATGAGGATGCCCTCAATGCAATCATTGACGTAGGGCTTTGGTCCGAAAATCCTGATGACGCTATCCGGTATGCCGACATAGGGCTGGGGTATTTTCCCAATTCCGAAGATTTTCTGTTAAAAAAAGCCAGGGCATTTATTCTGAAAGACGAACCGGAGCTGGCCGCCATTGAGTTGAATCGCTTATTGACGATCAATCCTACCAATGAAGAGGCACTGAAACTGCTTGCTATCCTGAAGAAATCGGCTTTGCATAACTTCGTTACCTTGCGCTATTATCTGGCGCTGTTCGACGATGGTACTAAACCCTGGCATTTGGCCAGTGCGGAATATGGCCGCCTTTTTCGCCGACTTACCCTGATTGGCCGGGTTAATTTCGCTAGCCGCCCACTCAATATGGTCGATAACAGTTATCAATCGGGTTTGCAAGGAGAGATTGATGCGTTTCCAATTCTGGGCAAAGGCACGTATGCTTATTTAAATGCGGGCTATTCAAACGATATTCTGCTATTTCCGCGAACCCGTTTTGGAGCCGAGCTATTTCAGAAATTACCCAGGGGCTTTGAAATATCGGCAGGAGCCCGATTACTCAACTTTCCTGACCTGCGTATCTTATTGTATACTGCTAGTTTGAGTAAATATTACCGCGACTTCTTATTTACCCTGCGTGGCTATGCCTCTTTTGATGCGGCTAAAATTAACCCAACGGTGCAATTTTCTGCTCGTAAGTATTTTGGGTCTGATAATTATGTTATGCTTACGTTGAGTAGGGGAGTAGTGCCGGGCGTAGCAATTATGGCTACGCAAATAGACTTGCAAAGACTTAACTCCAGCCGGGTAGCCATTGATTTTCAGAAAGGCTTAGGACGTTCGTTTTACTTATTGGGCGGAAGCTGGTACGAATACGAAGAATATTTCGAAGGAAAATACCGGAATCGCTACACCTTACATATTGGTATTCAGAAAAAATTTTAAATCTATTGAGGTCAATAGCTCAATTATATCGCATCTTAGTCACTACGACACTTCGGGCTTGCCTTCTCGTAGGGTTGGTAGCAGTGTTCGGCTTGCCTGCTTTTTCTCTTCCATCCGACTCCTTGGCTAATAAGCCAGCAGAGGATTTTAAACTGGTTAAAGAGAAGACTGGCAATGCTTTTGAACGGGCAAAGGAAGCTTTTAGTCATTATCAGCCAAGCGGAAAATCGAACCCGATAAGCCGGGAATTGTTGCGGGTGGTCTTTTATTTTATGGCCTCCTTTGTGGTGTGTATATTCCTGATGCTGATCTTGATTGTGGTTAATCGGATACGCCAAAGTTGGAAAACGAAAAAACACGCTGAATTGAAGCATGCCTACGAGAACATTCTGGTCGAATTGCTCTATAGCCGCGAATCTGAACCAGAGGCCGCCTATCTTTTAAAACCTGCCGAAGAGCTGAAAGCTGAAAATGAAGCAGACGCTGGTCAATGGCTGGTTGCAGAAGCGCCAACCGCGCCATTGGAAGTAAAAGCGAGCCCCGCGCGCCTAGCCGACTACTTTGAAGCCCAGGAATTAACCAAGCGTTTTAACCGACACGTATTGGTGGAATTGATTCTGGAATTGCACAAAAACCTTTCGGGTGCTACCGCCAATACTTTACGGAATCTCTACATCGAACTAGGCTTTGATGAGGATGCTAAGCGAGCACTCAAGCGCTCGAATTGGAGCGATAAAGCAAAAGCAGTCCGTGAACTGTCGCAAATGGGTATTTCGGAAGCTGAGCCAGCCATTACGAAGCTATTGAATCACGCTAGCTCAGTGCTGGTGCTGGAAGTGCAAATTGCGCATTTGAAGTTGAATCGCGAAACGCCCTTTTCTTTCCTGGACAACACCGAAGTGGAAATCACGGATTGGCAGCAAGTGAGTCTTTTGGCCATGATTAGTCATTCGCCGCATTTTAAAATTCCTGATTTTAGCCGCTGGCTTTCCTCCCCCAATGATTCTGTGGTGCTGTTTGTTACCAAAATGGTTAATTATTATAACCAGTTGGATGCTTCAGACAAATTGATCGCCTTGTTGTCGCATCCTAATGAAAAAGTACGGCTTGAAGTAATCAAATCATTAGGAGAGTTGGAGGTAGCCGAAGCCGAACAGGCTTTGATAAACATTTACCCAACCGAACCCGAAGGCCAGCAAGTAGCTATATTGATAGCTTTAGGCAGGATTGGAACCGCCAATGCAGTCATATTCCTGAATAATGCTTTGCAAAGCCCGCAGTTTGCGCTCGTTTTCAATGCGGCCAAAGGTTTGTTACTGGCAGGGCAGCCGGGAATGGATGTGTTGACCGAGTCCGCAAAAGGAGATTCTGACCTGCAACGCATTATCAAGCACTTGAAGGATGAAAGAATTTAGTTTAGTCATTAGCACTTAGTCATTAGACGTTAGGCATTAGGTTATAAGTATTTAAAACCTAATGCCTAACGTCTAATGACTAATACCTACTTAATATGGAAAGTTTCTTTATTATAATCAACGATGTCTTCAACTACGGAATCTTCTATTTCGCGTTGAGCTTTGTGCTTATTAATGTAGTCCTGGGTGTTTTTTCGGCGCGTGAACTTATCTTTTACAAGAAGAAAAATAGCTTCGTCGATTACGGATACATTTTATCTTCACCCCTGGCACCCACTGTCTCGCTCATTGTCCCGGCTTATAACGAAGGGAAAAGTATTGTACAAAGCGTTCGTTCATTCCTGTCTATTTACTACAACGATTTTGAAGTAATTCTTGTGAATGATGGCAGCAAGGACGATTCTATGCAGAAGTTGATCAGCGCATATAGCCTGGAAAAAGTAGATTTTGCCGCTTATGAACACATAAAGCTAAAAACGCCCATTAGTGCTGTCTATCGTTCTACCAACAAAAGCTTCCATAAATTAGTCGTAGTAGATAAGGAAAATGGGGGCAAAGCCGATGCCCTGAATGCAGGTATCAACGTATCACAGAAAGACCTGCTGGTGTGTATTGATGCCGATTGTATCATTGAACAGTCGGCTTTATTGAAAATGGTAAAACCTTTCCTGGAAGAAAAAGACCAAGTAATTGCTACCGGCGGTGTGATACGGATTGCCAACTCGTGCGAAGTGGAAGATGGCCGTTTGGTGAAGCCGATTGTGCCTGACCAATTCTTGCCAGCCGTGCAAGTAACTGAGTACCTGCGTACTTTCCTGATGAGCCGAATGGCTTGGAGCCGACTGAATGGCTTGCTCATCATTTCCGGTGCACTGGGTATGTTCGATAAAAAAATAACCATTGCTTGCGGTGGGTATAATACAAACATTGTTGGTGAGGACATGGAATTGGTGGTGCGAATGCGGCGCTACATGCAGGAAAGAGGCAAAAAATACCGCGTTATCTACATTCCAGACCCTTTGTGCTGGACCGAAGTACCCGCAACTGTAGGCAACTTGGGCAGGCAACGTAACCGGTGGACGCGGGGAACTGCCGAAACGCTTTGGATTCACCGTAAGCTGTTTTTTAACCCACGCTATGGGCTATTGGGTGTATTAAGTCATCCATTTTGGTTCATTTTTGAATTCATGGCTCCTATCATCGAATTTCTGGGGGTTATCTTTTTCATCGTCATGGCCATTATGGGTTATGTTAATTGGGAAGTATTCTTCAAGCTGCTCTATACGCTGTACTGTTACACGGTAATGGTGTCGGTCTTTTCTATTGTGTACGAAGAAATGACTTATCGACAGTATCCAAGTCGGACTGATATTTTGAAATTGCTGGGAACCGTGTTGCTGGAGCCTATTTTCTATCACCCGCTTACGGTACTGTGGGCTATTCAGGGCAATTTTGGCCTCTTCCGGAATAACAAAGGCTGGGGAAAAATGGTGAGAAATGGCTTCAACGAAAAGGTACGCGAAGAGGCGCCAGTTCCGGTCCAAGTCAAAGACACGCCAGCACCGTCCCGTTAGTTCACTCAGCCAAAGCACTAATAAAAAGAGCCACGACTTCCAATCGTGGCTCTTTTTATTGGTAATGCTGGGCTATCGAGGATGGTGCTGGCTGAGCCAATGACAGTGAGAACATAGCCATGCCTCACAATCGTCCGTATACAGCAAGCAATAAGTTGATGAGTGAACGATGCACCCTCAATCCCTCAACTTATCAATTCATTTACTTATCTCTTAGCGCTATGAAAAAATTGTTTTTTGTAAAAAAATATCCCCTTTCAACGGATTTGAAAGGGTTATCATCCTTGCTGTCTACCATAGAAGTAGATTATGATGACATTGAAAATGGCCTTCCCTTCGGTTCCAGAATTAAGTCTGAAACGGTAGATACAGTTATTATAGACGATACCTTCGTGGTGTATGGCGAGTACTATTCGCAAGAAGAGGCCTTAAAAGAATCGGTAGCGCACGAATCTATTGCGCTGGACGAGGTGTTAGGTGAGGGAGGAATGCTTCCTTCGGTTAATTGAGCGGAGCGTTCGTTCTGTTGTGAATGCTACTCAGCGTAGGCAAGCAGAAGTGCTGATATATTCCTATCAGCACTTCATTGTTTTTTTTCTAATACTGCTTGTTTTCCAACCTGCGGCAGATTCCTGATGATGGCTTCGTAGAACAAATCTTGCTCGAACGGTTTAATTACCCAGTCATCCATTCCTGCCTGCCGCGTTTTTTCTTTCGTTTCAGGATAAGCATCGGCAGTCAGGGCAATGATCGGGATCTGGGCATTTAAGGTGCCAGCACTTCCTTTACGAATGAGTTTAGTGATTTCATAACCATTCATTACGGGCAGGTGAATATCCATCAGGATTACGTCGTATGCCTGTACGCCTAGTAATTCCAGTGCTTCTTTGCCATCATTGGCGATTTCGATTTCCGCTTTCCACCGGTTGAGGAGCCTTTTGGCTACAATCTGGTTGAGCGAATTGTCTTCTACCATCAACAGACGTACGCCCGACAGATCTTTTGCTTCAGTAGAGATGGCTTTGGGGGCAGCCAGTGACGTTTTGTCGCTTACGGTAAAAGATAGATCAATGGTAAAAGTGGTGCCTTTTCCTAAGGTGCTGGTCGCATTGATTTCTCCGTCCTGCAACTCCACCAACCTTTTGGTAATAGCCAAACCCAATCCTGTGCCACCATACTGGCGGGTAGTAGCAGAGGAAGCCTGCACAAAACGCTCGAAAATATTATTCAATTCTTCTTCAGCTATGCCTATCCCCGAATCTTCAATGCTAAACAATAGATTGATTCTATTCTTCTCTGATAAACTATTCACGGGTTCGATGGAAGTAACCCGAATGTTTACTTGCCCTTCGTGGGTGAATTTTACGGCATTGGAGATGAGGTTAAACAGAATTTGGTTGAGTCGGTAGGGGTCGCCAATTAGGACTTGAGGTAAGCCTTCTTGAATATAGCAGTTGAGCCGCAGTGCTTTCTCTCGCGCTTTGAATCCCATGGAATGAGACAGGTCGTGCATCTGGCGGTACAGGTCGAACTCTACCTGCTCGAACGTAACCTTATTGGCCTCTATTTTAGAAATATCCAGAATGTCATTGATCAGCACTAGCAGGTTGTCCGACGAATACTTGATCATGCGGAGGTTTTCTAAGATATGTGGCTTCAGCTCCTCCTGTAGCATCATGTCGGTGAGGCCGACAATGGCATTCATGGGCGTGCGAATCTCGTGGCTCATGCTTGACAAGAACTCGGACTTGGATTGGCTAATGGATTCTGCTGTTTCTTTGGCTTGCACCAATGCCATTTCCATTTGCTTCCTCTCATTGATGTTGAGCAAAATGCCATGGATGCGGGTAACCTGATTGCCTTGGTAGAGGGCTGCACCCTGCATGAGTAGGTATTGGTACGTGTTGTCTGGTAAAACGGCAAGTATATCTATCTGGAAAGGCTTGCCTTCTTGCAGGGCTGCCTGAAGAGATTGTTGTACAAGGCTAATGTCCTGACTATTTAATTGAGTGTAGAATTGTTCCAGTGTGGGCGCTTTGGCAAGAGAAATGATGCCCAGTAGGCGTAAGGACTCTTCTGAGAAAGTCAGTTCATCGCCCTCTGTTTTTAACTCCCAGCTGCCTAGATGGGGCATTTGTTGTAGAGTTGCCACTAAGGTTGATTCAATATTTGGTTGAGCTATATTTCTGGGTGTCAAAGCCATCCACGTTAGAGAAAAAAATCAGTAAAAACGCCTTATCCACTTTCACTCATTCACTACTGCGTGGGGCGAATATATACCTATACAAGGATAAATTATCCATCCAATTGGCCTTCTCTTTAAGATAAGGCTAAGTAGGATGGGCTAAAAATAGGGGATGAGCTATCTTAATGCTGCTTTTCAAACGATGCAGAACGTTTTCTGCTAGTGAATAGCAGCAAGCGAAATATAAGGAATTTTTGGCAATTGTAGCCCATGTTCAGGTGATTGAGGGGTTAAATTTTATTTATTCATTTGCTCATTTATCCACAAACGAGTAAGCATCAAAATAAATGTTTCGCTTGATGAAACTATTTACTAGGATTGGGAGAAAACGTCTATTAATATCTTGGTAAATCTATTCGCGTTTGATAGCCGGGTAAAATGCTTGATTTATTTCTCTATTATTCACCCTATTTTAAAAAAAAGACAGTTCTACCGCTGCTCATACCTATGACTATGAAATTAAAATTACTTTTTTCTCTAGCTTTTTCTTCTCAACCTTTTGCGGTGCTTGCCTATCACAGGATTGTTGGTATGGCACTGATAATATTCACTTGTGTGCTGACTTCCGCAGCAGATACTTTCGGACAGGCGGCGATCCAGGCTTGGACAGCGCGGTACAATGGCAATGCCAATGGCGTGGACGAAACCAGGAAAATGGTAACCGATGGCGCGGGTAATCTCTACGTGACTGGCGTGTCGGCTAGCCTTACGGGCAACGATATTGTCACCATTAAGTATAACAGTGTGGGCGTACAACAGTGGCTATCGCGTTATCATACGCCTGCTAGTGCCACCGATCCGACGCTGAAGAACAATGATAAACCATATGATCTGGTGGTAGATGCGGCAGGCAATGTATACGTGACAGGCTATGGTTATATGGGTAAAAGTGCCTTTTCTAACTACCAGGCCTCTGTTACCCTAAAGTACAATGCTGCTGGCGTGCAACAATGGCGCTATGCTTTTACCCCTGACAAGAATACACTCCCCAGTTTTGTAAATTCTGCACTGAAGGTAGACCAGGCAGGAAATGTATACCTGGCAACCACGCAGACCACCAAAGTGGTTACGCTTAAACTAAATCCTGCTGGGGTTTTGCTATGGCGCAAAGACTACGCCAGCGGTATTGCCAGCGCCTTGGTGGTCGATGCATCGGGCAATGTGTACGTACTAGGAAAAATCACGGTAGAAAGCCTGACTACAGACTTTCTTCTACTGAAGTATAATGGCGCTGGTATACAACAGTGGACAAAAGTTTACAGTCCCAGCAATACAAACGATGAACCTACCGCAATTGCACTGGATGCGTCTGGGAATGTGTACATCACCGGAACGGCCAAATACAACCGAGGTGCTAGCGGCGATTTTGTAACCTTAAAATATACGCCTGCCGGGGTACAACAGTGGGTCACTACCTACGATGCGTCTCCCGGAGGCGGTAGAGATCAGGTAAGTGCGTTGGTGGTAGATGGAGCGGGCAATGTATACATTACTGGTTCGTCGTACAACGATTCTAACGAAGCTCCCTTCTGGGAGTATGCTACCATCAAGTACAATACGGCAGGGGTAAAGCAATGGGTAGCTTTGCAAAGAGACTTCAATATTTATAGCAAAGCCCTGGCTGTGGATGCGGCGGGCAATGTGTATGTAACAGGCAATTACGATGGTAAATATGGCACATTTAAATACAATAATGCCGGGCAAAAACAGTGGGAAATCTTTTATTCCAGTGGATTTGCAGAATATTCAGCAGCGAGTTGCGTGATTGTAGATGCTGCTGGAAACGTCTTTGTGTCTGGGGCTTCTTCTGTCGACCAGTCAGGCAACGATTTGCTTACGGTCAAGTATTTCAATTATGGTACTGCTTCTACCATTACCAGCTTTGCACCAGCGAATGCACCCGTAGGAGCAGGGGTAGCTATTAGGGGAGTCAATTTTAAGCAAGTGAAAGCCGTTCGTTTCAATGGAAAGCAGGCGACTATTATTAGCCATGAGGGAGAAAGCTTGATTATTGCCACCGTACCAGCAGGGGCTACGTCTGGCCGTATCCAAGTAATAACCAACAGCGATACTGCCAGCTCGGCGGTAAACATAACCATAGCACTCGCCAACTCGGCCTGGCAGGCAAAAGCACCCATGCCTACGGCGCGTACGCAACATGGAGCAGTTGCGCTTACGGCCAGTGGCAAAGTGTATGCTTTTGGTGGTGCCAACAGTTCGGAGCTCAACGCTATGGAATGCTATAACACCAACACGTTGACTTGGGCTTCTGCGGCATCTATACCGATGGTTACCCGTGGAATGAGTTACGTACTTGGTTCAGACAATCAGATTTACCTGTTTGGCGGCTATGGCGCTGGTAATTATCATACTCAATCTTACCGTTACAATCCAGCATCCAACGCCTGGACTGCTTTGGCCGATATGCCCGTGGGTGTTTGGGGAGCATCAGCCACTGCCACCACTAATGGCAAAGTTTACGTGTTTGGGGGGGACGCAGGTGGCTGGCTTAATAATTATTCGCAGATATATGATATCGCTACCAACACCTGGACCGAAAACTATATGCCTACTCCGGTAACGCAACACCAAGCTATCATGGGAAATAATGGTAAAATATATTTTTTTGGGGGGCGTACTGCTACCGGTGCCTTGACCGACTTAGTGCAGATTTATAATCCTGCTAACAATAACTGGACTACCGGCGCACCGATGCCCATTCCGAAGGCGCAATTTGCTGCGGCAAAGAATGCCGATGGGAAAATATATATTATTGGGGGAAAAGGCAGTAAGCTGCCGCTAACAGGCCCTTTTTTTAACACAGTAGAAATGTATAATCCCGCTACCAATACTTGGGAAACAGGTTCAGCCTTACCTTCGCCTGTGGGAGGCCTGGCAGCGACGCTTATCAATGGTAAGTTATTGGCTGTCGGTGGTTTGAATGGAAGCTTTCTCAACTCTCATTGGCAATTAACCTTGCCTTCAGTGGCTACTCGTTCTGCGGTTGCTATTGCGTATAGCAGTAGGGAAGATGACGGAGGAGCCTTGCATTTGTCAGCCAGCCCCAATCCCTTTGCCGACCGAATCACGCTTTCGTTTAGGGTAGAAGAAACGGCATTTGCTACCCTAGAAGTATATGACATGCGCGGCGTATTGGTAAGGCAGATGTTCGCTGATGAGGCGGAGGCGAGCAAAGACTATTCTTTCCAAGTAGACGGCAGCAGTTGGCCAGCGGGGATGTACGTGAGTCGTTTGGTGAGTAATGAAAAAAGCATTCAACAAAAAATACTGATTGCCCGATAAGGCGCTTAAAGATCCCGAACCTAATTCTACACCTAGAAGCAGTACCCATTCCATTGGCTATGTTCTGTTGAATAACCTAATGTAAAAGCGTAAAAAGAAGCATTGGCGGCTAACAAATAGGATTTACTTTTTAGTGATTTCTTCTTTCTTTGCCTTTACACGGGCTGAATCTTCTAGGTGGGATTTTTTGCTTTCTAAGCCAATAATGTCCTGCTGGTATTTCTTCTTGATTACTTCATCCATGTATGCGTTGTAACACGACCACTCTTTGCCTTCAGTCTCATTCATTACGCATCCCTTTGAATGAATGACAAAGCCGTATTTTTCTTTCAGTACCCGGGCAAATGGTGGCGTCGCTATTCCCCAGAAGTAGTAGCCAATAATCCCTTTGGCTTCATCGGCTTTTGCTTTTTGTGTTCCTGCCTCACAAGCATCTTCCTCCAGAGCAGAAGCAGTTGTTGCGGATGACAAGATAGCGTCTGGGGCAGTGGGTTTTTTGCCACTGTTGTTAGGTTTTTCCTGCGTACACTCGCCAAATGTTAGTAGGGCCAGTAGCACGATAATGACCTGTTTTTTCATAAGTTCTATTGCTTTTATAATTTCTTCTACTCCTCTGCATGTATACTCCTCTCGCTACTCATCTCTGAGGCAGACTGCCGGATTGATCCGGGCGGCTTTGACGGCTTGCGTGCCCACGGTAAGCCAGGCGACTACTAAGGCCAGAAATCCAGCGCCTATAAAGTACCACCACTGTAATTCTATTCGGTACGCAAAGTCGTCAAGCCAATGTTTGGTGATGAAATAACTGATGGGTAATGCGATGACAATGGAGGCGAAAACCAACTTGGTAAAGCCACCTGACAAGAGATAGATGATGCTTGCCTCGCTGGCGCCAAATACTTTTCGAATACCAATTTCCTTCCGCATTCTTTCGGCAGTAAAGGTGGCTAAGCCAAACAGACCCAGGCAGGAAATCAGGATGGCTAGCCCGGCAAAGTAGCGGGCTAAGACGGAAACCCGCTTTTCAGCCACATATTGAGCCTGATATGCTTCATCCATAAATGTGTAATCGAAAGAGAAGCCGGGGTTATATTCCTTATAGAATTGCTGAAGCCTCTCAATGGTTTCTCTTTCCGATCCGGCCTTGATTTTAACCATAATTGTGCTTGTGCCTTCGGTCATTAGCCCGAAAAATAAAGGTTTTACTGCCTCGTGAAGCGATTGAAAGTGAAAGTTTTTGACCACCCCTATTACTTCTACGTTCCTGTCGTCCAAGCGAATGACTTTGCCAACTACCGGATATTTGAGCCCCATTCGGGGTTGTAGGAGAACACATTGAAATAGTCTTTGCCAACAAAATTCCCGGCGGCTTTGATGTTTCGGGCGGCGCTCCCCTGGCCTTCGACCGACAGCATAATTTGCGGAAACCACGATGGAGGCGTACTAACGGCAGCGTATTCAATCTCCGGCATTTCTTCGGCCAGCGTCTCCGCCAACAGTTCAGGCGTTTCCGGTGAAGTGACGATACCATCAGCATGAGTTTTGTGTTCCATCACCTGAAAAAGGCGGCTGTCTTTTTGGTGGAATTTGTCAAAGTGGAGTTCATCATTTACCCACAGGTAAATCAATACGAGGCAGGCCAGCCCTGTAGACAAGCCAATCAGGTTGATAAAGAACGTGCTTTTAAACCGCTTGAAGTTCCGGTAGATCAGTAGAAGGTTGTGCCGTAACATATGATGGCTAAAATAAATGATTAGTAGTTGGTAGTGGATAGGAGCAGTGGAGGTAGGTAAGCTTATAATGGTTGAGCACGAATGCCAAACTACAGCCAATACTGACGGGGTATTCTACAGAGAAACGAGAAGGTTGATAAGTCGTTGCTGGGTAAGAGAAAGTGTAGGAATTTGCCATAGGTTTGCTAAATAGAAAAGAGATTTTAGTACTTTGTCCAATAGATGCTGCTAGCGCGACAAATCCATAACTATGCCACTATTTTTTAAAAACCTGCTGGGTTTAGTATAAGGTATCGCTTAGTCATTTACTTCTTGGCGGTCGGCTTATGCTTGATGGGGAAATTGCACGAATTCGCAATGAAACACATGGCATTGGCTTCGTGATGCAGCGCATTGGCCTTTTCAATCATGCTTTCGTCAGATACCGTCACTACCGGGTACAGTACAACTTCGGTAAATCTCCCACCCCCGTTTTCCGTTTCTTCCATGATGCCTGTGGCGTTATCTACGTAGTCAGTGACAATAATGCTGTTTACGGTACACAAATGCAGATACCACAGCATGTGGCAAGCTGACAAAGAAGAAAGAAATAACTCTTCTGGATTGTATCTGGTTCGGTCGCCACGGAAGGACGGGTCGGAGGAACCAGCGATATCGGTCGCTTTTTGAGCTGCTGAAATAATGTGGTTTCGGTCATAAGAGGCGTAATGGAAAGTGCCACTTCCTTTATTTCCAGTCCATTCTGTTCGGATAGTATATTGATGCTCTTTCATTTTGTAGTTCGTTTGATGTTAATTATGTTGAGGAATTGAGAAGGGTTGGATTTTCGACGCTCCAACTTCCAAACTCCACAACTTACTGGGTAATATAAAAAGAATGCCCAATAGATTTGGTCAAAAGGCACTTTTTTAGCGATAATTTCAAAGAAGCCTTATCTTGGGTGCTGAAAAAAGACCTAAGGCTGAATCTACTATTCCTATGCATAAGAAAAAGCAAACAAACCCGATTCAACGCATTGTTAAAACCCTAATTAATCCTTTCGGCCAGTTTATCGCGCTGGAAGAATCCAGTGGAATTATTCTATTGCTTTGTAGTGTGTTGGCAATGGTATTGGCCAATAGTGCCTGGCAAGAGCCGTTTCTGCATTTCTGGGAAAGTGAGTTTAACGTGGTATTTGGCGGCTTCAAACTAGAGAAATCGCTGGGCCATTGGATAAATGACGGCTGGATGGCAGTGTTTTTCCTGGTGGTGGGTTTAGAAATTAAACGCGAACTATTGGAAGGCGAACTTTCTAGCCGCAAAAAAGCCCTGTTGCCCATTATGGCAGCGCTAGGCGGCATGATTTGTCCTGCGCTTATCTACCTGCTTTTCAATGGGGGTACTGCTACTTCCTCAGGCTGGGCTATCCCGATGGCTACGGACATTGCCTTTTCTTTGGCCATTCTTTCTTTACTGGGCAAGCACGTACCGGCCTCGCTAAAGATTTTTCTGGCCGCACTCGCCATCGTAGATGACCTGGGAGCCGTATTGGTGATCGCTTTTTTCTATACCTCCCACATTCAATTATCGTATTTGCTGGCGGCTGGTGGCATATTTCTGTTGTTGTTATTATTCAATCAGTTGCGCGTAAGGCGGCTGGGCGTTTATTTGCTGCTGGGGCTGGTTATGTGGTATTGCATGCTTCAATCGGGCGTGCATGCCACTATTGCTGGCGTATTGCTGGCTTTTACCATTCCTTTCCGAACTCGCCCGGCTGACCGAGCAACTCGCCAGCGGCGATCAAGCGGTAATCGACGACACACTTAAACAGATGA
>JAZKGK010000022.1:0-4115 GCA_040385915.1 Bacteroidota bacterium
AATGCCAAGAAACAAGGGCTTATTCAAAATTACCAGGGCACCCGCCAGAGCAGCGATGGCAAGCGCTTCTACATTATTGATGTCACTTTATGGAATATAATAAATGCCCAGGGCCAGTATCTCGGCCAAGCCGCCAAGTTTGACCGCTGGGAATTTATTTGAGACTGATTAAGTCATAATTGTACAATAATCCATCATCAGCACATTAGCAAATCAGCATATCAGCGGCCTACTTCAGTTCCTTAATCTTGATGTTGCGAAACCAGATGGGGGCACCAGCGTGTTTGCCCTGGAAACCGATAACGCCATGCGTAGGCAGCTCGGCCAGGGGCTTGTTGAGCCAGGAAGGGATATCAGAGCCGTCCGGGTTTTTGCTGCCAGAAGTCCATTTGCTCATATCCATTTCCGTGACCATTTGCCCGTTGAGCATAATCCAAATTTTCTGACCCTGGCAGGTAATGGTATAGTGATTCCATTCGCCTGGCTTTTTTACCACTTGGTGCTTCTTCGCGCTTAGTCGGCCAAATATGGCAGCACATTGCCAGGTAGGAGCCGCTTTCGACCATTCTTCAGAATAATCATCGGCAATCTGAATTTCTACTGAGTTGGAAATCCAGTTGGCCGTGTCCGTGCAATAGACGATTACGCCGCTGTTGGTGCCCTGAGCTGTCTTAAATTCCAGATCCAGCACAAAGTTCTTATATTGTTTTGTAGTCCAAATCCATTTGTCTTCGGTGGCCGTCAATTCACCCTTGGTCACACTCCAAACGCCCGCCGGATAACCCGCATTGGATAAATCAGGTTTAAACAGAGACACCCAACCTTTGCCCGAAGTCTGAGGGTGTGCTTTTGGTGGCGCTTGCGCGAAAAGGCTTCCGATGAAACCGAACGTGGTCACTAGCAATAGAATGCTTTTTTTCATAAATGGTAGAATTGGATTGGTTAGATAGTTAGGTGAATAATAAAAACCGTGCTAATAAGCTACGGTTGACTGGCATTGGCTTCTCCTCCTTCGGGGCCGTAGAAAATGACCCAAACCACCACATCGTCCGAGAAATTTTCGAAACGGTGTACTTCACCAGCGGCAGCAAAAAGCATATCGCCCGCCTGGAATAGAAGCCGGCTTTCTCCATTGACAAACTCCCCACTTCCCTTCACTACCACGTACGCTTCGTCACGCGTGTGGGGCTGTTGCGGATCTATTCCTTGGGGAGCATACACCTCGGCGGAGAAACTGCCGTGCTCAAAAACCGAAGCAAAACGCTCTCCATTGGGGCCAGGCAATCGAGTCAAAGCCTCCGTCAAACTGATTTTACGCTGCTGAGAGAAGGGCGGAATTGGATTCATAAGGTAGGCAAAACAGGGGTATATTATTTAGCTGTGACACGACTCTAAAGTATTTCTTGAACGGATGAACCATAAAAAAACAAATTTCCTTATTCCGTCCTTTTACCTATGAACTACTCCAGAAAGGGAAATTCACCCATTGCAAGCACCAAATTTCAGTATTCAGTTGTTACAAACAAGCAATGGCAGAAAAAATCTCTTCCATCATATCTCTTGGTGTTGCTTGCAATCATATTTTCCCTGGAAAAACACGTTCCTTTTATCTGGAAAAATGATAGATTTCTTACCTCTGACTACTCTTACACTTTATTACTGCTTTAATTCGTTCTTTCAGCAAGTAGATTTGCCTTCTGTTAAGTTGAAAATTTTACTCCAATTGTATATGAAAAATGCCCGGTTATTAATTCTTGCCTGCCTGCTCACGCTGACAACCTCAGCCAGCTTTGCGCAGATGAATCTACTTAAAAAGGCAAAAGATGCCGCTTCCGGCAAGGGAACAGGTCTCAGTTCAGAAGATATAGCCAATGGCTTGAAAGAAGCGCTGAGCCAGGGTGCTTCCAAAGGCTCCGATCAAGCGTCCAAATTGGATGGTTACCTGGGAAACCCACAGATCAAAATCCCCTTTCCGCCCGAAGTACAAAATGTGGAGCAAAAGCTACGCTCTGTTGGAATGGGATACAAAGTAGATGAATTTGTGGTTTCGCTCAACCGGGCTGCCGAAGATGCCGCCAGTTCGTCTAAACCGATCTTTGTCAAAGCCATTACCAGCATGAATGTACAGGATGCCATGGGAATTTTACGCGGCGAAAAGAACTCGGCTACTCAATATTTGAAGCGAACCACTACACCAGACCTGACTGCGGCCTTTTCACCCGTGATCCAGACTTCGCTCGATAAGGTGAACGCTACCAAGCTTTACGCCGACCTGATTACCTCCTACAACAAAATTCCGCTGGTGAAAAAGGTAAATCCGAACTTGGCCGAATATGCCACGCAAAAAGCCATCGACGGGATGTTTACGTTGGTTGAAGGAGAAGAAGCCAACATTCGGGCCAACCCAGCCGCCCGCACCAGCGAACTGCTGAAGAAAGTGTTTAAATAGACTATACCGAAAGGCTATTCATAAGAAATCGTCATTGCTTCGCTCGCGCTGGCAATGACGATTTCTTGTGTAATTACAACCACTTGATTATCAAGAACAATACAACCCTAATCTATTTATCTCCCCATTAAACTTATATGATGAACAATTTTTACGTCAATATTCATTGTCATCCCACAATGAAGCCCTTCGGAAAAAGCTTCTCTAACAATAAAGTCAATAATGCCAACCGGAAGAAGAAAGACAGCATTTGGTATTACAATCCGCCCACGCTATTCGATAAATTAGCCAACTACCTGATTTCGGTTACGAAGTTTGCCCAAAGTGATTTCTCTTCCAGCGCTTATGGCGATGTGCGGGTTATGTGCGTTTCCCTCTATCCGCTAGAGAAAAGCTTTTGTGTAAACCGCCTGGGCACTGGTCTACCATCTGACTTGCCAATGGATTTTGTGCTGGAAATGGGGCGTGAGCGCATCAATCACATCCAGGCCTCTACGAACGCAGACTACTTCCAGGATTTGAAGGATGAGTACGAATTCTTGAAACAGCTTCATAACCGCCCTATCACCCTTACCGATGGAAGAGCGTACAAATATGTATTGGTCAAAAACTACACGGAATTACAGGCGGCACTTAACAACCAGTTTCCAACTAACCAACCAAAAGCCAATCCGCCAGTAGAAACGATCGCTGTAATGATTACCTTCGAAGGGGCACACGCTTTTGGCTGCGGCATTGATGCCATTACGGATGAAACGAAGCTGTTTGCCAATATACAAGCAGTCAAAAACTGGGAACATCGCCCTTTCTTTATCACATTCGCGCATCACTTCTACAACCAGCTTTGCGGACACGCCAAGAGTCTGGAAGGTTTCGTTAGTAACCTGCTTGACCAAAGCGAGCACTTAGGCACTCCTTTTACGCCCCTGGGTCTGAAGGTAGCGGATGCACTGCTGGACAATACGCACGGCAAACGCATCCTGATTGACATTAAGCATATGAGCGAAGAGGCTCGCAACCAGTATTTTGCGCTATTGGATAGCCGCTATCCGGGAGAGAAAATCCCCATTGTGGTGAGCCACGGCTGTGTGCGGGGCAATGAGTCGGACAAGCACCAATTTTACGACCATAACATCAACTTCTCGGACGAAGAAATTCTGCGGCTGGCTATGTCTGATGGCTTGTTTGGCGTTCAGTTGGACGAGCGGAGAATTGGCAGTCCAAGTGCCTTACAACAAGCGCGTGGGCATCTGAAACGCACCAAGATTCTGTACCATTGGTCTGCCCTGGTATGGAATCAGATCCGGCATATTGCCGAACTACTCGACAGTAATGGGCTATTTGCTTGGGGAAATATATGCTTGGGAACCGATTTTGACGGTATTATCGACCCCATCAACGGCTATTGGACGCACGAGGATATGCCTGACTTGGAAACCTACCTGCTGATGCACGCCCACAATTATATGACTGCCAGCAACGCACTCACTTTGTCAAAGAATAAAATACACGAAGAAGAAATTGTCAGCCGCTTTATGACCACCAATGCCCTGGATTTCTTTAGCAAGCATTTTGTGTAAAGGCTTCAGCTCCTTAGCGTAGGCCTTAAGGCCTACGCTAAGGAGCTGAATGTGCCTAGAATCTCAATCCACTTGCACTAGCTTAC
>JAZKGK010000023.1:0-3134 GCA_040385915.1 Bacteroidota bacterium
TGAACGCCCGTATTACCTACGCGTTTGCCTTTCCAGCCGCACTGTTCAATAAGCCAGCCCGCCGGAACCTTTACCTTTCCCTCTGGTGCCGGATAGCTGGGAATGGTTGGATGCTCGCTTTTGAGGCGGACAAAATCTTCCTGGCTGATTTCTGGGTTCTTGAAAAAGCTTCCGGCATTACCAATCTGGTGCGGGTCGGGGA
The DNA here is from genome assembly GCA_040385915.1 of Bacteroidota bacterium. Taxonomy (GTDB): domain Bacteria; phylum Bacteroidota; class Bacteroidia; order Cytophagales; family ES-bin-26; genus ES-bin-26. The sequence goes on from JAZKGK010000023.1 coordinate 203, forward strand.
GTTTGCTGGTGCGGATACGGCAAACGGCCTCGCTGATGTTTCGGATAGAAAGCTCTGCGCCCAGCTCTTGCAAAGTATCCTGAATGGCTCCGTAAGTCGTGTGGAAAACGGGTTGCTTGTTTAGCCGCAATGTTACACTGACGATGATGTACTGGCCTTTTAGTTCATGTTTAAATACGCTCTCGCGGTAGCCGAAGTGGCAGTCGGCATGGCGGAAAGTGCGCAGGGTACCGTCTTGTACGTGGATCGCAGTTAACTCATCAAATACATCCTTGATTTCTACGCCATACGCCCCGATGTTTTGCATAGGAGCTGCGCCGACCGTTCCCCAGATGAGAGAAAGATTTTCTATGCCAGCATGTTCATTATCAATGCAATATTGTACCAATGTATGCCAAGCTACACCAGCGCCGGCTTTTACCCAACTGTGGTCGGCATCTTCGTGGGTTGTCTCAATACCCAGCAGGTTTATTTTCAATACCAATCCATCAAAATCACGGGTAAAGAGAATATTGCTTCCCCCTCCTAACACTAGTTTGGGCATAGCGCCGTATATAGGAGAGGAAAGCAAATCCTGCAATTCCTGAACTGTATGAACTTCGGCAAAGTAGCGGGCATTGGCCTCGATGCCAAAGGTATTATAAGATTGAAGCGAGATGTTTTCCTGAATAACCACTTTTCAATGAATAATTAACAATGAGCAATAAGCAACTTGCAATGAATACATGCAATTAACAACTTGCAAGTTAATTAACAATGAACAACTAAAATCTACTTAGCTATTATGCATACTTATCATTTCAATACCAATATCCGTTGTAGTGCTTGTGAGGCCAAAATAGTAGATGCTTTTGCAAAAGAGCCTCGTATTGCTAGTTTTCAGGTCGATTTAACCGACCCTAACCGCCCCCTGGAAGTCGTAACTGCAGACGATCTGAATAAGGAGGAAGTTGTCAAACTTATTCAAGGTGCTGGCTATGAGGCTAAATCAAAGGGCGGCTTGTTCTCTTCCCTGTTTGGAAAGTAAGCTCAGAAAGCAAATGTTTTAATCAAATAGGCTCATTGCATTGCTCATCGACAATCTGAAAATGCTTATGAAAACAATTTTGTGCTCCCTATTAAACCAGTGTCGAAGCACTTTGCTACTGCCTCTCTTATGGCTGCTGATGTCTTCCTCCTTTGCTGCCGATCCAAAAATCCTGGAGATTGGTTCTCATGCACCTGATTTTAACTTACCGGGTATTGATGGGAAAAACTATACGCTGAAAAGTTTTGCCCAGGCCAAAGTGTTGGTCATCATCTTTACTTGCAACCATTGTCCGACGGCACAGGCTTACGAAGATCGTATGATAGGTTTGGTCAATGATTATAAAGGCAAAGGAGTGGCCGTAGTAGCCGTTTCCCCCAACGATCCGCAAGCTATTCGGCTGGACGAACTGGGCTACACAGATTTGGGCGATAGCTTTGCAGAAATGAAAATCCGGGCGAAAGACAAAGGCTATAACTTCCCTTATCTGTTTGACGGCGAGACCGAAAAAATGTCGCTGGTGTATGGGCCTGCTGCTACGCCACACGCGTTTATCTTTGACAAAGAGCGAAAACTTCGCTACCGAGGCCGATTAGATGCTTCCGAAAAACCAGGGACAGCCCATGCAGAAGATGCCCGTAATGCGATTGATGCGCTTTTAGCCGGAAAGCCCGTGGCCGTAGAAACCACCAAAACTTTTGGTTGTTCGGTGAAGTGGAAAGAAAAAGAGGCTGGTGCGAAACAAGGCTTGGCTGAATGGGCCAAAGAAGAAGTGAGCCTGGAATTGATTGCCGATGTCGGTTTGCAGGCACTACTTAAAAACGATACCGACAAAACCCGCTTAATCAACGTATGGGCAACCTGGTGCGGTCCTTGCGTAATTGAACTACCCGAATTTGTGACCATTAACCGCATGTACCGCAACCGGGATTTCGAATTGATCACCATTAGCGCCGACAAGCCTGATAAGAAAGACAAGGCCTTGGCTACGTTGAAGCGAGTACAGGCTTCCAGCAAAAATTACCTGTTTAATTCAACCGACATGTATAAACTCATCGAACTAATTGATCCTGACTGGCAAGGCGCGCTGCCTTATACGCTACTCATCGAGCCAGGAGGCAAGAAAATCTACAAGAGGCAAGGTGCTATCGTGCCCTTGGAAATGAAGAAAATGATCGTAGACAAGCTTGGCCGGGTGTATTAAACTCGTCATTGCTCCAGTTGAAAAAGCTCCGTAGCGTCGGGTTTAAACCCGACGCCACGGAGCTTTTTGTTTATTGCCATTCTGGAAGAATCTTGCTGACCACTTCCACAAAAGATCATTTGGAAAAGTTACCGGCAAGATTCTTCCAGAATGACAAAATAGAATTAACTTAATCTACTACCTTAATCAGGTGGTTTTTTTTGCCCTTTTGTACCAGTAAATAACGGTTTTGCAGTAAATCAAAATCTACAGTTTGCTCAGCGGTTTCAATTTTGGCTTTGTTAATGCTCACTGCTCCGCCCGTAATAGCCCGGCGTACTTCACCTTTCGACGCATATACTTGCCCCTGCGTAAGCGTAGAAAGCAATTCCACTATGTCTTTGGAGGTTTCCCAATCTGTCCGGCTGATTTCTGTCTGTGGTACACCAGCGAAAATGGCCAGGAACGTGGCTTCGTTGATACTTTTTAGGGTATCGATTGTGCCTTTGCCAAACAGTATTTCCGAAGCCTTCACCGCCGTTTCGTAGTCCTCCAGCGAATGCACGCGAATGGTTACCTCTTTGGCTAACGCTTTTTGCATCGTCCGCAAGTGAGGCGCTTCTGCGTGGGTTTTTTCTAGTGCCTCGATTTCTAGTTGGGAAAGCAAGGTAAACACGCGCAATAACTTGGATGCATCGTCATCCGAAACCTTGAGCCAGAAC
>JAZKGK010000023.1:3144-31880 GCA_040385915.1 Bacteroidota bacterium
AGACGTTGCCGCCTTCGCTCTTGCCAAACTTGGTGCCGTCGGACTTGGTAATCAATGGGGTGGTGAGAGCAAAAGCTTCTCCGCTGTCTTTCCGGCGGATCAGCTCAGTACCAGAAGTAATGTTGCCCCACTGGTCGGAGCCACCCATTTGCAGGCGGACGTTTTTATGTTTGTACAAATGGTAAAAGTCGTAGCCTTGCAGCAGTTGGTAAGAAAACTCGGTGAAGGAAATACCCGTTTCCAGCCGCTTCTTTACCGAATCTTTGGCCATCATATAGTTTACAGTCAGGTGCTTGCCTGCTTCGCGTAGGAAGGTCAGGAAACTGAAGTCCTTGAACCAGTCGTAATTATTGACCAGTTCAGCTGAATTAGCTCCACAGTCGAAATCCAGGAACCGGCTCAGTTGGCGGTGAATGCATTCCTGGTTGTGACGCAACGCCTCTTCCGACAGAAATTCCCGCTCTGATGACTTTCCGGACGGATCGCCAATCATACCAGTGGCACCGCCAACCAAGGCAAAAGGCTTGTGTCCGGCTAGCTGTAGCTGTTTCAGCAGCATAATGGTGGCCAGGTTGCCAATGTGCAAAGAAGCCGCTGTGGGGTCGAAACCAACGTAGCCAGCAGTCATCTCCTTGTTCAGTTGCTCTTCGGTGCCCGGCATCACGTCGTGAATCATTCCACGCCAGCGTAATTCTTCAATAAGATTTTTCATTGTAAAAGCATTGAGTAAGTTTCTATTGAGCATCAGCTACTCAATAAGTTAAGGGATTAATAGGGAGGAATCTCCGTAGCTTAGGAAGCGATAATTATTGGCTAAAGCTTCCTGGTATACCCGCCGCCAGTCGTTACCGATGAAGGCTGCAACCAGCAGCATCAGCGTAGTACCGGGCAAATGATAGTTGGTTACCAGGCCTTTGCCTACGTTGAATCGATAGCCAGGCACCATCAATATTTCCGTTTCCCCAACGATTTGTTGCCAGCCATGGGCCTGCATATAAGCTAATACTGCCTGGATCGCTGCTGGAGCCGAAGGCAAAGTTGCCTCTTCAAATTGGTAAGGAAAAAGTTTGTCTATTTTAAATTCTATTAAGGAAGAAGTGTTTCGATCTTTTTCAGCCAATAACTTTATCCCAAACCAGTAAATGCTTTCCAAGGCTCGGAGCGAGGTTGTACCCACCGCAAATACCTGTGGCAAATGCGCCAACAAGGTTTGTAGATTATTTTTGGTAAAGACGATTTGCTCAGAATGCATCGGGTGTTGCCACACGTTGGCCTCTTTAATCGGTTGGAAAGTACCCGCGCCTACATGCAAGGTGAGGAAATCGGTGGCAATGCCTTTGGTCGAAAGGTCGGCTAACACCTTTTCGGTAAAATGCAGACCTGCCGTTGGTGCTGCTACCGCTCCTTCTGGCTTGGAGTAAATCGTTTGGTACTGCTCCTCGTCTTCCTGGGTTGCTTTTCGCTTGATATAAGGTGGCAGGGGCATTTCTCCAAAATGGCGGATAATATCGGCAAAGGCAACCGCTTGATTCTGCCAGGTAATTTGTACCAGATCGGCCTTGGGATCAACTAATTCCGCACTTAATTCAATCGCTATTCCATTGAACAACAGTTGGCTGGTCAATTTGTCGCCAGAGCGCCAGCGTTTTTTGTTGCCGATCAGGCAATGCCAGGTACAAGCGCCGGTAGCTAACATGGCTTCACTCAGGACACGACTCGGGGCTTCAGGTTCCAGTAAAAACACCTCAATCATCGCTCCTGCAATTCCGTTGAGCGAAGGCTTTTGGAAATGCATCCGGGCAGGAATTACGCGGGTGTTATTAAAAACCAGCAGCGTGCCTGCCGGAATAAAGTCACTCAGTTGGTCGAAACGGTTATGGCTAATGGCTCCGTTCTGATAGACCTGCAATCTGGATTGATCGCGCTCAGACAGCGGAAACCGCGCAATACGGTCTTCGGGTAAGTCGTAAGTATAGTCTTGTAGGTTAATTTCCCGTTCAGGTAGCGATGTTTTCAGCATTAGCTGGCAAATTCTGATGAAGTCCGCAAAGGTAACGGACTCGTGGGGATTATCGAATTTTGCGGATGTAAAAAATCAGTCCAGCCACCACCAGGGCCAGTACCAGCGACAGGATTTTAAAGCTGGAGCTACTGTTGTCTGCATGTGCTAGCTCCTCCTTTGTTTCGGCTAATTGCTTCCGCTGCTTGCCCAACTGAACCTGGAGCTTTTCAGCTTCTTCGTTCAGGGCATATATTCGGTCGGTTATTTCGCGGCTTTGCCCAATATAGCTAGACTCTTTTCTGAGCCCTTGTACCCGTACCAATTCCACCAGTTCACTGTCTTTGCTAATAATCCCTTTGAGGATATCTATCACCTGGCGCAGATCATTCTTGGACTGTGTACCCCAAAAAGAGCTTTTTTGGTCTTTGTAATAGATATATTCCTTGTACAATTTATCCCGTTCGGCCAGCAAAGTCGTAATGTCCTTGGGTGGCTGTACTGTTTGGGCAATGGATGGCAAAGAGAAAATGAACAGAAAAAGAACGAGAACGATTTTTTGCATGTCGGATTTTATAAGCAATTAAAATAAGCGCGCGCTTTCTACAATTTCCTCCGTCACTTCAAAGAATTTCTCATGGCTGTTGAACGGTGCTTCGCCATTGGTTTCACAATGTACATAGTCGCCATCTTCCTGCATTTCATAGGCATTCACGTTGTCGCGCAGGTTATAGTCGAGAATGTGAATAGTTTGCTGCTTGGTTTGATGCCCTGCTAACAAGAACAGTGATTCAATTCGACGGTCGAAGCTACGCACCATTATATCGGCACTACCACCGTATATTTTGGGGTCTCCGTTGTTGTGGAAATAGTAAATGCGCGTATGCTCCAGGAAGTTTCCTACGACAGAACGCACCGTAATGTTTTCGCTGAGTCCCTTGCGTTGCGGACGAAGACAGCAAATTCCCCTGACAATCAGCTTAATACGTACGCCTGATTGAGATGCTTTGTATAACTCATTGATGACAAACTGGTCTTCCAGCGAGTTGATTTTGATAACAATACCACTGGCTAACCCAAGTCGGGCATTATCGGCTTCAGTCCGAATGAGTTCGGTTAATTGGCGGCGCATGTCGCGCGGAGCCGTAATCAGGTAACGGTAATGGTGGGGAATCGAATGGCCGGTGATAACATTAAAAAACTCGGAGAAATCCTGCGTGTAGATTTCGTTGGTAGTCAGTAAGCCCAGATCGGTGTACAAACGTGCCGTATCTTCGTTATAATTGCCGCTCGACATGTGTGCATAGCGGGTTACGCCGTCACCATCTTTGCGAACGATGAGCAGCAGTTTGGTGTGCGTCTTGTATCGGCTAATGCCATAGATAACGAAGCAACCCGCTTTTTGCAGGCGTTGCGCTTCCCGGATATTATTTTCCTCGTCAAAACGGGCTTTTACCTCAAACAGTACCGATACGTGTTTGCCATTCTCGGCGGCTTTCAGCAACGCATTGGTAATGCGCGATTCTTTGGCCAGGCGGTAAATAGTCAATTTTATGGCCAATACATTCGGGTCTTCTGCCGACTGCTCAAGCAATTTTAGTACAGGCTCAATGCTATTGAAAGGGTGGTGCAGCAACAGATCCTGGTGCTTCAGCACTTCGAATAAATCCACGTTCTTGTCCGACACCTTCAGCGATAGGGGAGGCACTGGCGGGTGAATGGTAGGAATCTTTTCTTTGAATTCGCGATGGTTGATTATTTGCCATAAGCCAGTGAAGTCCAACAACTTCTCAGCCACAAATATATTGTCGTCGTCCAGCTCCCAGCGCTGTTTCAGCACCTTCAGCATCCAGTTAGAATAGGTGTTTTCTACCTCAATGCGTACCACCCGGCCCGTACGGCGCGTCTTGATCTTTTGTTTGATTTCGTCAATAAAATCTGCTTCAATGTCATCACTTTCCTCCAGCGTAAAATCGCCATTGCGGGTAATACGGAACAAGTCTACCGACAGAATTTCGATGTTGCGGTACAACTTGTGTACCTCCAGTCGGATGATTTCTTCAATTGGCACAAAAAGGATTTCGGTCGGTTGACCTGGCACGCCTTCTGTTCCTACTTCTCGGTTAATGATGTAGAAGCGGGGTAAATTCTGTGGAATCTGTACGAAAGAGAGTCGTTGGTGGTCGGTCGCTGGCTTTCCATTTCCATCTTCCTGGGTTTTGGTAACTACCCCAAAAATCAGGATTTTATTCATCAGAATAGGGAAAGTATGGTAGCCATCAAAAACCATCGGTGTAAGCATCGGGAAGATGGTACGCATAAAATATGCCGAGGCATCTGATCGCTCTTCTGCGTCTAAGTCGCTTATTTGAGCAATGCGGAAGCCGTTTTCAGAGAACAGCGGCATGAGCTCTTCCCGGAAAATTTCATTCTGTACTTTATAGAAATTTTGAGCAAAACCTAACAAGACTTTGCGGAAAGGCACTTCGCGCAAGCCGGCATAGTCGATCCGTTCTTTCCCATAATCGAGGTAATTATAAAGGCTACCTACCCGAATCATGAAAAATTCGTCTAGGTTGGAGGCGGTGATCGCTAAAAACTTGAGCCTTTCAAAGATGGTTCTGTTTCTATTTTTGACTTGATCTAGTACGCGGAAATTAAACTTCAACCAACTCAAGTCCCGGCTGATGTAATTGCTTTGTTCGACGACACTCCTTTGTACTTTATCTTTAATGATCATACGCTTACGCATTTGCTTTGATAGCCGCAATATAAAGGAAAATGGGCTCAAATTGGCGGATGACCGCAATCGTGAACCCATTTTCCGTATTCGTTCTATTTTTTTCAACGCACTATTGTGAAAAAATTTAAAAATCCTCTCTGTGAGGAGCCGGGTAGTTTATTTCACCAATCACCCTTTATCAGCATATCACTTGCGTTTCCTACTGAAAAAGGGTGGTTTTAACCCGGTAAATATTAGCGTTGAAATGCAATCAACTTTATATAAAAAGCTAGGTCTTTTTTGGTTATACGTCCAGTCGGGCGTATTTAGCGTTCTTTTCGATAAAGTCACGGCGGGGAGCTACCTCATCGCCCATGAGCATCGAGAATAGGTGGTCGGCTTCGGCTGCCGATTCTATGCCTACCCGTTTCAAGCTACGGGTTTCGGGATCCATGGTCGTTTTCCATAACTGATCAGGATTCATTTCACCCAAACCTTTATACCGTTGAATACCCACCAGGTCTTCGCGTCCTCCAGCCAGTTCGCGCACAGCTACTTCACGCTGTGCCTCAGTCCAGCAGTAGCGTTCCTCCTTGCCTTTTTTCACCAGGTATAATGGCGGTTGGGCAATGTATAGATAGCCGTTATCGATCAGGTCTTTCATGTACCGGAAGAAAAAAGTCAGAATCAACGTACGGATGTGGCTTCCGTCTACGTCAGCATCCGTCATAATGATCACTTTGTGGTAGCGGAGTTTTTCCAGGTTCAATCCTCTTTCATCCATTTCGCCCTCTTCGTTCTTCTTTCCAAAAGATACGCCCAGGGCGGTAATCATATTCTTTATTTCGTCGTTGTCGTAAATTCGGTATTCCTGCGCTTTTTCTACGTTCAGGATTTTTCCTCGGAGGGGCAAAATAGCCTGGAAGGCACGATTACGGCCTTGCTTAGCGCTTCCTCCCGCACTGTCTCCTTCTACCAGGTACAATTCGCACACGACAGGATCGCTATCAGAGCAGTCAGCTAGTTTACCAGGTAGGCCACTTCCGCTCAATACGTTTTTCCGTTGCACGTGCTCACGGGCTTTCCGGGCGGCGATACGGGCTCTAGCGGCTAATACTACTTTTTCAACAATGATTTTGGCCTGTTTGGGATTTTCTTCCAGGTAAGTAGCTAGCATTTCGCTTACGCAGCTACTTACAGCACCCGCTACGTCAGAGTTACCGAGTTTGGTTTTGGTCTGGCCTTCAAACTGTGGTTCGGCTACTTTTACTGAAATGACGGCAGTCAATCCTTCCCGGAAATCTTCCCCACTTACTTCAATTTTTTCTTTCGCCAAAATACCCGACTTGTCAGCGTAACTTTTCAGGGTACGGGTAAGTGCCATACGGAAACCGGCTACGTGTGTACCGCCTTCAATGGTATTGATGTTATTAACGTAGGAAAGCACATTTTCAGCGTAGTCAGTATTGTAAAGCATGGCTACTTGTACTGGAATGCCTTTGTCTCCTTCAAAATAGATGGCTTCGGGAATAAGCTTAGTCCGCGTAGAGTCCAGGTATTCGACAAACTCCACCAGGCCGCGCTCAGACAAAAACTCGTCGTATAGCGGTTGGTCGTTGTCGTCTCTTTCGCGGTAGTCGGTAAGGGTGATTTGCAAGCCTTTATTCAGGAAAGAAAGCTCGCGTAGCCGGGTTGCTACGGTTTCGTGCTTGTATTCGGTAACGGTGAAAATCGTATCGTCTGGCTTGAAATGCACCGTAGTACCGTGCGCTTCTGATATGCCAATTTGCTTAACGGGGTATAAAGGATTCCCGATATTGTATTCTTGTTGAAATGACTTACCCTCGCGGTAGACGGTCACTTTAAGGTACGAAGAGAGCGCATTAACGCAGGAAACCCCCACGCCGTGCAAACCCCCAGAGACTTTGTAGGTGTCTTTATCAAATTTTCCTCCCGCGTGCAACACGGTCATAACTACTTCCAGTGCCGACCGTTTTTCTTTGGTGTGCATGCCCGTTGGAATGCCCCGGCCATTATCAGAAACAGTAACAGAGTTGTCTTCGTGTATGAATACGTCAATGCGATTGCAGTGGCCAGCCATGGCTTCGTCAATCGAGTTATCTACTACTTCCCAGACTAAGTGATGCAAGCCTTTGACGCTTGTGTCACCGATATACATCGACGGTCGTTTGCGTACCGCCTCTAAGCCTTCTAGTACTTGAATGTTATCCGCGGAATAATCGTTTCTGGAGGTCTCTACTACGTCGTTCGTCATATGGGTTGTTTGAATAGATAAAAGTCAAGTGCCAAAAAACGAGGCTAAAAGGTCTGTCTATAACGCTTGTGTAAACAGAAGAAAGACCAGGCCTCAGGCATATTCTAATTTGTAAAAATACAACTTTCTTTGGTTTTTTTTACCATCCATTTGCGAATAAATCCAGGAATATTTACCTTTCAACTAAGTTTTTAGTTATATTTTTTTTCTTCTAAAAAATTCCTGATTATGAAGTGCAGGCATTGGATTGATGACCGTGGTAGATGCCTTTTTCTACTTATTTTCGGGCTTTTTCTCAGTTTTTCAGGCCATGGACAAGAATGGATGAACCCAGAAGAAGCCCTGAAAAGTAATCGACCCGATACGGTATATTTCCTTGATTTGAGTAATCGTAGTTTGCAGGCTGTGCCTAGCTATGTTTACCAATTTAGCCATCTAAAGGAATTGAATCTTTCGGGTAATCATATCCGGAAAATTCCCACCAAACTAAACCGTTTGGATTCGCTGAAAACATTGATTTTATCCAACAATGGAATGGCTGGTCGGAAGGAAAAAGCAAACCAGCTCTATGACACTTACCAAAAGTCTGGCCTAGCCATGTTTGGCGATCCCAACAAACATCCTGACTATTTTATGAATAAGTCGCCGATGGATTCGGCTCGGCAAGCCACAGATGAGGCCATCAGGCAGGTAAATGATGCGCCAAATTCCCTGGTGCCCAAGTTTGGTCGCTGCCGTAATATCCGCGTGCTGGACTTGTCGGAATGTGCCTTGGCTACCCTCAGTCGCTCTATCAGAAAGCTACGCAACCTGGAAGGAATCACGTTGAAAAATAATTTGCTGACTAGTGTCCCCGGATGCCTGGCTTCTCTGGAAAACCTGAAAAATATCAATCTCAATTTCAACCGAGTAGATTTAACTGAACGACGCTTTACCAAAATGGCTCAGCGTGGCTTTAAGAAGTTAGAGAGACTAGCCCTGGCAGAAAATGGTATGAAGCAATTATCGCCTGGCTTGGCTGCGCTAAAGCAGTTGATAGAACTGACAATAGCCCGCAACCAAATCAGTTTCCTGGGTTTCGACATAAGCCAGCTGAAGCAACTGACTTCGTTGAATCTGTATGATAACCGGCTAACCGAAATTGACTCCGGCATATACACGCTGCCATCGCTGCAAATACTCGACCTCACATATAACCAGATTAAGGAAGTTAGTCCGAAAATCGGGCAGTTGACCAAGTTGTATTTCCTGTCGTTGGCCGCGAATCGGATCCGGGTGCTGCCGGAAGAGCTAGGTAATTTAACGCAATTGGAGGCTCTTTACCTGGACAACAATTACGTTAGCCAATTACCCGCTTCTATGGGGCAACTGCAGCATTTGAAGATCTTGCATGTGCAACACAACCAATTCAGGCATTTTCCTAAATTAATTATTCAACTCACGCCATTAGAAGATCTGGATATTGCTTCCAACCAAATAGCCGAATTGCCGCTGGAAATTGCGCGCTTACATAACCTCAAGCTCTTTTTCCTGCAAAAGAATGCCTTCGATAAAGAGTCTGAGCAATTCCGCGCTTTAAGCAAACTATTTGTAGAGATGCGGAAAAGAGAAGTCGTGGTGAATGAATAGATAATGAGCAATGAATAACGAATAGATTGTTTTGCGATCAGGGTTTAGCTTTCAGAAGTAGGCACTGTTTGGCTAACGGTATGGAGGGGAATTTCGACCTGGAAATTAGTGAGGCCAGTGGCGCTATCGGCGAGTGTGATGCTGCCATTCAGTTTTTCTACGCCTCTCCTGACCATATACAAGCCCATCCCTGCGGATTTGTGTTTGCTGGCAGTCCGGCTAAACATATCAAAAATGCGAGGCGCTTCTTCTGAGCTGATACCGATGCCATTGTCCATCACCTGAATAACCAGCTTGTCGGCTTGGGTGCCTATGCGTAAGAACACGTATGGCTGGGTTTCTTTCTTATTTTGAAATTTAATCGCGTTTTCTAATAAGTTTCGTACGATGAAGAGCAATAGTGCAGCATCGGAATGACAAACGATATTGTCTTCTACTTCAACCTGGAAGGCGATCCGGTCGAAGCCTTCGATAAAACTGATTTTGGCGCGTAGGTCAGCGGTCAATTTAGCAAAGTCGATGGTGGTCGCTTTTACTTCGGCGTGATTGATTTCATACACGGTAGAGAGCCGACTGAGGATGTAATCAAGGTTATAGGCTTCAGAATTTAGTTTCTCGAAGTAAGTTAGAGAGACGGTGTCCTGCACATCGAGCGTGGCAATATGGCTCAGTCCCATCAGGCGAGCAAGGGGGCCTCGAATGTCGTGGGCAGTGCGGTAAATGAAAGAGTCCAGTTCTAGGATCGCTTGTTCCAATTGCTCTTTGGATTGGACAAGTTCACCCGTTCGTTCGTGTACCGTCAGTTCCAGCTTTTTGTTTTGTAGTGCAATCACTTCCTGCGTAGTCATCAACTCCTCATTTACGAGGGCCAGTCGATCGTTTTGTGCCTCAATTTCCTCTTTTTGTGCCAATACTTCCACTGTTCTTTCCCGTACTTTGCTTTCTAGTTCCCGGTTTTTTTCTTCAATTAATCGCTCTCGTTCCAGGGCGGCTTCTTTTTCCAGGCGCTGGGCTTCGGTCGTTTTGTCGGATAGTTCGTTTTGCATCAGGCTAATGCGGTCGGTCAGACCCATAGAAAACAGCGCGACCTGCATCAAAGCCGCCAGTTGGAAACTGTACTGAATAAATAGGTTTTGCGTATAGAAAAAGCGCTGCGAGGCAAAGATAATGCCGCCAACAAGGAAGAAAATGTTGGCTGCTACAAAATAGCGAGCGGGCGTATAGCCTTTTTGCTGACTACGAATGGCGAGGAAAAGCACAAAAAACAAACTAAGGATAATGGCGCCTACTCCAATGGTTCTACCCATATTCCAATACCCCGCCGCCATGAAAAGGAAAAGTGCTACGAAAAACACCAGTATCCACTGCATGACTTTATCCAACCGGGGAGAATAGCGAGAAGATTGCAAGTATTTTTGGCTGAATAAGACGTAGGTAAAGGCTACTACTGGCGTAGATAAGAAGCGAATATATAAATCCAATCGGGGATAATTGGGCATCAATAGCTCGACCAAGTACCCTTTGTCAGCCGCTAGAAAGACAATTAAACAGAAAATAAAAAGTGAAAAGTATAGATAACTATTTTGGCGTAATATGCAGTATACGAATAGGTTATAAAAAAGCATAATCAGTATAGCGCCATAAAACAAGGCCTGATACGTACGGGATGTCACAAACCGTTGGACAAAGCCAGGCTCTGTATAAAGCTTGGCCGACTGAAGGGCAGGTGATTTGAATTGCTGCGAGATGGCCGTTTGGCTTTCAATCCGTAAGTAACACGTTCGGGTAGCGCCGTAAGCTACTTGAAACCGAATGAGGCACATCTGGCCAACGGCAACTTCCCGCATTCCGAAAGGCTCTAAATCGCCCGCTTTTTTTTCCTGGTATTGGCCATTGGCATCAGCAAAGTAAAAGCGAACACAGTCGGTAAAGATAACGCTGAGTTTGAACTCTGCATGGGTAGAATCAAGGTTTTGCAGGGTAAAACGCAGCCATTGAACAGGTAATTGGGGATCGACCTTAGATAAAGATAAAGCGTCAAAATTACCCGTGAAGTTTTTTGAGGAAATTTCATTAAATGACAGGTGTTCTGGGGCGATACTCTTGTCCGTTTGTAGTATTTCCAGGTAAGGTGTCAGGCTATATTCTATCCGCTGAGGCCCTACTTTTAAAATAGGGACATGGGTAGAAAGCGCAAAACCATGCGTCATACCCAACCATAGAAAAATGGAGCTAAAGTGCAACAGATGTACACTGATTCGGGCAGAAGTGATATAGATTGAAATATTTTTCAATAAATATGGTTGGCAACAGCCTTTTGGCAGGTTTGGCAACTGATCAGCGAAAACAATTATCGCTTCCATTCGCCTACCTTCTTTGATAGAAGTTAAGCAAAGTTCGTTTTGCTTCTACCAGCCTAGGCAAGCTGATCGGAATTCAGGCGTAAGGTTGCGGCGTGTTTGCTGGGAAAAGCGGCCACATGCGCGCATCCCTGGTATATATTGGCTAACTTTGTTTACGTTGCTTTCGTATGCAAACCTTCCTCCAACAGTCAGCCCAATACATTTTTGACAGCCATGCCTTGCCTGGTTCTCTGGAGTCCAGCTTGGGAAGGTCGGGGCTCGACAGGGTTTGTATTGTGTTGCCTACACGCCGAGCCGTTTTTTTCTTTAAGCAATCGCTTGCCACCCAATCCGACTTACCCTTCCTCTCGCCCGATGTAGTAGCCATCGACGATTTTATCCAGCAAACGTGCGAGATGGAGCCAATTGATCCGGTGAGTTTGATGTTCGAGGCATTCGACATTTTCAAAGCCATTGACCCCAATATCGAGTTCGACCGTTTTACTTCCTGGGCCAGTACCATGCTGCTGGACTTTGACCGCATTGACCAGTATCGGCTCGATGCAAAAGCGGTATTTAGCTACGTAAGCGAAGCCAAAGCATTGGAGCGCTGGAGCCCTGAGATGCCTCTCTATAATCGTAAGGGCGGTTCGGCAGATACTACCTCGCCCATTACCGAGAAATATTTCCTGCTATTCGACAATCTTTATAAAGTCTATTCGGCACTGCGCGACCGGCTGTTTGCCACCACCCGCGCCTATCGGGGCATGGCTTACCGCTGGCTGTCCGAAAATGTAGAGCTGCTTTTGCTCGACAACCCCAAGTACGATTATTTCTATTTTGTGGGTTTAAATGCCTTGAGTGCTTCGGAAGAGTATATTATTCAAAGGCTGGTGAAGGCCAAACGTGCCCAAACGCTCTGGGATACGGATAGTTATTATATGCAGAAGAACCCCGATATGAAAGCGGGCGAACTGCTGCGGAAGTACAAACGAGAGGGGCAATTTGGTCCTTGGAACTGGCAGGGAAATCATTTGCTGACCGATCACAAACACATTCGCATCATTGGGGTAGCGAATGCCAGCATGCAGGCCAAAGTAGCCGGACAACTGTATGCTGAATGGCGACAGGAAGACGTGGTGGCTCAGGCTGAAAGTAAGCAGGCAGCGAACGCAGGTCATGTGGAAGAAGATTTTTTCGAGGAGATTTTTAATATCCTTCCTCCCTATCTGGAAAAAAAGCCAGCTGAATTTAACCTTGACCGTATGACCGCAATGGTGTTGGCAGACGAAAACCTGCTTACGCCCGTCATGTATTCGCTCGACGAGTCGGTAGAGGATTTTAATATTACTATGGGGCTTTCCCTGCGGAATTCTACCCTTTTTACCTTAGTAGACATTCTGTTTGAATTGCAGCGTGCCACCATAGTAGATGCCAAAAATGCCGAAGGAATGGCTCGGAAGGTGGCGAAATTTAGCCATCGGAGTGTGCTGAAGGTGCTCAATCACCCCTTTATCCGGCGGTATGAACTGGTGGTGTTAGATGCCGCACTCACCTCTGTCAGCAAGCCCAGTGCGCCTCCTGCGAATGGACAGCCGGAGCAAACAGCACCGCAAAATATTGTCCGTCGAACCGTTCGCGAAATCATCAGCCGAAATAAGGTGCTGCTTACTTCGCAGGAATTGCTGAACATGGGCGAAGACCATGCGTTATTCAAAACGCTGTTTACCTCTTGGGAAGGCAAACCTGCACGGGCACTCCAATGTTTATACCAAGTGATTGACTTGCTGCGGAGCGTGTATCGCGAAAATAAAGACGCTATTGAAACGGAGTACCTATTTCTATTCTATACCTTGCTCAAACGCCTGGAAACCATTCTGAGTGAACGCCACGAGCAGGTGACCATGCGCAGCTTTCGTATTTTCCTGTACGAGTTGATTCGTCAGACCAAAATGCCTTTCAGTGGTGAACCCGCCAGCCAGTTGCAAATCATCGGGATGCTCGAAACGCGGGCGCTGGATTTTGAAAAGCTGATTATTATGTCCGTCAATGAAAAGATCCTTCCATTGGCCAAGCGGCAGAACTCGCTCATTCCATTTGATGCCTGCACAGAGTTTGGCCTGCCTACCCACGGCGACCAGGATGCGATAATGGCGTATCACTTTTACCGCTTGCTGCAACGGGCCAAAGAGGTGGTATTGCTCTATGTGCTACCGTCAGATACCTACGGTGGCTTCGAAAAAAGCCGTTTTATCCATCAGATAGAAAATGAATTAGCCAAACAGAATCCTAATATTCGCCTCATCCATCAGTCGGTGGGTTTGCCGGCCAACTTAGGACAGGCGCAGGAAGAAGTGGTGTTGCGAGTGCAGAAGAATCCTCGGATTTTGGAGCAAATGCACGAGCAAATTTCCCGCAAGGGTATTTATCCTTCGCACCTCAATATGTTCATCAATTGTTCCATGCAGTACTATTTCAATCGGTTGGTGCAAATTGCCGATGATGAGGAAGTGGAGGAAAAACTTGGGAACGATACATTTGGTGAATGGATTCACAAAACGCTCGAAAACATCGACCGTGAGCTGTCTGCGATAGAGGCGAATGGCCGCAACCGATTGGTGCAGAAAGAAGACATTGAAGCGATCCTGGAAAGTCTGCCCAGCCGCCTGAGAAAGGAATTTGATGCAGCTTACGGAGGCTATGAAGGCGACACTGGCATGAACCACCTGTTGTACAAAGTGGCTGGTAAAATCCTGCATCGCTTCTTCCAAAACCAGCTCGATAACGAAATCTTTCCCATTGAGGTACTGGGTCTGGAAAAGTCTTTGTCCACCAGTTTTATGGCTGACATAGGAGGTAAGCGGATGGAAGTGAAAATCGGCGGAAAGGTGGATCGCATTGACCGGGTGGGCGGACATACCATTCGGGTAATTGACTACAAAACCGGCAAGGTAGAAGGCAAGGACCTGGACATCAAAGGCGATTCTATCACTGATGCGCTACTCCACGATCGGAAAGCCGACAAAGTGCGTCAGCTGTGGTTATACAAATACATTATCTCCAAAAAAATACTCCTGGACAAAGGCCTCCGCCTGGAAAATCGCTTCGTTGATACGGCTGACAATCAGGTCATATCGGGCATCTATTCTTTCCGAAACATCGGCGAAGGACTCTTGGAAAACAAGCTCGCTTTTCAGCCTAGTGGCGAAACCATGGAAGCGTTCGTGGCTGAGTCAGAGCGTTACCTCAGCCAAGTTGTAGCCCAATTACTCGACCCCGAACAGCCTTTTGAAAAAACCATTCACCTCGAAGTCTGTACCTGGTGCAGTTACAAAGGCATTTGCGGGCGGTGAGATTGTCATTACGACTTATATTTGGATGTTTAGCTAAATTTTTTGTTGAGATTGGTGATGGATATATCAGCCCATTTTTTAGTGACAGGTTTTCTATTTAAATTAGATGACACATTTTAAGGGATGGTCGGCAATACGTATAGTTTTTTAAATCAAGGTTATAGTCAAGAATCAGATACGTTAGCTTTCATTTTTCTAAGCCAAGGTGAGGAAGAAGTAATGCCCAAACTGATTGAATACTCTCCCATTAATCGACAAGGCGAGCGGTATTATAATTTAGCGCTGATGGATTTGGTTTTCGACTCTATCGAGGGAACCTATCGAAAGGATGATCTGGCACAAACCAACAATGGGGATATTCGCAAGGTGTTATATACAGTAGTATCAACTATTGAGAACTTTTTTGAACTTCATCCAGCAGCAACCGTGCATATAGCCGGAAGCGACGAACAAAGAATCCGTGTCTACCGTATGCTAATCAGAAGGCATTGGAAGGATATCGAACCTATTTATTACGTGAAAGGTTTTATAAATGGCTTATTAGAAGACTTTAAGGAGAATAAGAGCTATGAGTTCAGTTTGATTAGTAAAAAATGAGTCTTATATTTATAATAACCAAGAGAAGAGATTATGGCAACTTTAACAAAAGAGAAAAAACCTACCTTATCGGCAGATAAATTAATTTTGCTACATGAGTTTGCTAAAAAGGTTATAGCGGGCGAAATCCAGCCTTCGAAAGATAAAGTCCAACAAGCAAGACAAAATCTCCAAAAAGCTGGTCTAGTTGAATAGAGCCAGCATTATCTCAGCCAAGTTGTAGCCCAATTACTCGACCCCGAACAGCCTTTTGAAAAAACCATTCACCTCGAAGTCTGTACCTGGTGCAGTTACAAAGGCATTTGCGGGCGGTGAGATTGTCAATGAGTAATGGATTGGCGTGGAGCGATGTGATGCCTATATACTAAAGAAGCCCGGACTGTGCAGTCTGGGCTTCTTTAGTATATAAAATGTAAAATGTTTAAAGGTCTTCGATTAAGTCAGCTTACTTATTTACTGAGTCAGTGGCTGGTTGGGGTGCAGCTGGTTGGTTGGCTGGTGCTTGGGCAGGAGCAGGCGCCTGTCTTTGCGGAGCATTTTCAATATTTACTTTATTCACGCCCTCTTCGGCTGGTTGTGATACCAATAGCGTCGTAGAAAGTGAAAGTACCATTAAGCTGATAGCTAAACCCCAAGTAATTTGTTCGAGCAAATCACCCGTTTTTTTCACGCCCATTAACTGGCTTGAACTAGCACCTCCGTACTGACTGGCTAGGCCACCACCTTTGGAGTTCTGAACCAGTACTGCTAATATTAATAATATAGCAATAAAAATAATCAATGCAATAACGGCGGTGTACATAAGCGTTTGTAAATGAAATAAGTGTAGTTTTTTAAAAGACAACCTACTTGTTAGGGCTCAGTTCGTCAATTTTCCCCGCAAAGTACGCCTTTTTCTCGGGATATTTGCAAATCAGCTCCTGGTAAATCTCAATCGCTTTTTCAACTTTGCCCTGCTTTAGCATAATCTTGGCCAAACTTTCGCTAATGAGTTTGTTATTAGAGGCACTGCTTTTTTCCGATAAATCTTTGTCTGGAAAAGCATCTTCTGGTCTAAGCGCTTTCAACCGGGGAGCTGTTTTAATGAAATTTTCAATCAGATCTAATTGCCTTTGCCTCTCCAGGGCTTTCTGCGCATCTTCTGGCGACAGCTCTACTGGTACTATGGTGCTTTCCAATTCGCTTAATAGCGCATCTTCGTGGCTAGAAGGAAGGTCAAAGACAAACGCTTCTAGCTTTTTTTCTGTCTGGAGGGTGGTTGCTTGGTTGGCCTTTTCAGCCAGAGGCTTGGGGGGCGTCAGCGGCTGATTTTCGACTGTAGGTATACTGTCATCCAGGATAAGTTTTTTCAGCACATCTCTATTAATGGCATAAGCAGAAGCCTTTTTCAGTTTCTGGGGAGCCAGCATACTGGCGTGGTCGTGGTTGGCTTTCGCAATCAGGATGTGTGCTAGCTGGCAGTACGGGAAGTTCTCGACTACATTTTCTAAGGTTTCCAAATCCTGCGTGGCAATCGTCTTTGGATGGCTAATGGCCTGTAAGAAAGTTTCTTTGTTCATCGGTTCTTATGATTTTTATGTGCATAAGGTCAGAAGCGATTCAAACACTTTTGGCCTTGATTATCCCATCTGCTTACTTACCAGTTCGCCACTGACTTATTAAATATGTCGAGTACAATCTGATCTAAGATAACAGGAACGATTCTTCCTTCTACATCAGTCAAATTTTGGGACTGAGGAAAGTCTTGATAGAAAGAAAAGTCCGTGTCAAAGTTCTGCGAATCATCCTTGGTATTCTCAAATTTGGCTTTTACCCGAATAGTTAGGCGGTTCAATGCAGCCTGATCCACTTGCCCAGGTTGTTGCGCTGCAATGGCTATTGGCGAAAGCGTATAACTTACAATAGCTCCTTGTAATTGTAAATCTCCTTCCACATTAGAAATTTTCAGGGTGGAGTTTCGTTGGTAATACTCTTTCAATTTCTCCGTAAGGGATTGGCTCATGTTGGGCGGGCCACCAGCCGCTTCATTATAAAAGTTGTTAATGGAAATGGTTTTAATATTAGGCTGAATATTAGCTCCGTTGAGGGAATAGATACCACAGGAGTTAAGGGACACCAGCGTGCAAAACAGTAATAACCAGACCGTTAATTGCTTGGTTATCGATTTCACTGTACTAAGGAATGAAAAAGTGAGTTGAATCATATAAGTTTAGTCTGCGAACGGATCAGCCTATCTATTTTAGCTTTGTTCGTCGATTTCGTATTGTTTAATTTTTCGATACAAAGTTCGTTCCGAAATGCCTAAGTCTTGGGCGGCGTATTTGCGCTTATTATTGTTTTTCCGTAAAGCCTTCAAAATCATTTCTTTCTCTTTCTTCTCCAACGACAACGAGTCATCTTCTTCGGTTTCGTGGGCAATGTCCATCACGCCATTTTTGTTGTCTGGATAATCATCCAAATCAATGACACCATTGCCTTTCGGTGGCGTAAGTAATTTGGGATGGGTAGTTGCAGTGCGCTGGGGAGGAGCGACGTTATGCTGTGGATCGTACACTTCGGCCAGCGGTTCTTCGTGCCCAATTTCGCGGAAGAGATCCTGGTGGTCCTGCAATGTTTCGTGCGTTAGTTTCTCTTCTTTGATAACTTGATACACCAGTTTTTTAAGTTCGTTCATGTCTTTTTTCATGTCGAACAGCACTTTGTACAGCAGATCCCTTTCCGAATAGAACTTTTCCCCGTTCTCAGTATCTTTCAAACGAGCTGGCAACTGGCTGGTAGGGTCTTTGGGCAGGTATTTGGCTAGTCGTTCGGCATCTACTTCGCGGCTGAGTTCTAGCAACGAAATTTGTTCTGCCAAATTTTTCAACTGACGAATATTGCCTGGAAAGCGGTATTGCAGCAGCATTTTTTTGGCATCTTCTGTCAAGGCAATCGGCTTTACCCGGTTTTTTTCCGAGAAATCACTGGTAAACTTCCGAAAAAGCAATTCAATATCAGTACCGCGTTCGCGGAGTGGGGGCACAAAAATCGGGATGGTATTGAGGCGGTAATACAAATCCTCGCGGAACTTGCCTTTCTCTACGGCCTCCAGCAAATTCACATTGGTTGCCGCCAGCACGCGTACATCCGTTTTCTGAATTTTGGAAGAACCCACGCGGATAAATTCTCCACTTTCTAGTACGCGCAACAGCCTGGCTTGCGTACCTAAGGGCATTTCGGCAATTTCATCAAGGAAGATGGTTCCGCCGCTGGTGACTTCAAAATATCCTTTCCGGGCATCGATGGCACCAGTAAATGAACCCTTTTCGTGGCCAAATAGCTCCGAGTCAATTGTGCCTTCGGGAATAGCACCGCAGTTGATGGCGATGAATTGCCCGTGTTTGCGCGGGCTTAGGTTATGAATAATTTTGGAAAAAGATTCCTTTCCACTCCCGCTTTCGCCCGTAATCAGCACGGTCATATCGGTGGGCGCTACTTGTGCAGCCACTTCTATGGCATGGTTGAGTAGCGGGGAATTCCCAATAATACCAAACCGTTGTTTAATACTTTGTATTTCTGAAGGGTTCAAAGGAATACAATTTAAGATGTGCTAATATGCTGATTAGTCAATCGCTTCGCCAATAAGGGTAGCGGAGGTACATTCGTTTACCAATACATGTACGTAATCGCCCTTTTTGAAATGTTTTTTAGGGAACACAATTACTTTATTTTGATCGTTTCGTCCGCTTAAAAAATCTTCTGAACGTTTAGAAAATCCTTCTACCAATACCTTGTGTACTCGATTGATATCCCGTTGGTTGCGTAGTTGACAATGCTGTCTTTGCAAGGCAATAATTTCGTTTAGCCTCCTTTTCTTTACATCTTCGGGGATATCATCTTTCAGGCGCTTGGCAGCAGGGGTACCCGGCCGCTCCGAATAGATAAACATATAGGCATAGTCATAATGCACATATTCCATCAACGATAAGGTATCGCGGTGTTCTTCTTCTGTTTCAGAGCAAAAGCCCGCAATCATATCGGTAGAAATGCCACAGTCTTCGCCCAGAATACGTCGGATGGCATCAATGCGATCAATGTACCACTCGCGGTCGTACGTTCGGTTCATTTGTTTCAGCACCTGCGAATTACCGCTTTGGGCTGGCAAGTGGATATAATTGCAGATGTTGTCATACTTTTTCATTGTATACAACACCTCGTCGGTAATGTCTTTGGGGTGGGAAGTAGAGAAGCGTACCCGTAGCGCAGGGCTTACTAAGGCTACTTTTTCCAGCAGTTGGGCAAAATTGATTTGCTCAGTGCCCTCTTCACTTTCCCAGCGGTAGGAATCTACGTTTTGTCCCAGCAGTGTTACTTCACGGTAGCCCTGGTTAACCAGGTCCTGTGCTTCCCGGACAATGGAATAAGTATCCCGGCTTCGTTCACGACCCCGGGTGAAGGGTACCACGCAGAACGAACACATATTATTACAACCCCGCATAATGGAAACAAAGGCCGAAACGCCGTTGGTATTCAGTCGTACCGGCGTAATGTCAGCATACGTCTCTTCGCGGGACAGCAATACATTGACTGCTTTATGGCCTTCATCTGCGCGGCTTACCAAGCCGGGTAAATCGCGGTAGGCATCGGGTCCCACCACTAAATCCACGATTTTCTCCTCTTCCAGCAGTTGCGCTTTTAATCTTTCGGCCATGCATCCCAAAATCCCGACGAGCATATCAGGATTTTTTTTCTTCAGGATGCTAAATTGCTTCAGTCGGTTACGTACCTTCTGCTCTGCGTTTTCGCGAATAGCACAGGTGTTCAGGAAAATGACGTCGGCTTGCTCTGCCGTGGCAGTAGTAGTAAAACCATTGTCACGCATAATAGAGGTAATGATTTCGCTGTCAGCGAAGTTCATTTGGCAGCCGTAGCTTTCAACGTATAGCTTACGCGAAAAAAGGTGGCTGCTTGAAAGCTTCTCTTCTTCCGAAATTTTTACTACCTCGCAGGCTTCACGGTCGGCTTCGGTTAAGATATCCAAAGTTTGAATCACTTGTTCCATTTCCAAAATGCTGGATGTTAGGGCAAAAGTTAATGCCTTTGCAAAGGTAGGGTTTTCTGCCGAATCTGACAGAATGGCAGGAGGATTTTTTACAGGCGTAAATCTGGTTTAGGAATGACCAGGAGACAGGTTAAGAAGTACTCAGAATGGATAGCCGATACTCAAGTTGACGACACTACGGTACTTGTAACTCTTGTCGAATGCTCGCTTGAATTGGAATCGGTTGAGTACATATCGGTCGCCTTCTGGTTCAGAAGGATCGTATACTCTGACGGCTGCATCTACCCGCACAATCAGGAAAGAGAAGTCTAGCCGAAGTCCGTAACCAGCGTCAACCGCGATTTCCTTATAAAAACGGTCAAACCGGAATTGTCCCCCTTCCTGGTTCTTTTCATTTTTTAGTGTCCATACGTTTCCGGCATCTACGAAAAAAGCGCCATTAAAGAAGCTAAACATCTTGAAACGATACTCGATATTGGCCTCCAGAAGAATATTTCCTGGCTTCTCGGGTACGTATGCAGTATCAGAAATGGGCTTCTCCTTGATGCTTCCCGGCCCTAAGCGACGTTGAGTCCAGGCCCGGAGGCTGTTACCACCTCCGCTGAAATAAAATTTTTCATAAGGCAAAGTCTTAGAAGTACCATAAGGCACTGCCAATCCAGTACTTATCCGCATGGCCAACGTGCTTTTCTTTCCAGTAGGTAGATAGTATCGAAAGTCGGGATTGATGCGATAAAAGCTGAAATATTGAAGATTTCGACCTTTTTGTGTTTGTTCAATCTGTTCTTTTCCAAGAAAATTGAGCCAGGTTCCACCCGCTTCCAGAAACAAGCGGAAATACCGAGCTATTTTATTTTGTCCAAGTAAATTGTCGTTGTATTGGTAAAACCCATTGATGCTGGTAACAAAAGAATTATTAAAGCTATATTTCAATGGATTACCTTCGCTTTCAAGGCTATCTAAATAGGCTTTAAACTCGTCGGTTTGGCTGGAAGCCGGACTAAACACATAATTAATGTCGATAGGAGAAATACTGAATGAGCGAATCCTATTTTTCTGCCAGGTATAAGTAACAGCCCCTCTGAGATTCACCCTGCGGTACTCGGGACGGTTAATAAGGTCGAACCCTATGCCCACGCGGGTGCGCGGATCGTATTTGTTGATAAAGTTTTTAAAAGCGAATTTGCCTGGAAAAATTAATTGGGGAAACACGATAGAGCTAGTTACCCCTACCTGCGTGGTTGCGTACACATTGCTTTGCTTTAAAAGGCCCGTTTGGCCTTCAATTCCTGCCCTGGCACTGACTTCGAAAATTTCTAGCCCACCAAATACGTTACGAACCCTAAAAGTAACGTTACCAAATGGGCCCGGTAAGCTTTGAAGCACCGTAAGGCCTATTTCGTCAGTAATCTCGTATTTTTCCATATCACTGGTAAAAATATTGGCTACAAATTTATGGTTGGTCGTATCAAATTTGAGGTTGGCAAATTTGAAAATGTTCAGGCCGTTGAGTAGTCGCTGAGTGCCTTGGATATTGGTCTGGTTGTATTTCTCTCCCGGGTGAAAGAGGAGTTTAGAGTCTAGTACCTTTTTAGAATATTTATTGACATAGTACAAATACTTCACATGGTTGAATATGATACTATCGCGTTTGGCACTTCTTCGTTGATTACCCGCATCGGTAGTAAATTTGATCTCGTCTATAACAAATATTTTGTGTTTATCGCGTTTGGCGGGGTTGTAGATTTCAGTGGTGAAATCTAGGATATTGGTACGAATAACGGGCGTTTTTTTAACTATGATCGTATCGATCACGGCAGTGTCTAGCCCAGCATGAATGTATTGGCGACTGAATTCAAAATAGCCATTGTCTTTGAGTAGCTTCTCAATGCGTTCTCGTTCGGAGTCGAACTTTCTTTCGTCGTATTGGTCGCCTGGCTTTATAAGAGACTCATCCTGATATGCTTTCAACAAGCTGTCGATGTGTTTATCGTCAGTGTCGAGATATGCATGCCGGATCATTTGGGCAATGCCTTCTGTTATCTGGTAAGTGACTGCGGCAGTTTTCTTAGCAGTATCTAGTTTGAATTGATAGCTGGCAGTACCCTCAAAATATCCTTTAGTGAAAAGATAGGATTGCATTTGCTTGGCGGTCTTATGGGCCAGCGTCGAATCGAATATAATAGGTCGCTCGCCTACCACCCGCATCAGGTAATTGCCTTGGTGCAATGTCCGGTTTAAATCAGCCAGGTCCTTTTCTTTTTTTCGCTTAAGCCTGGATAACTTTTTGGGCTTGTCTTGGTTATCGGAAATTTTTTGGTCGTAAGCTTGCGTAGTTTTTGCAATCTTTGCCTGAATCTTTTCTGGATGGTGGAATCTTTTACCTTGATAATAAATCCACAGGTAGGGAGTTGTTCCCAAAATTTTACGGTTAGGCTTTTGCTGGTAAAAGGCCGCCAGGTCATCTGAGGAGACATCTTTATTGCCTTTTATCCGCTGGCCAGTCAGCAAGTACTCATCCTTGCGGAGCTTATTGGTATTAAGACAACTGGAAAGCAGGAAAGCGCCAATCAAAAAAGTAAAAAGAGTATATATTGCTCGCAAACTGATAAGATGATTAAGTGAAGTATGCTATTAGCTCGTGAGATCGGTACGCCAGGGCATACTCCCAACAGCGATCCAGCTGTTCAATCTGTTAATTGTTAATTACTTATTGTTAATTGCTAATTGTCTCGTATGCTTTCTAAAAAATGGTTGAAATTTATCAAGTCGCTGCAAATTAAAAAGTTTCGGAAAGAAAACCGTTCCTTTTTGGTCGAGGGGGCAAAAACTGTACAGGAATTATTGCAATCTGATTTTGTCATACAAATACTATTTGCTACCGAAGAGTTTTACCAATCCTCCATACGGTTATTAGAGGGACAAAGTTTCGCCATAGAAATCGTTAGTCAAGCCGAATTAGAGGCTGCCGGGTCATTCCAGAGCAATAACGCTTGCTTGGCAGTAGCTGATATAAAGGAAAACCGTGTTTTATCCGCAGAAGCAGACGAATTTGTATTGGTGTTAGATGAAGTAAAAGATCCGGGAAACCTGGGCACCATCATACGAGTAGCCGATTGGTATGGTATCCGTAAGATTGTCTGTTCAACCGATACAGCCGATGTATATAATCCCAAAGTGATTTCAGCCAGTATGGGTTCATTTACACGTGTAAGCCTCTATTACTGTGACCTGTGTGAATACCTTGCCCAGCAACAGCAACAAGCCATTTACGGAGCCTTTCTGGATGGTGAAAATATCCACCACACCCGCTTTCCGGCTTCGGGCTATATTGTCATGGGTAACGAATCGCACGGAATCGGAGAGGATTTACAGCCCTTGATCAACCATTCCATTACCATCCCTCGGTTTGGCGGCGCCGAATCCCTCAACGTCGGCATCGCCACCGCCATCATTTGCGATAACGTTAGAAGGAAAACCATTAGCAATGAACAATGAACAATGAGTAATATTGTTCATTGTTCATTGTTCATTGTTCATTGCTAATGCTCCAGCGGCTTCTTCGGTTAGTTTTTCGGCTTGCTCTTTTCCTAAATAGCCATCAATGAGATTATGGGCCACGTATAGCAAGGGCGTAAGTACAATGGCTACAGTGAATTTGTAGATGTAGTTGATAATGCCTACAGCAATGACCTGTTTCAGAGACCAATCGCCGAACACATAAAATGCCACAGTCAGCACCCAGAAGCTATCTACTAATTGCGAAATTAGTGTGGAACCCGTGGCGCGTAACCAGATTTTGCTGCCTCCCGTGAGCTTTCGTAAAGCATGAAAGACATAGACATCCAATAATTGCCCGATTAGGAAAGCAGAAATAGAGGCTATAATAATATTTAAACCCTGGCTGAAAACTTTGATAAAAGCCGCATTGATGTTGAATGGCTGGCCGCTGGCCGTATTGTTCACATCGAGCCAGAACTGAGCCGGAGGAAGCAAGGTTACAGCGTAAATAACCACGAATGCATAGGCTATAAACATCACCGTCAGGTAGGATATCCGGCGGACGCCTGCTTTCCCAAAATATTCGTTGATAATATCGGAGGTGATGAATACGACTGGCCAGATAATTACTCCGGCAGTGAGGTTGAAATCCAGGACAAAGTCGCCCAGCAGCGGAATTTGGGCTTTAGGCACGCCTAGAAGCGTTTCTGCCGAGAAGATTTTTACGCCAATGATTTCTGCCAGGATGGCGTTGGTAAGGAAGATGCCGCACAGAACAATAAACAGGTTGTTTTTTTTGCGAGAGTCGGAGGGTAAAGGCTGTTCCAAGGATAGTAAAGGTGAGTTTGTGGCCGAAATTTAGGTTTTTATACTGGTAATTCCACGCCTTTCCTGTTTATCAACTCTGTTTCGACGGACCGCTTCATTGATAAACTCATCTACTTAATTTAGTACACATACGGTTTTTATTTTTTATTTTTGCAAACTGATTGGCAGCTTGAATATTGCATCTATAAGCTGTCTTCCTTTGAAATACAAGTAACCTATTCCTCTATTAAAAATGGCTGACCAAATCCTAGTTAACACTGAAGCAGGAGTGCTGCACGGTGATCAAGTACAAAACCTGTTCAAATATGCGAAGGCAAATCACTTTGCTCTTCCTGCAGTAAACGTTACTGGAACCAACACGGTAAACGCCGTACTCGAAACTGCTAAAGAAGTAAACTCTCCGGTAATCATACAGTTTTCTAACGGCGGAGCGCAATTCTTCGCGGGTAAGGCAGCCGATAACGCCAAACAACGGGCTACCATCGCTGGAGGCATTTCTGGAGCCCAGCACGTGCATTTGATGGCAGAATTGTATGGCGTACCTGTCGTATTGCACACGGATCACGCGGCTAAAAAACTGCTTCCCTGGATCGATGGTTTATTAGATGCGGGCGAAAAGTATTACAAGCAAAATGGCAAGCCTTTATATAGCTCTCACATGCTCGACTTGTCCGAAGAATCTTTGGAGGAAAACGTTGAGACCTGCAAGAGATACCTCGAACGAATGAGCAAAATAGGAATGACCCTGGAAATTGAACTGGGCGTTACTGGTGGAGAAGAAGATGGTGTAGACAACTCAGATGTGGATAGCTCTCGCTTATACACGCAGCCTGAAGATGTGGCTTACGCTTACGAAGAACTGAGTTCAGTGAGCAATCGCTTTACTATTGCGGCTGCTTTCGGTAATGTGCACGGGGTATACAAACCAGGTAACGTAAAATTACAACCCGTTATCTTGCACAACTCTCAGGAATACGTACAAAAGAAATTCAACACTGCTCCTAAGCCTATCGATTTCGTATTCCACGGTGGTTCAGGTTCTACTCAGGCTGAAATCCGGGAAGCACTTTCTTACGGAGCTATCAAGATGAACATTGATACCGATTTGCAGTGGGCTTATTGGGAAGGCGTAAAAGACTTCTACAAAAAGAACGAAGCATATTTACAAGGTCAAATCGGAAACCCGACGGGCGAAGAATCCCCTAACAAAAAATATTACGATCCACGCGTATGGTTGCGCGAAGGCGAAAAAACATTTATCGCTCGTCTGAAACAGGCATTCGATGATTTGAACGCCTTGAACCGTAACTAATTGATTAAAGCTATATCAACAAAAAAGCCGGATTTACTAATCCGGCTTTTTTGTTATTTGTCTGGTCAA
This sequence comes from Bacteroidota bacterium, assembly GCA_040385915.1. GTDB lineage: Bacteria > Bacteroidota > Bacteroidia > Cytophagales > ES-bin-26 > ES-bin-26. Next base: position 28,813 of record JAZKGK010000023.1, read on the forward strand.
TTGGCATGCTTGTTTGCCCACATTTATTTTAGCCGGTCTAATTGTTCACGAGTCAGTCCAGTTGATCTTGAAATTACGTCCGTATCTATTCCATTTTTAAGTAATGCTTTCGCTATTTCTATTTCTCTTTCTATTTTTCCTTCTGTTTTTCCTTCTTCTTTAGCCGTATCCAATGAGTTTTTTAAGTCCCGATAATATTTCAAGCTATCCTCATAAGATTGGATCTGATCGGGTGTAAACTTGGCTATTTCAGCGGTCTCGAAGAGTTTTTCAAATATTCTTTCTCTTAATTTATCAGGGACTCTATCCAGTCTATTTAGGTTACGAATGACATACAACCATTTATCAAAACGAGTTTCCAGTTCATCAATCGTTTTGTTGAATTTGGGCATTTCCAAATAAATGAATGTCAGCTTATCATAAAAAATCTTTTTTGTTTCATTATCAATCAATTTGATGTCATAGCGGAACTTTGTAGCGTCATTTTTATCCTCGTCAAATACAAAATCAAGGATGGCTACAGTATAAACCGCCTTTAATTCATAATTCCAGTCTGCCCGTTTCGCTTGTTCACGGATGGGAAATGTAGCATAATAGACTGTCCGGTCTTTAAAGAAGTTTTGTTTGGTCTTTTGTAACTCAACGATAAATTTTTCCCCTTTCTCATTCTCACAATAAAGGTCAAAAATGGCCTTTCTGTCCACCTCTCCTGTCCCAAGTTGTTCGTTCTTCAGGTAGGTCAGGTCTGTAATCTCTCCTTGCTCTTCTTTCAAGAGCACATTCAAAAAATCAAGGAGCAAGTCTTTATTGGGCTCTTCGCCAAAAAGCTTCTTAAAGCCGTAGTCAGTGAATGGATTGATGTATTTTTCTATGAATTCAGCCATGGTCAATTCGTGATTAATAGGCTTAGTACACAAACGTCCCCGCTTCTCCTTTAATGGTCACTTTCTTGCCTTTGTAGGCTTCAACGCGGCCAATGATTTCGGCTTCTACGCCAAAGGTTTGGGACATTAGCATCACTTCTTCGGCAAACTCCTGAGGCAGGTATATTTCGAAACGGTGACCCATGTTGAATACCTTGTACATTTCTTGCCAAGTCGTATCGCTTTGTTGCTGAATGAGCTTGAACAGAGGAGGAGTGGGGAAGAGATTGTCTTTAATGACGTGTAGATTTTCGATGAAATTCAGCACCTTCGTCTGGGCACCGCCACTGCAATGAATCATTCCATGGATATGCTCTCGGAAGTCAGCCAATACGGCCTTTATAATCGGAGCATAGGTACGGGTAGGCGATAACACAAGCTTTCCTGCATTGACGGGTAGGCTGTCTACGCGGTCGGTAAGTTTTAGTTTGCCACTGTATACCAAGTCTTTTGGTACTGATGGGTCGAAGCTTTCGGGATAACGCTCGGCCAGATAGTGGGCAAATACATCGTGACGGGCGGAAGTGAGGCCATTGCTGCCCATTCCACCGTTATAGGTCTTCTCATAGCTTGCTTGTCCGAAAGAAGCCAGACCAACGATGACATCACCCGCGCGAATACGGTCATTGCTAATGATATCGGTACGTTTGATTCGGGCAGTTACGGTACTGTCAACGATGATGGTGCGAACCAGGTCGCCTACATCGGCTGTTTCGCCGCCGGTGCTGTGGATTCCAATGCCGTAACGCCGAAGCATGGCCAGCACTTCTTCTGTCCCGTTGATGATTTCAGCAATTACTTCGCCGGGAATCAGGTTTTTGTTGCGTCCAATGGTAGAGGAAATTAGAATATTGTCGGTTACACCTGCGCAGATGAGGTCGTCGGTATTCATGACAACCGCATCCTGAGCAATACCCTTCCAGACGGACATGTCGCCGGTTTCTTTCCAATATAAATAGGCTAAGGAAGATTTGGTGCCTGCACCATCGGCATGCATAAGGTTGCAATAATCAGGATCGCCGCCCAAAATGTCAGGGACAACTTTACAAAAAGCTTTAGGAAATAAGCCTTTATCCAGGTGTTGAATGGCCTGGTGAACCTCATCTTTGGTGGCTGAAACACCCCGTTGCGAATAGCGATCTTGCATACGATTGGAATTAAAAAGACAAAGGTAAGAAAAATTAAAGTAGACACTTTGGCCATGGGTGACCGACAGCGACCAAAAGCTGGAAAAGATGCAGGGATAAAAGTAAAAAGCAGGAATTTCGCGTTTATTAACGGAAATTCCTGCTTTTACCTGACTGAGTGTAGCGTTATTTAGTCTTGTTGTACTCCAATACTTTGAATTCAGTACGCCGGTTTTCCTGCCGGCCATCTGGATTATCAGAGCCATCTGGGTTTTCGTTGGGGGCTACCGGTTGGCTTTCGCCATAACCCTTTGCCGTAATCCGGGCAGCATTTACCCCTTTGGAAATAAGGTAATTTACCGCCGATTCTGCTCTTTGTTGGGAAAGTTTCTGGTTATACAAATCGTCCCCTTTAGCGTCAGTGTGTGAACCTAGCTCGATCTTGATTTGCGGATTATCGTTCAAAAACTGCGTAAATATGTCCAGTTCGTCTGCGGCATCTTCTCTGATATTGAATTTATCGAAATCGTAGTAAATGTTTTTGACGGCGTAAGTCTTATTGATTTCTACTTTTTCCATCCTGATTTTCACTTCAAAAGTAGTATCTGTTTCTGGTTTAGTCAGCAACTCCTGAGGAATGGTACGGCCAGCCATAGAGAAGGGCTCCCGCTTAGTAAAGTAGTCTTCCTTCTCTGTCAGAATGGTATACGTCTTGCCAACCTGTAACGGATAAGTGCCAAACTTCCCGTCATCCTTCGTCACTGACTGTTCGATGATTTTCCCGTCTTCATCCTGGAATTTTATTTTTACGTTGGGCAGTTCTTTTTCATTAGTCGTTGTTTCATCGGTAGTGACTACTTTGCCTGCCAGGAAGTAGCGAACTACTTTAATGTCTGGCGTTTTGTCTTCAAAATAGTAGATATCATCTTCACCTTTGCCTCCTTCGCGGTTAGAGGAAAAGAAACCAGTGGTGGGCGCACGAAACACCAGAGCGAAATCGTCGTAGCTGGAATTGAGG
>JAZKGK010000023.1:31890-35173 GCA_040385915.1 Bacteroidota bacterium
AGGGGAATGCCCAGGTTTTTTATCTTGATTTTGCCTTCGTTACGGGTAGCCACAAACAAATCAAGCCCGCCAAGTCCTGGATGTCCATCAGAAGAAAAGTACATCTTGCCATCTTCTGACACGTAGGGAAACATATCATCGCCCGCTGTATTGATGTCTTTGCCCATATTCACTGCCCTACCTACCCGGCCAGCAGCATCCAATGTAGCGCGATACAAGTCAATCCCGCCCAAACCACCTACGCGGTTGGAAGCAAAGTAAAGGGTTTTGCCGTCGGCAGCAATGGCTGGGCAAGAATCCCAAGTAGAGTCGATGCTCACCGACAGCATTTTAGGCTCCAGCCAATTCCCGTCTTTCAACTTGGTGATGTACAAATCTACATCGCGCGTGCCTTTCCGTTTGCCAGTATTTCCCCGGGCAAAAATCATGGTCTTGCCATCTTTGCTGAAAGTAGGGCAGCCTTCGTTAAGGTTTTCTAAATTTAATTTATCGCTGAAGAGCTTGGCTGAACCCGATGTCAGGCTATCATTCTTGAATTTGTAACTATACAATCCCAGGAATTTTTGCCCGTTTGCTTTGTAGGTCAGTGATTTGCGGGAAGAAGTAAAAATGATTTCGTCGTTTTTATAAACTGGCGAAAATTCGGTTGCTTCGGTATTCAGTGCGGATACGTTCTGAATTTCAAAATAGGTTTTGGCATTGGCTATTTCCTCGGCTATTTTCAGGTTTTCTATCTCTTTATTGGCGCGCGCTACCTGTACCAGGTTTTTCGGATTAGCACGAACATACTGATCGAATTGGCTGACAGCCTCTTTATACTTCCCTAGTACTTTTAAGGCAAAACCGTAATTATAGCGGGCGTCTTCGTCTTTAGTACCAGCTTCCAGGGCTTGCTGATAAAATTCAGCTGATTTATGCAAACGATCGGACAATCGGTATGATTCGGCCAGGGCTAGGTTGGAAAGGGCAGGGGCAAAGTTCTTGGCTTTTGCTTTTTCATATTTTTCAATAGCCAGTTGATATTCCCCGCTCTCAAATTTTTTATTACCTTTCTTGTACAGTTGGATGCCTGAGTTACAGGCGCTACACAAAACCGCCAGTGTTAAAAAATAAGCAATAAATCGAATTTTGCTCACTGGTAAACTTAAATAGGATTGAGGTTTCATGGATTGAATGAAGGCTTGTCTTTTTACCAATTTATAACGAACTTAATTAAATATAAATTATACGTAAAGAGGTGATCTGTGAAAACTTATCTACCTTTGCCAATTCAAACCGCCCTTGTAGAGTTCGTTTACGGACAAAGTTGCCCGTTTTTTCCGTCTTTCCGTGACAATAAACAAAATTAACCGCAAAATACAGTAGTGATACTGAATGATTATGAAAAAGAATTCCAATTCCGGAGCTCGTTCGGATTCCCGCAATTTTAACAAGTCTGCTCCCCGTTCCGATCGCAGGGGTAGTTCTGCGGCCAAAGACAATTTTTCTTCCCGCCCAAGACCAGAACGCTCTTCGAGTAGAGATGGCGGTACAGGCGAACGCAGAACTTTTGGTAAAGACACCGAACAACGCAGTGCTGGAAGACGGCCATTTGGTCAGGATGCCTCCCGGAGCAGACCGCGTACCGATGCCTCAGAGCGCACTGGTGGCGCACGAACTCATGACAACAGGCGGTTTGACGAAGCAAAACCTGCTGGAGAACACAGAACACCATCCTATAGTAGCCGCGAAAATCGCACTGGCGACTCCCGTAATAGCGAGTCGCGTCCTCGGCGCGAGGGCGATGCCCGTCCTGAAAGAAAGCCTTATGATGAAAATCGCCGAAGCTTTACTCCCCGGAATGGCGACTCCCGGAATGGCGATGCGACTAAACCGTATACCGAACGTGCTGAACGGAGGGAGGAACCACGGGTTCGCAGTCGGCCAGACCGCCAGGATACCTCTGAAAGAAGATCTTCGGACGAAAGAGGTCCGCGTCCGGAACGAAGCTCGTATCCATCCCGCGATAATTACCGAGAAAGAAGAGAAAGTTCTAGTGGAAGAACTAGCGATTCACGGAATAGCGAATCTCGTCCACCTCGCGATGGTGATTCCCGTCCTGAAAGAAAGCCTTATGATGAAAATCGCCGAAGCTTTACTCCTCGGAGTACCGACTCCCGGAATGGCGATTCGCGGAGTAGCGACTCCCGCACTGGTGATGCCAGAAATAGTGAGTCGCGTCCTCGGCGCGAGGGCGATGCCCGTCCTGAAAGAAAGCCTTACGATGAAAATCGCCGAAGCTTTACTCCCCGGAATGGCGATTCCCGGAATGGCGATTCCCGGAGTAGCGACTCGCGAGGAGAGAATAGGAGCAAAGGCCGTGAATTTAGTCCTGAACGCCGTTCACCTAGATCGGACGATCAGACGAGCAGAAGGGATTCGCCTCGTAGCGAAAAGCCCAAAGAAACGCCTACTTATGATTTTAAACGATATAAGTCTGACCGGGATTCGGATGAGCGCCGTTCACGCAAAGACCACGAGGAACCATTAAATAATACGAGAGGAATCCGGTTGAACCGTTACATTGCTAATGCTGGCGTATGTTCCCGCCGCGATGCGGATGGCTTAATTGAAGCAGGTGAGATTAAAGTGAATGGCAAGATAGTAACTGAAATGGGGCATATTGTCCAGCCTGGTGATATGGTCAAACATGGCAATCGCATACTGAGCCGCGAAAAACTGGTGTATGTGTTGCTCAACAAACCCAAGGATTTTATTACTACAACCAATGATCCGGATGAACGCAAAACGGTGATGGATTTGGTAAAGGATGCCTGCGATCAGCGCATTTATCCCGTTGGCCGACTCGACCGCAATACCACAGGCTTGCTATTGCTTACCAACGATGGCGAACTGGCCGAAAAGCTAGCGCACCCATCCAACGAAATGAAAAAAGTATACCAGGTAGAACTGGATAAGCCTATTACTGAAGAACATTTTGAGCAGATAAAGAAGGGACTAACCCTAGAAGATGGTCCGGTAAAGGTAGACGACCTAGCCATTGTTACACCTGATTCTATGGTTGTTGGCATAGAAATTCATAGTGGCCGCAACCGGATCGTCCGTCGTATATTCGAACATCTAGGATATGAAGTTATTAAACTTGATCGTACCGTTTACGCTGGTCTTAGCAAGAAAGAATTGCCCCGGGGTAACTGGCGTTTCCTTACCGAAAAGGAGGTAGTTAAGCTAAAGTATTTTTCTTGATAAATAATTTGCAGTTGATTGATTAGAGTCGTGGGGG
>JAZKGK010000023.1:35183-65168 GCA_040385915.1 Bacteroidota bacterium
ACGACGATTTTTATTTTCGGCTAATGCAGTAAAATGATTACTCAGTAAAAACGACTTTTTCTAAATCAAATCACAAAACCTGCTAGTAAGCCCACCAGGATAATAAATGGCTGAGGGATTTTAGTAAATTGTAGTAAACCAAAAGTGGCCATGACGATCAGGGCGCTAATTCCATCGGTAGCCATAGGTTCGAACAGCAAGATAGCGGCGGATGCCACTAGGCCAGTATTGGTCGCTTTAATACCTTCGAGTGAGGCGCGTACGACCCGGTATCGTTTCAATTGCTCCCAAAAGCGGATGACAAAGAAAATCAGGAACGTGCCTGGTAGAAATATACCCGCTGTCGACATCAGACTGCCCCACAACTGCCCACTTATTCCATCATCGCGCATGGTCAAGGTTCCGATATAAGCGGTAAATGAAAATACTGGGCCTGGTACAATCTGTGCTAAGGCCAAGCCCGACAAAAATTCCTCGGAAGAAAGGTAGTGTTTAAAGTGTACAAACTCGTTGAAAAGCAAGGGCGTAAGGGCTTGTCCACCACCAAAGATAAGGCTACCATTGCGGTAAAAGTTTTCAAATAATAGTACGGGCTGCGAATGCGTAAGGGCGCCTAAAATAGCCGAACCAAAAGCGACTGACAAAAACAGAATGAAGTTTGCCCACTTTATACGCATGGGCGCTTTTGGCACCTGTTTATGTTCGCGGTAATTGAAAGCGGTCAGGCTGCCTCCCACCAGCAAAATGAGTGGGCACGCCCAAGGCGAACGGAAGAAATAAGAAGCGATCATGGCAAATAGCATCAGCACAATATCCAGGCGATTGCGCATGAGACCTTTGCTAATTTTAAAACCGGCAAAAGCAACAAAAGCAACAGCCATGGGTTGTACAAATCGGGCAAAATTGAGGTTAGGCAAGTGGCTGATCCCAATACCCGCCACGGTCATAATCAGTACGGCTGGGGCAATCCAAACGAGTAAGGTAAGGTAGGCCAGATTGGGGCCGCCAATTTTGAAACCAATGGCCGTAATCGTTTGGGTAGAGGTAGGTCCAGGCAATATTTGACACAAAGCCGTGAGCTCCATCAATTCATCTTCGGTCAGGTAGCCTCTTTTGTGCACCAGCCGATCTAAATACATGGCCAGATGTACCTGTGGACCTCCGAAGGCAGTACAGGCAAGCACAATCACATCTTTCAGAAAAATCAGATACCTGATTTTTCTGACCGAAAGTATGGGTGAGGTAGCTTCCTTTACAGTTGCCATAAATGGTTGGGCAGACTATTTTTTCAGACCAATTTCAGCCAACCTTTCTTGCAGAAACTCGCCTGCAGTCATATCGGAGTAAGCTTTGGGATGCTCCGCGTCAATGCAATTCTCCAGACAGGTCAAGTCCATTTCTGACCGGGGATGCATAAAGAATGGAATAGAAAAACGGGAAGTGCCCATTTTTTCGCGGGCAGGATTCACTACGCGGTGAATGGTAGACTTCAGTTTATTGTTGGTAAGCCGGTCGAGCATATCGCCCACATTGACTACTATTTGCTCAGGCAAAGCCGTAATGGGTATCCATTTTCCATCGCGGCGCAGCACCTGTAAGCCATCAGCACTGGCGCCCATCAGCAGCGTAATCAGGTTAATATCACCGTGGGCGGCTGCCCGTACCGCGTCTTCGGGAATGGAATCAGGATTGGTAATGGGGTAATAGTGAATAGCCCGCAGAATGCTGTTGCCATTTTTTACTTTATTGTCAAAGTAATTTTCTTGTAAACCTAAATACAGGGCAATGGCGCGCAACATTTGGGTTCCTGCTGCTTCCAACCGACGATACGACTCTAAGGTGACTTGTTTCATGTCAGAAAACTCCTCGGGGAATATATTGTCGGGGTATTGGTGTTGGATGGGGTCGTTATCGGTAACTTCCTGTCCAATGTGGTAAAACTCCTTTAAATCGCCGGTACTACGACCTTTGGCGTGTTCCTTTCCCTTGCCAATATAGCCTCGTTGTCCGTGCAATTCCGGTTTTTCGTAGCGTTGCTTCAGTTCGTCAGCAGAAAAGAAAAACTTCTGAAAGACTTCATATAAGCTTTTCGTTAGCTCATCGGTCAGGCCGTGGTTTTTAATGGCCACAAAACCAATAGTATGATAGGCTTCTCCCAGGGCTTGTACAAACCTGGCTTTTTTCTCTGCATTGCCAGAGGTGAAATCAGCTAAATCCAGGGAGGGGATTTCTTGATACAGAATTTCATTCATAGGTTTTTGCCGAACATTGGATAAAGTTCTTCGGAGAACGAAGGCAAGTTAAAAAAAATGCCGGACTTGTTGTTCCGACATTGGCAAGAAAGTGCATCAGCTTTGAGCTTTAAGCCTCGAGCCTTGAGCTGTTTGTAATTTAGGTTAAATCATATACCAAAATACTTTTAGCTAGCAATTGCAAGGCTCACCGCCTAATGCTCAAAGCTTATTGCTTCCTATTTAATGGCGGCAGCGTAATTTTTACCTACTTGATCCCAGTTAATGACATTCCAGAAGGCACTAATGTACTCGGCTCGTTTGTTCTGGTATTGCAGGTAATAGGCGTGTTCCCATACATCCAAGCCCAGAATAGGCGTTCCTTTCACTTCAGCCACATCCATCAGCGGATTATCCTGGTTGGGGGTAGACGAAATAACCAGCTTTTTCTTTTTATCGACGATCAACCAAACCCAACCTGAGCCGAAACGCGCTAATGCCGCTTTAGCAAAGGCTTCCTGGAAAGATTTTTCCGTACCAAATTGATTATCAATTTCCTGAGATATAGGACCCGATGCGCGGTCGCTCATGGTGGGAGTCATTATATTCCAGAAGAAGGTATGATTCCAGTGACCACCCGCGTTATTGCGAACGGCTGCTGGATGCTTGCCCGCAGATTTAATCAATTCGTCCAGCGTCAGTTTAGCCAGTGGCGTACCGTCTACGGCCTTGTTCAAATTATCTACGTAAGCTTTGTGGTGGCGGTCGTGGTGAATTTCCATCGTAAGCTTATCGATGCGTGGTTCTAAAGCATCAAAGCTGTAAGGTAAGGGAGGAAGCGTAAAGGGGGGCGGTGCTATGGGTTCTGGAACGGATGACATATTCCTGGCAAAAGCATCGGCACCAGTAAGGGCAATGGCTGTTCCAAAGGCGGACTTAATAAAGTCTTTGCGATTCATATACGTGGGAATGAAAGTTAGATTAGGCGGTGTTTATTTAATTAACGCAACCAATTTACGCTTAGTTGTGAGAATATCAATATTAAAATGAGAACTCTTACACGCCCAAACGTCTAATCTGGTTACTTTCCCTTCCAGATTGGGGGACGCTTTTCGGCAAAGGCGGCGATCCCTTCGGCAGCATCTTCGGTTTGCAGCACCTGTTGCAACATGCCGTGCAGGTAGGTGTGCTGCTGTTCGTGCGAGAGGCGTTGCATTTCCTGGTAAGCTTGCAGTCCCATCCGAATAGCGACGGGCGACATTTGCAGTATTTCCTCCGTTAGTTGCCTCACTCTTTCTTCCAATTGATCGGTGGTTACCACTTCCGAGATTAATCCTGTTTGTAGGGCTTCTGCTGCTGATAATGTACGGGCGCGGATGCATAGATCTAATACAGTGCGGGCAGGCATCAACGGAAGCAGGCTTGCCATTACCTGGAAGGGAAAAAGCCCGCGTTTTACTTCGGGCAGACTGAAAGTAGCATTGTCGGAAGCGATGACATGGGTACAACCGCCAAGCAGCAAAAAGCCCCCCGCATACACCGCCGCATGAACCTGAGCAATACAGGGTTTTTGTAAACCAGCAAACGCATCGCCGAGGCGGATGGGTTCGGCAGGTTCAGGAATGGTCGAGTTACTTACGGTTTGTTCTCCCGCGAAAGCTTTTAGGTCGGCTCCAGCGCAAAAAATGGTGCCTTGTGCGGCCAATACCACTACCCAAATAGCTGGTTGATGATGGGCATACGAAAGCGCAAAGGCTAGTTCTTTCATCAGAACGGCATTCATCGCATTTTTCTTTTCAGGCCGGTTCAACGTAATCGTCAGCACGTGCCCTGCTTCGGTGACCAGCAAAAATTCAAAATGGTGATGGGTAAAATCGCTGGTTTGCTGTGCCGTGTAAAGCATATATGATGTGTAGATTGGTAGATGTGCGGATGAGCAAATGTGCGGATGAAAAATTAGATTAAAAAATATGCTTTATTAATTCGCACATCTACTCATCCACACATCCGCTAATCTACTTCGTACTTCTTGGGGGCGTAGAGGAAACCGAAGGCGTGGGCTCCTTCTTTGGTATGAATGGCGTGGTGGCTATAGTGCGCACGGATAATTCGTTTCAAATATTTGCTTTTGCCTACAAACCGAATTTTTACCCGGCGGTGTACCAGTACATCATGGAAAACGCCGTAAAAGACGCCGTACATCGAAACACCCAGGCCTATCCAGATTAACACGTGTAGGCTTTTTACTTCGAAGCCGGTATAAATGCTGGTGGCTGCCAGGATGCTGAAGCAAATGGCAAACCGATCATTTTTCTCCCAAATGCCCTTCTGGTGCCGGTGATGCGATTCGTGCCAACTCCAGAGAAAGCCATGCATCACGTATTTATGCAGAAACCAGGCTACGCCTTCCATCAGGAAAAAAGCAACTGCCATTATCAAAAGATTCACTAGCATAGTATTTTTCTAAAACGTTTGCCGGAGATAGCGGTAAAACTAAGCGCGCAAGAGTTGCTGCTGCACACTTTCCATCAGCCACATCGGCGTAGAAGTAGCTCCGCAAATACCTACCGACTGACCCGGCTTAAACCAGCTCCAATCCAAGTCGTCTACTTTGGAAATAAAATGGGTGTTAGGATTGGTATCGAGGCACACATGGTACAACACCTTTCCATTAGAAGATTTCGACCCTGACACAAAAATAATACTATCAAACTTGCGGGCAAAATCGCGGAGTTCCTTGTCGCGGTTAGATACCTGGCGGCAAATAGTGTCATTGGTATCTACCTCTACGCCAGCCGCCTTTAGCCTCTCCTTTATTTCGTAAAATTTGTCGGTACTCTTGGTGGTCTGGCTGTAGAGGGTTATTCTTTTTGGCAACGCTGCTACGTTTAGTTCTTCCCAATCCTGAAATACAATTGCCTCATGGTTGGTTTGCCCCAGCAGGCCAATCACTTCGGCGTGCCCGTGCTTGCCATAAATGTAAATCTTATCGGATTTGTCGAAGGAGTTTTTGATCCGATTCTGCAATTTGAGCACCACCGGGCAAGAGGCATCGATCAATTCGAGGTTGTTGTGCAGGGCAGTTTCGTAGGTAGAAGGTGGTTCGCCGTGAGCCCTAATCAGCACTTTTTCGTGGCGGAGTTCCGTCAGTTGTTCGTGGCTTATGATTTTCAAGCCTTTGGCTTCCAGTCGTTTTACTTCTTCATCGTTGTGTACTATGTCACCCAGGCAATAGAGATGCCCTTGCTCATCCAAGATATCTTCGGCCATTTCGATGGCGTATACTACCCCGAAACAGAAGCCGGAATTGTTGTCTATGGTTACCTGTAAGCTTAGCATAACTTTACAACTTTAACTAGGTGTAAAATGTTTGTTCAAATCGGTGGGATTTATGCTAATGAATGACGTGTAGATTAAGATTTGGCTCTTTTAGATGAAGGAAATATATAGAAAGATATTCAAAGATCCAAGGATAGGTACGCTGACTGGCCGTGAAATTGTCTTGATTTTTATACAACAACCATACGAAAAGAATGGTTTTGCGTTATATTCGCAGGCGGCTGTCACAAGGCTTTTGTTATTCCTATAGTTTATTTTAGATACATAAAATGGACTTGAAACAACTCAAATTATTGGTGAAAAAGGGCGAAGGTTCTACCCTTGAATTCAAACTAAAAGCCAGTCATCCTGAGAAAATCGTCCGCGAAATTGTGGCCTTTGCTAACTCCAGGGGCGGTTTATTATTGATTGGCGTAGGCGACGACAAGAGTATTCCGGGGCTGAAATTTGTAGAAGAAGACGAATACATTTTGTTGAAGGCCATTGAGAAGTATTGTTTCCCCACCATTCCCTATACCGTCCAGCGAGTCTCGGTTACTGATGAGCGTGAGGTGCTCATAATCAATGTACTGAAGAGCGAGGTCGGTCCTCATTTTGTTATCCAGGACTTCGCTACCAACACCGGTAAAGTATACGTACGGGTAGAAGATAAAAGCGTGCAGGCCAGCCGCGAAATGCGCGAAATATTGAAAGGAGTAGTGAAAAAACGCAACATCCGTTTTCAATACGGCGAGAAGGAGCGCATACTGATGCAGTACCTGGCCATTCATCCCACCATTACAGTAGAAGAGTTTTCTAAAACTGCTAATATCCCCCGAAACATTGCCTCTCGTACCTTGGTATTGCTGGTATTGGCCAACGTCATTCGCATTCAGCCGCACGAAGTACAGGATTATTTCGCCGTAGCTGGCTAGTGGTCGAGAATGATTCGTAGATCAATAGTATAATTACTTTCTTACGTGCGTAAGAATAGTCAGGCTGGCTAATGGTAAACAAGTATTATCAGGGTAGATTTGTGTACCAGTCACATTATATACTCATTTACTGATCATGGTCATTGATCGTTTTATTCTCTTGCTCATTATTACAGGCGATTTCTTTTTTGTCTTTTTCTCACAGGCAAAACTTGAAATTTGAGCATTTGCGAGTAAACGAGGGACTTTCTCAAAGCTACTTAAACTGCATCCTACCAGATAGGCGGGGTTTTATGTGGTTTGGTACCGAGGAAGGATTGAATAAAATATGATGGCTATAAGTTTACGGTTGATAAAATTATGGCTCAAAATGAAAAAAGCCTAAGCCATAATTTTATCACTGATATCATTGAAGACCAGCAGGGCAACCTATGGATTGCTACCTGTTGGGTAATGCGAATGGCATAATTTAATAAATTGGGCTTTTACTGCTGCTTACCCATCACAACCGCTATGAGAGCCCATCGCTTTTTACTCTTATTTCTTTTTCAAATAATTTCCCTACTGGCGATAGCTCAAAAGCATCGGTTAAAATTCCAACACCTCACCACTGAGCAAGGTCTTTCTCAAAGCACCGTCGACTGTATTCTGCAAGATAGCCGCGGCTTTATCTGGGTAGGCACTCGCGACGGCCTCAACAAGTACGATGGCTACTCCTTCACTGTTTATAAGAACAATCCCAAAGACCCTCATAGCCTTAGTAATAACTACATCAAGGACATTATCGAAGACAAACAGGGCAATCTCTGGATAGCTACCTGGGACGGTGGGCTGGAACGATTCGACCGTCAAACCGAACAGTTTTTCCACTATACCCACGACAAAAACAAGCCCAATTCCCTCTCTAGCAACCTTGTCAATAACCTTCTGCAAGATAGCCAGGGCTACCTATGGATCGCCACGCAAGATGGTGGACTTGACCGCTTCGACCCGAAAACGCAGCACTTCACTCACTTTCAGCACAATCCTGACAACCCGCATACCTTGGGCGATAATTTCGTCCGGGAGGTGATGGAAGACCACCAGCACAACATTTGGGTGGCTACCTCCCGGGGCGGCTTGAACCTGCTCAACCGACAGACTAATACCTTTACCCGCTATCAACACCAAGACAATAACCCGGCCTCCCTGACCAACAACGACATTTGGGCTATCCTGGAAGATCGGCAACACCGCTTCTGGGTGGGTACGCACGGCGGCGGTTTAGACTTGTTTAGCCCTGCTACCGGTCAGTTTAGTCACTTCAAAGCAGATCCGAAGAACCGAGCCAGTCTGGCCCACAATGTCGTGCTCAGCCTGGGCGAAGACCCGGAAGGCAACCTTTGGGTGGGCACAGAAAACGGTGGCTTAAGCGTATTGGATGCCCAGACCCAAACCTTTCATTCCTACCAGCACGACGAGATTGATAATACCAGTCTACTCAATAATTCCATTTATTGTATTTACCCCGATGCCAAAGGCAATATGTGGGTGGGTACTTACAGTGGAGGCATCAACTTGCTCAACCAAGATGCCAATCTGTTCACCCATTACAGACATGGATCGGATGCCAATAGCTTGATTAATAACAATGTGACCAGCATATGTGAAGACTGGCAGGGCAATATCTGGATCGGAACTGATGGAGGCGGTATTAACCAGTTTAACCGAAAAACCGGCGAGTTTCGGCACTATCAACACCAGGCAGATAACGTCAATAGCATCGGCGGTAATTATATACTCAACATTCGGGAAGATAGCCAGCATAATCTGTGGATTGGCACCTGGGGAGATGGATTGACCATTTTTAACCCTGAGCGTCAGACTTACCAGCACCGCAAGCATGACTCGTCCAACCCCGCCAGTGTAAGTGGCAACAACATTTGGGCGATATTTGAAGACAGTCAACAGCGGGTGTGGGTGGGGCCTTACTTTGGCACGGGACTGGATCTCTACGACCGAAAGACGGGTAAGTTTACCCACTACCGCACTGACCCTAAAGACCCCAATAGCATCAGCAGCGGCATTATTTACACCATTGCCGAAGACCGACAGGGCTACCTGTGGATTGGTACGGATGGGGCAGGGGTAGATCGGTTTGACCCAAAAAAAGGCACTTTTACCCATTACCGGCACAAACATAAACAGAATAGCCTCAGCAATAACAGTGTTTACTGCGTCTACGAGGACAGGCAAGGGGATTTGTGGTTTGGTACGAATGCAGGCTTAAACCATTTGAATCGGCAGACGAACGTTTTTACGGTCTACACTACCAAAGAAGGCTTAGCCAATGATGTAGTGTTTGGTATACTGGCTGATAAGAACGAGGAGTTATGGTTGAGTACCAACAATGGACTGTCGCGTTTCAATCTTCAGCGCAAAATTTTCCACAATTATACAATAGCCGATGGCTTGCAGAGCAAGGAGTACCGGGCAAATGCTTTTTGCAAAAGCTGGTCGGGGATGATGTACTTTGGTGGCAACAACGGATTTAATGAGTTCTATCCCGAAGATATTAATGAAAAAACTTTTGAGCCGCCCGTGGTACTCACCGATTTTCAGATTTTCAACAAACGAGTACCCTTGGGGCATGATAGTCATTCTATCCTCACGAAACCCATCAGTGAAACCAAGGCCATAACGCTTTCATATAAGGAGTCAGTCTTTTCCCTGGCGTTTGCCTCTTTGAATTATACTTCCCCAGAGAAAAAAGAATATTCTTATCAGTTAGAAGGATTTGATAAAGGCTGGAACAACGTGGGCACCCAGCGGACAGCGACTTATACGAACCTGGATGCTGGAGAATATCTATTCAAAGTTCGGGGTTTAGATAGTCAAGGCCGCTGGTCGCAGCAGATGGCTTCTCTAAAGATTACCATTACGCCTGCCTTCTGGCAAACCTGGTGGTTCATAATTTTATTGCTTCTGACTATTTTGGGTAGTGGTGTTGCTTTTTATCGGATGCGGATAAAATCGATAAACGTACAAAAGGCTGAGTTAGAACATCAGGTGAAAGAAAGAACAATAGAAGTAGTGACGCAGAAAGAAGAATTACAGGATCAGGCGGATATTCTGCAATCGTTTATTGAAGAGATCAAAAATAAGCAAGAGGAAGCTGAAAAGGCACGTCAGGAGGCTGAGGAGGCCAATCGCGCTAAAAGTACCTTCCTGGCTACGATGAGCCACGAAATCCGAACGCCCATGAATGGCGTGCTTGGCATGGCTTCCCTGCTAGCCGAAACGAATCAGAGCAGCGAACAGCGTGAATACACCGAAACTATTCTGAACTGTGGAGAAAGCCTGTTGACGGTTATCAACGATATCCTCGACTATTCTAAAATCGAGTCGGGCAATATGGAGCTGGAGCAACAGGATTTTGACCTGCGCACCTGCATCGAAGAAGTGTTTGACGTATTTGCCTCCAAAGCCGCTGAACTCAGCTTAGACCTGATTTACCAAATAGATAGCAATGTTCCCGCCCAAGTGATGGGCGATGGGTTGCGCTTGCGGCAGGTGCTGCTGAATCTGGTGAGCAATGCCATCAAATTTACCCAGCAAGGCGAGATATTCTTGGGCGTACACCTGCGCCAGAGCAGCGAAAAGCAGGGCTTACAACTGGGCTTCGACGTGCGCGACACCGGCATCGGTATTCCTGAAGATAAAATTGACCGTTTGTTCAAAGCCTTTTCCCAGGTCGATTCCTCCACCACCCGTAAGTATGGCGGCACTGGCTTGGGTTTAGTCATTTGCGAAAAACTGATTGGCCTGATGGGCGGTACCATTGAAGTAACCAGTCAGTTGGGCCAGGGCACTACTTTCAGTTTCAGTATTCGGGTAAAAGCCAGTACCGAGGCCTTGCGCACCTATGTGCATTACAATACCGATGGGTTGGAAGGCAAGCGCATTCTGGTGATAGACGACAATGCGACCAACCGCCTCATTTTGCAAAACCAGCTACAACACTGGCAATTAGTTCCGGTACTAGCGGAGTCGGGTAGCCAGGCGCTAGCACTGTTGAGCCAAGAGGCCAACTTCGACATAGTGATCAGCGATATGCAGATGCCGGAAATGGATGGTATTCAGTTGGCTCGTGCCATTCGAAATAAATACGCTCAACTGCCCATTATCCTGCTGTCTTCTATGGGTATGGAGCAGCTCCATCACTATCCTGAATTGTTCTGTGCGGTGTTAACCAAACCCGTTAAGCAGCATATCTTATGCAAACATATTCTTAATCAGCTCAAGCAGCAGGATAAGGCGGTCGGAGAAACGGAGGCAAGCGAACGGAAGTTGTCAGAAGCGTTTGCCAACCAATATCCTTTGCGGATTCTGATTGCAGAAGATAACCTGGTCAATCAGAAGCTGGCAGTGCGTATTCTTAACAAGCTGGGCTATCAGCCGGGGCTGGCTTCGGATGGATTACAGGCATTAGAGGCAGTATCTGGCCAGGAATATGATCTGGTGCTGATGGATGTGCAGATGCCGGTCATGGATGGCCTGGAAGCTACGCGCATCATTCGACAAAAGTTAGCCCTCCAACCACAAATCGTGGCCATGACCGCCAACGCCATGCAGGGTGACCGGGAGACCTGTTTGCAAGCAGGAATGGACAACTACCTCAGCAAGCCTATTAAATTGGGAGAATTGGTGGCCATATTAGAAAAGTGCGCCCAGAAGGTCAATTAACAATTAACAATTAACAATTAACAATTAACAATTAACCATTAACCATTAACAATGAATTTGGCATTGATTAACTAAATTGCTGTATATCAAATATACTCACTACTCACTGCTCACTACTCACTGTTCATTACTCACTATTGATTACTCACTGCTCATAATGCTATTGGTTAGGGTTCGGTAAATGGTTTGGGTTTCGGAGGTGTCTTGTAGATAGGCTAAGTGCTTGCGAATGATTTGGGTGTCGTGCCGTTGAGCCGGGCCGGTTTGTACCTCAGCAGGGTCGTTGGATTGTAGCGCTTTTTGAATCGTTTCCTCAATCAGAGGTTTCAGAAGGGCAAATTCCAGGTTTTCATTATCTAGGATACGCTTGGAAATGGCTAGCAGGTGGTTGGTGAAATTACAGGCAAATACTGCGGCTATGTGCAAGATGCGGCGCTCTTCTGAACTTACCACGTAAACGGTTTGGCTGATGCGTTGCGCAATGTCGATCAGCAGTGACTCTGTTGGCGGTTCATACGCTTCAATGCAAAGGGGAATGATAGAAAAATCTACTGCCCGGCCTGAGCTAAACGTTTGCAAAGGATAAAATACGCCTGCTTGTACGTCGGAAGCAAGCGCATATTGTAAATCGTCGAGCGCGTGGGTGCCCGACGTATGTACTACTGTTGAGTCGGGTGGCAGGATGAGTTCTGAGGCGACTATAGCCATCGAATCGTCGCTAACGGCAATGAAAAATAACCGGGCGGCGCTATCCGAAAAGTCTGGCTGCGTACGAATACTGGCATCGTAAAGCTGGTTGACCAGTTTTTGGGCATTTGCTGGTTGGCGGCTGTACACTTCTACCACCGGTAAACCAGCATTTTCTAAAGCCTGAGATAAATGCCAGGCTACTTTTCCCGATCCGATGAAGGCAATTTTTGGAAACATGTAAAGGTGATGGATTGATGTGCTGAGGTGAACATAGGCTGATGGCAAAGCATAAAACTTATCCTGGCCTCGGCTCTTGCCGCAACTTAATAAAAAATGACCGTTGTCTGTAGTTAATGCGCATTAGTTGTTATTTTTGGTAGCAGGTTCCTACAAATAAATTTATAGCTGCTCGCTGAAACCCTACTGCTTATGATTATTGGAGTTCCTAGAGAGATAAAGAACAATGAAAATCGCGTGGCGGTTACGCCCGCCGGAGTAGCTGAATTCTTCAAGCACGGTCATACAGTTTTTGTGCAAACCCAAGCGGGAAGCGGAAGCGGCTTTTCTGACCATGAATATACCGAAGCAGGCGCTACTATCCTGCCTACCATTGAAGCTATCTACAAAGTGGCAGATATGATTGTCAAGGTAAAAGAGCCGATTGCTTCAGAATACAACCTCATTAAAGAAAATCAACTGTTATTTACCTATTTTCATTTTGCTTCTTCCGAAGAACTTACCCACGCTATGATCGGGCGGAAAGCCATTTGCTTGGCCTATGAAACGGTCGAAAAGCCAGATCGGAGCCTTCCCTTGCTTATACCAATGTCGGAAGTGGCCGGGCGGATGGCCATTCAGGAAGGAGCCAAATACCTGGAAAAGCCACTGAAAGGCCGGGGGATTTTGCTGGGCGGCGTTCCTGGGGTGAGGCCTGGGAACGTACTGATTCTGGGCGGCGGCATTGTGGGGACGCAGGCGGCTAAGATGGCCGCTGGCTTAGGCGCCCACGTCACCATTATGGACATTAGCCTAACCCGCCTGCGCTTCCTCGACGACATTATGCCTGCCAACGTAGACACGATGATGTCTAACCAGTATAACATCAGTGAAATGGTGAAAACGTCTGATCTAGTTGTTGGTGCCGTATTGATTCCAGGTGCTAAAGCGCCTCATCTGGTCACCCGCGATATGTTGAAAACGATGCGCCCAGGTACGGTATTAGTGGATGTGGCCGTAGATCAGGGCGGTTGCATTGAAACCTGTACGCCTACTACCCACGAAAACCCGACTTTCATTATCGACGACGTGGTGCATTATTGCGTAGCCAATATGCCGGGGGCTGTACCCTATACGTCTACCCTGGCTCTCACCAATGCTACCTTGCCTTATGCCATTCAACTGGCAAACAAAGGTTGGAAAAAGGCTTGCCACGAAAACAACGAATTGAAACTGGGTCTGAACGTGGTCCATGGCGAAGTAGTATACAAAGGCGTAGCTGAGGCCTGGAACCTGACTCATACCGACGTAAACCAACTACTGCAATCGGAAGTCACTACATAAGCTTAGCTTTTAGCTGGCTATTTACCTCCTCTTTATCAACTTCCTAAATGAATAAAACCCATTACTTTCTCCTATTGCGGAGGCTGGGCTTGCTATTGCTACTTTACACGCTGTGCCGGATTGTTTTTTGCCTCATCAATTGGGGGCAATTCGGAGAGGCGAGCGACATGGAGCTAGGAGTCGCTTTCGGCACAGGTTTCCTGTTCGATCTGTCAGCCATTTTGCTCGTGAATGCCTTATTTACTGTACTTTCCATTCTGCCTTTCGATTATGTAAATGAACATTCCTATCAATGGAGGTTAGGCATATTCTTTCAGTGCCTGAACATTCCTTTTTTGGTCTTAAATATCATTCATGCGGGTTATTTCCGGCTTTCTGGCAAGCGCCTGACGCCAGCAGAAGGGCCTGAACTTGAAACGGCTACTACAGACCAAATGTGGCTGCTAGTATCGGAATATTGGTACGTGAGTTTGGTGGCTTTGCTAGTTTCTATGCTGCTCGTTTGGTACGATCCCTCTTCTTTCCGGCTGCGTAAGGCCCGCATATTGTCGCCCATGTGGAGCTGGTTATCGATTTTTATCTCATTGACTATCAGTCTGCTGGTGTTTGCCTTCATGCTGAAAAGCCACCCCCTATCGCCTGATAACGTCCCCGCCACCCGACAAAGCCACCTGGAAAACCTGTCCCGCAATGCCACTTTCAATCTGTTGTCCCGGTATTATGACCAAGGCGCCAAAAGAGTAGAGCAATAAGCAGATGAGGATATTCGGGGCTTATCAACTGTAAGTCAAAATGCCTCTCAGAACTCTCCAAGGGTTTGAAACCCTTGGAGAGTTTCGGCTTTGGAATGACGCCTGCTTGGCTAATGGTGGGTTTCCTGCCTGGTCTTAGCGTCTGCTCCATGCTGTCAATTTAAGGCACATCGCCACCTTTTTAGTCCAGGCGATTGTCATTACTTCTCAGCCGGGTCTCCGCAGGGACCTGGCGTTTGCCGGTCGCGGTTCCCCGCCGGCGTCGCTGCCGTTGGAAGGTTGTTCTCTTAAATATTGCCCTTTGGAAATTATCAACCGAGCGAACGCCGGGTCCCGGCTGAGACCCGGCTGGGAAAAAGTGGGAGGCCATTTGAGCGTCCGCTAAGACCAGGCGGAAGCCTAACTCATCGGCTCCACACAACCCAGCCTAGTCCTTAAATTTAAATTTGAAGTAGATCAGTGTTAGTGCCAATACGATGGTAACTGAGTTAGTGATAATGACAGGCAAAGCATCTATTAAGATTCCATAAATCAGCCATAGGATTAGCCCTACACAAAATAGCGAAAACATTCCAAGCGATAATCCTTTGGCTGATTTCGTCTTCCAGGTTTTAACGACTTGGGGTACAAAAGAAATGGTAGTAAAAGCCCCTGCAACTAATCCAATTAATTCACTTTTATTCATATAAATATTGATTGGTATTCACTTTTTTAAGTGATGAAAAACCTTTTACAACCACCCTATTGCCCAAAAAACTGCGGATGAAAGTTGACCAGGAATAGTTCGTTGGTGGCGCGGGTAATGGCTGTGTATAGCCAGCGTACAAATTCAATGTTGACCGATTCCTGCGTAAGGTAGCCCTGGTCTACAAATACCGCGTCCCACTGCCCACCCTGCGACTTGTGGCACGTAAGCGCATAGGCAAACTTCACTTGCAGTGCATTCAGGAACGGGTCGCGGCGAATGGCTTCGTTGCGGTCGCGCTTGGTGCGGATGTGCATATAGTCGTTCATGACCTTTTCGTAGAGTTGCTTATTCTTGTCGCGCTCTAGCGTGGGAGCATCGGAATGGAGCGTATCCAGGATTACTTTGGCTTCAAATTCGGCCTGTTCCGGGTAATCGAGCAGGCGCAATACCAGCGTGGCAAAACGGAAGCCGTGTACTTCCTCGGTGCGTTTTACTTTCAAAATCTCTACAAAGTCGCCATTGGCCAGGAAGCCCGCCGGAGCCTCTTCGCCCAGCCAGAAATAGTTGTTGCGGACAATCATCAGCAGATCACCGGCGTTAATTTCCTCCTCGCTACCATTGATTACCTGCCGTATGTACTTGTTATACTGCGTTGCCGCCTTGTTGGAACG
This sequence comes from Bacteroidota bacterium, assembly GCA_040385915.1. Lineage (GTDB taxonomy): Bacteria > Bacteroidota > Bacteroidia > Cytophagales > ES-bin-26 > ES-bin-26. The sequence continues at coordinate 50,754 of JAZKGK010000023.1, forward strand.
GCAGATGATAATGGTGTTTTCTACGCCGTACTTGCCATAAGCATAGCGCAAGCCGTCTTCCAGCTTGTCGCTGCCCATCCGGTAAATATCCCGGTACGACTTGGTATTCAGGTGGATTTTTACTTCTCCTGGCTCGGCAGACGGATCGACATTCTGCCGCAAAGTAGTGGCATTGAGCAGAATACCCGATTGCTCATCCTGACGCATCACTTCCAGCAATTCCAGCTCTATTACTGCCAAGTCGAAAGTCTGGCGCAGGTATTGGCAGTCGAGTGCTGCACTGATAATTTTTCCTACGGGTGGCAATTGGGCTGCGTCTCCTACCAGCATCAGCTTGTTGGTTTCGCTTTCATATACAAATTCAACTAGGTCGGCCAGCAGACCATTGCTGCCCAGTTCGGCTTCATCGCCAATCATCGACGACTCATCGACGATGAACAACGTGCGGGTATGGTAATTTTTTTGCCTTTGAAACACCAGTGCCCCACTGTAGGCATCGGCCACCTGGCGATATATCTTTTTGTGGATAGTGGCGGCCTTCTTATTAGAATAGGTAGACATCACCTTGGCAGCCCGGCCCGTAGGCGCGAGAAGTACCACTTTATACCGAAATTTTTCCACTACCTTCACCAAGGTACTGATCAGTGTTGTCTTTCCAGTACCCGCGTAGCCCCGCAAAAGGAAGGTAGAGCGAAATCGCTGCTCGTCGAGTAGGAACTCGTCCATCATAAAGAAGAAGGTAGCTTGGCCTTGGGTAGGAGCAAAGGGGAATTTTTTAATCAGCAGCTCGGAAGGAGACATAATTTAGATGGATGTGCTAATGGACGAAATTAAGAAAGAAATTTTTAAAACCTTTGGTCAACAACTGCGCCTGCGTGTCTGTGGTATTTGCGTCTTGAATGAGCAGGTACTCTTGGTGAAACACCAGGGATTGGGGAGGAATGGCACACTTTGGGCTCCACCAGGAGGCGGTGTAACGTTTGGCGAATCGGTGCCTCAGGCATTAGAAAGGGAGTTTCGCGAGGAAACAGGGCTGGAAATTGCTGTCGGACGGTTCTTGTTTGTCAATGAATTTATAGGTTTGCCTTTGCATGCCGTAGAACTCTTTTTTGAAGTACGGGTACTGGCTGGTGAACTAAAGTTGGGCATCGACCCCGAAATGCTGAGTCATGCGCGCAAACATCAATCAATCAAAGAAGTACGCTTTCTGGACTTTGCAGAAATCAAGCAAAAAGACGAGGCTGAGATGCACCCATTATTCCGCCATTGCCGCCATGTACAAGACCTGCTGGCCTTGCAAGGCTACTTTCGGCAGTGAACAATCAACAATCAACAATTATCAATGAACAATTATCAATGAGTACTGGACTTGGAAAGGTTGCTTTGTTTATTGTGGTGGCCTGTTTACTTATTGTGGGTAAAAATTTTTATACTTGCACATGTGGAGATCTGCTTAGGCTATTGACGCAAAAATATATTTGTGAAAGTCTGAGTTTAAATAGTTTATAACCTTGGTCATAGAAGAAAATACTGTGGGAACGCTCACCAAAAAATATAAGCTTAACCAGAAAGTAAAGGACGATAAGTTTGATGTAGAAAACATCCATCATTACAACCTTTGCCTGGAGCTGGGAATGGACGGATTGCGTATCTGTATTATTGATACGGAAAATAGCCGCTGCATGTGGCTGGAAGATTACCGTTTCTCTTCTATATTTTTTACCGAGCAATTGCTCGATCAGCTTCAGCACATTTACGACGACCACCACGTGCTACGGGCTGGTTTCTGGAAGTCGGTTCGCGTAGCTGTGCGCGACCAAGTGTTTACACTGGTACCGGGCTCGCTTTTTAAGAAAGAAAATTTGAGCCAATACCTGAATCTGGTGAAAGATGGAACAACGGCTGAATCCAATAAAGCGCATTCCTTCCGGCATCCCAGTAGCGATATGGTCAGCATTTTCTCGGTCGACTCCAGGATTGCCGAATGGTTTGGAGCGGCCTATCCTTCTAAAAGCATCGAATTCATTCATCAAACCAGCGCTTTCATTGAAGGCATTATCCAAAGTGGTGACTATTCCAACTTCAAGAGTCTATACGTATACGTTGAAAATTCGTACCTGACCCTGGTCGTAACCAAAGAGAAGAAGCTGGAATTTTGCAATACCTTTTTCTATGCCAGCGTGCAGGATTTCGTGTATTACGTGATGTTTATAATGGATGAGCTAAAGCTGAATCCTGAAACCAGCAAGGTGATTCTGTACGGTACTATTACCCACGATTCCACTATTTTTGAACAGTTGTATAAGTATATTCGCCACATTTCTTTTGGTGTTAAGCCCAAATCGCTGCGATTCAGCTATACTTTCGACGAGATATTGGATCACCAATATTTCAGTACCTACAATATCTACCTCTGCGAATAATGAGCAAAAGAATAGCTCTCTTCCCTGGCTCTTTCGACCCTTTTACCAAGGGACACGAAGACATTGTACTGCGCGGCCTGCAACTGTTCGACGAAATAGTGATTGGACTGGGGCACAATTCAAACAAGAAACGCTATTTTGAGGTAGAAGGAATGGTTGCACACATCAGGCATACGTTCCAGCATTACCCAAATGTAAGCGTGAAAATATACGATGCCCTGACTGCCCACATGGCACGGTCGCTAGGGGCGCGGTTCTTGCTGCGCGGCTTGCGCAATACGACTGATTTTGAGTACGAAAACGGTATTTCTCAGGTAAATCGTTACCTCTCGAACGAAGTGGAAACCGTCTTTCTGATTACTTCACCCCAATTTGCCCCCATCAGCTCTACCATCATTCGTGAAGTGCACCGCTACGGTGGTGACGTAGATGAATTCCTGCCGTATAAGCTTTGAGGTGTTAGCGATTAGTCATTAGCTTTTAGCAAAAATGTAAGTTTAATTTTGCGTTCGGTACATTAAACTAGTTCACTGAACGCTAACCACTAATGGCTAAAAGCTAACTGCTAAAAGCTACATCTCCTTCTTTACAATCTCCTTTTTGGCGTAAAAGGCCTCGAATACGTGTTGGATAGAGGCGTAGGAATTAAACATGGCGACCTGGATTTCTGAGGGTGTCATCCAGATGAGCTGTTCGATGTCTTCTTCTATCTGAGGCTTCATGTGGGCATCATTGATGCAGGTCATGGCGTACCACTTGGTTTTTTTGAGCATTTTGCTCCCATTCTGCGTGTAGGTATGCCAGGTAGAACAGACTTTGTAGTCGAGGGTCACTTCAACACTGCATTCCTCCTCTACTTCCCGAATTGCTCCTTGTTTGGCTTTTTCGTTTTTCTCTAATTTACCTTTTGGCAAATCCCATTTACCCAAGCGGTGCATGATCAGTATCTTATCGTCTTTCATTACCACGCCGCCAGCGGCTTCAATGATACGGAAGTTAGATTTGATACTACGAATCACTTCTTTCTTGTTTTTGACAGCAAAGGTGATGGAGGTCAGGCGTTTGAGTTGGGTGGTGCCCCGTTTCTTGTCCCGAAACAGATCCACCAATTTTCCAATTAGAACAGTAGGGGCGTTGATTATCAGCACTTTCCCTTGTAGCATACTTGCTTTGAGCGTTGCGCCAGGTGGGGCATTAAGTACTGTATCGTAGGACGCATCTGTCAATAAGGAATCGTGTATTTCAACAATTCGGATTGGTTTGTCATTAATAAAAAGATTCATCTTACGAAAGATGGCAGGTAGCCCTAGTTTAATTACAAAAATAGTTAAAAGGGATCGACTTTATGTTTTAACTTTTAAAAAATGCATTCTTGCCATTGTTTGATAAGCACTACGCTATAAATAAACGACACAATGAATTGCTGTAATTGTCTGACTTATAGTAAGTAATCCGCACATCTGCATATCAGCAAATTCGCACATCTACTTAGGTAAGTTTGCTGCTTTTTGATAGCTTGTTTACCAAGCAGGGAATCTGTTAAATCATTCTTATCAGCCGTATATTTTTGTACTTTTGCGCTATGGCAACTATCCTTACCCAAGAAACGACGGCTCAGCAAGTAGCCGCTATGCTCCTGAAAATCGGAGCCATCCGGTTGAATACCGAAAAACCATTCAAATGGAGCTCTGGCTGGAACTCGCCCATTTATTGCGACAATCGCCTCTCGCTTTCTTATCCCGAGGTCCGTACCTACATCAAGAATGCCCTGGCTGACACGGTCCGGCAGCATTTTCCTTCGGTAGAAGCCATTGCCGGGGTGGCTACGGCTGGCATTCCGCAAGGTGCCCTATTGGCCGATGCCCTCAACCTGCCTTATCTGTACGTGCGCGACAAACCCAAAGCCCATGGAATGACCAATATGATCGAAGGCAAAGTGACGCCTGGTCAGAAGGTGGTCATTATGGAAGATTTGATTTCTACGGGCGGTAGTTCCCTTAGGGTGGTAGATGCGCTTCGCGAAGCTGACTTTGAGGTGCTGGGTATGGTGGCTATTTTTACCTATGGCTTCGAAATAGCCCAACAAAACTTCTCGGAGAAACAGGTGCCTTTGGTTACGCTGAGCACTTACAATACTATGCTCGTAGAAGCAGTGAAGGAAAACTACGTGGCCGAAAGAGAAATGGCGTCCTTGCACGAATGGCGTAAAAGTCCTGAAACTTGGCGTGTATAATAGCCAAAACAGCTTGAGGCAACCCAACTTCTGTTTCTTGTTTTCGTAAGTAGACCGGAACTATGACGCAGGCCAGTGATCCATTTAGCCGGTATATTGAACGCCACACCCAGGGGCGGCAACTGGTTATACCCGACATTCACGGTTGTGCCCTTACATTCGAGGCATTGCTGGAAGTAATTGACCTTCAGTTGCAGGATCAATTATTTCTGCTGGGTGACTATATTGACCGCGGTCCCGACAGTGGAAGGGTATTGCTGAAAATACAGCAATTGATACACGATGGCTATCAGGTGTATCCGTTGCGGGGCAACCACGAACAATACCTGCTTGATGCCTATGAATACTACGATGCTGCTGCGTTTAAGCGTTTCCTGGAAATGAATGAATGCATTGGTGTCGCCGATGAAAACGGAAGTCTATTGCCTCCTCATCAAAAATTCCTGGAAAACCTGCCTTATTTTTACGAAACTGATTCCTTTTTTCTGGTACATGCCGGTTTTAATTGGGCACATGCGACGCACGGTTGGGTAAATACTTCGGATCGAGCGGTGCCTTACAAAAGCCGCCAGCCTTTTCAAGACTATGGTAGCATGTTGGAAATTCGTGATTTTCGCGCCACCTTCGGCCAGACCGGAAACAAACGCGTAGTGCATGGCCACCAGGTAACAAACCTACGCGACATTGAAATGAGCATTGAGCAGGGCAGTACCGTCATTCCGCTGGATAATGGTTGCTGTTTTGCAAAAATGGGCGCTGAGTATATGCGGGTGGGGAATGTAATTATGGGCAATCTTTGCTGCTTAAACCTGGATACCCTTCAATTGACCGTGCAGCCCAACGTAGATTATTTGTAACTTTTTGTTTCTCCATTCCTACTTACTGAAAACCAACTGCGTAATCAAGCTGAAGTAGTGTAGGATATTTTGTCTATAATGGATTAATTTAACCCACGCAAATCCTAACAGCCTACTTTCTAATACCTGCATTATATGAAAATAAAGATTTCTAAATCCTTTAATCCTTATCCCGAAGCACTCATTGTACCGATGGTGCAGAATGACGGCTTGGAAAATGCCCTCACAAAAATGGCTGAATGGGCAGGCGTAGCACCTGAATTGGCATTGGTCGACTTCAAAGCAGACTGGAAGGAAATAATAACGCTCTATCCGACGGGCAAGAACGAGTTAAAAAGGATTTACTTGCTCGGTTTGGGCAAGCAAGCCACTAGCCCCAAAGTCCTGGCTGCTTTTAGAAGCGCTGCCCACCACCTGAAAAGCAAGTTGCCCAAGCACACCGGCATTAGCTTTCTGCGGATGGAGCAGATCGATCATGTAGAGCAATTGATTGAGGCCGCCGTCAATGGCTTGTTGCTTGGTCAGTACGAAATTGGCGTATATAAAACGGATAATAAAACGGCTTTCCCTCTTTTCACCGCCGAAGCTTCTCTAGACGTGTTTACGTCGGTTAATGCCACGGCTGCCGTGGCCAAAGCCCAGGCCACAGCAGCCACACAAATCCGTATTCTTGACTTAGTTAATGCACCTGCCAATAAGAAAACGCCGCAAACGTTGGCTGACTGGGCGGTGGAGTCGGGGAAGCAATATGGCTACTCGGTAGAGGTATTTGACAAAGAAAAAATCGAAGCACTGGGCATGCACGCCTTGCTGGCCGTGAATCAGGGCAGCGAACTACCGCCTGCCTTCTTGGTATTGGAGTACCAGCCGAATCATACCGAAACCGAAGCTGCGCCTTTGCGCAAAGTGGGGCTGGTTGGCAAAGGCGTTACCTTCGATACGGGTGGCATTTCCATCAAGGGTTCCGAAGATATGCACATGATGAAGAGCGATATGGGTGGTGCGGCTGCCGTATTAGGTACCCTGGAATTGGCAGCCAAACTACAACTTCCTGTGCACCTGGTGGGCGTTATTCCGGCCACGGAAAATAGTGTGGATGCCAAAGCACTGAAGCCGGGCGATGTGATTGGTTCGTACCTAGGCAAAACCATTGAAGTAATTGATACCGATGCCGAAGGGCGGTTGATCTTGGCCGATGCCTTGGCTTACCTGAACCGGAATCACCAGCCAGAAGTGATCGTCGACCTGGCAACGCTCACCGGAAGTTGCATTCGGACGCTGGGGTATTATGCCGCAGGGCTATTCACCAATAGCGATTCACTGGCAGCGTCGCTTATGCAGGCAGCAGACCAAACGGGCGAAAGGCTCTGGCGCTTACCCCTGTGGGAAGAATACGAAGAAGACCTGCATTCGGATGTGGCTGACATGAAGAACTACAGCGGGAAACCGATTGCCGGTGCCATTAGTGGCGCTAAATTCCTGGAAGTTTTTACTGAAAAACATGCCCAATGGGCGCATCTCGATATCGCGGGCGTAGCATTCGCTGATTCAGAATTTGCCAAAATGAAAAGCGCTACTGCTTTTGGCGTCCGACTGCTGATCGAATTCCTCAGCCATCCTAAGTAGTTATGCGTCTACTCAAGCGCCTTGGTGGTTTTGTACTTGTCCTATTCCTGCTGCTGAATGTAATGGCGGCTTTTCATGCCTATCGGTTTACTCACTTTTACGATGATGAAAGTCTTCGGCGGGTGAAGCCGGAAGATTTATCGGCAGTGGAGAAAGCGCAGATCGTTTTCTTCGGTGTCCGGTTGCCCAAATCCAGATTGAAAGACCATCCGTTGCTGCCTTATGATACCGTTCTGTCTGGGTATTTTTTTTAGATTCGCCTTCGCAGGTCGCGCTCCTCAAGGCTATGGCGGTTTCTTTCTTGCTCTATTCTTTCTGTAGGATTACCTAACTGTTTTTATGAATCTTTTTATTCCCAATCTCAGAAATACGTTTCGTCAGCAAAAACGCCAGAAAGGCCTCAGTCTTATTAACATACTGGGTATTATGCTCGGGTACGGGTGCTTTTTCATGATCCTTTCCTATACTTGGCATGAAAAAAGCTATGATCGCTTCCACCCACAGGCCGATAATATTTACCGGCTGGCCTATAACCGCTATGACCACGGAAGGCTGTTGTGGGAAACGGCCAATTCTTTTTACCCAACGGGCCGGTATCTGAAGGAAAATAGCCCGGAGGTAGTCAATTGCACTTCGGTAGTCAGAAACTATAATATTACGATCACTACTGAAAACGCCGCCGGTCAAGTGGTGGCATTCAACGAAGAAAAGACATACTATGTATCGAGTTCTTTTTTTTCCATGTTCTCTTTTCCACTACTGAAAGGAAAGGCAATAGAGCTGGATAAACCCAATACGGCATTTATTACCCCGCAGGCAGCTAAAAAATATTTTGGCGATCACGATCCGGTAGGTAAATTAATCAAGATCAATGGCGTTACCCCGTATACCATTGCCGGCGTACTTAAAGACCTGCCTTCTAATACACATTTGAAGTTTAGCTTCCTTTTTTCACTTCCCACGCACCTTCATCAGGTGGGCGACTGGGTGCTTGATCATTGGTTCGGGTACGATCTTTTTTATACATACATTCAGCTCCGCCCAGGGGCTGATCCCTCGAAGGTAGAGCGGATGCTACCTGTGATGGTCGAAAAAAACTACGGGAAGCAATTGTCTAGTGCGGGGCAACAGGACCGTTTTTATATACAACCATTAAAGGACATTCATTTATTCTCCAACATTGAGTATGAAACTGAGAAACCTGGCAATGGCGATGCTATACATATTCTGATGTATTTTTCCGTCTTTGTCTTACTGATTACCTGGATCAATCATATCAATCTGGTATCGGCTCAATCGGTGGAGCGGGCCAAAGAAGTGGGCATTCGGAAGGCCATGGGCGGTTCGCGGCGATCCATCATTTGGCAGATTGCCACTGAGAATGTTACAGTCACTATGGTCAGCCTGGCAGTCGCTGCTTTTGTCGTCTGGTTCATTTACTTCATTCTTCCTAAACCCTCCTCCATTTTTCCGGTGCACATATACGGCGACTTCCGTTTCTGGCTGGTTGTACTTGCTGTCATAACCGTAGGCACGCTGCTAACCAGCTTGATTCCGGCTTTGTCAATTTCTATGTTCAACCCGGTAAATATCTTAAAAGGCAAGCTGGTGCCCACTTTTCAGGGTGTTTTCCTGAGGAAAGCCCTCCTTTCTTTTCAATTTATTGTCTCCTTCGTACTGCTGACCGGGGCTATTCTCGTACACAACCAAGGCGTTTTTCTGATGGAAAAAGACCGGGGATTGGACAATTCATCCGTGGTTGCCATCCGGTTTCCGAAAGTATTAAAACCGACCGATCGTACCAACGATCTAGCTTACGCTTTCCAGGAAGAAGTGAAACGGCTTCCCTGGGTAAAGGATTTTACCATAGCGACTGACATGCCAGAAAGGGAAATTGAAACCTTTGGAGGCTTATATCGTCCACAGATAGGCAAGCAAGATGAAAAATTCTACTTTCGGATTGGGGCGGATGATCATTTCTTCTCTTTTTTCAAGATGAAACTCCTGGCTGGGCGGTTCTTCTCCAAAACAATGATGACCGATCAATCGGCCATTATTCTCAATGAGAGCGCAGTTAAAAAGCTTGGTTTTGAAAACCCTTCCCAGGTGATTGGTAAAAAGGTAAAAGAAGGCGATGCCGATCGAACCATCATTGGGGTGGTGAAGGATTTTCATTACAAATCGGTCAAAGTAAAACCCGTGGCCACCATGTTTAACTACCAGCAGGAAGGGCTGTCTTACTTTGCCATTAAACTGTATGATAATCAAGCCAATGCCCATTATGAAGACCAGCTAAACGATTTGTCTACCCTGTACAGCCGACTTTTTCCTTCTAATCCATTCGAATACTTTTTCCTGGAAGATGCTATGAAACAAGATTTACAGGCCGACCTGGACTTTGCCCGCCTTTTTGGGATCTTTTCCGGCCTGTCGATTCTGATCTCATTGATTGGCCTGCTCGGATTAGTGATTGTGCATCTGAACCAGCGAGTGAAAGAATTGGGTATCCGTAAGGTATTGGGAGCAAGGTTGAAAGACATCAGTATTCTGGTAATAAAAATGTTCCTTGCTCCCTTAAGTTTTGCCCTGCTAATTGGTATTCCGCTTTCAGTCTGGGGATTTTCGACGTGGATCTCCCACTATTACTTAGATCACATTCCTTTCCGGTGGTATTATTTCTTTCTTCCAGCCATTTTGCTGCCACTGGTTGCCATCTTAGTGATTCTTTTTCAGGTTATTCAGGTCAATAATCGAACGACTATTCAATCATTAAGGAACGAGTAATACCCGCTGCTTTTGACTAAAGCTCTGCCCTCATGGACAATACACATGCCGGGCATCATCAGGAATGGCTAGGCCCAACCGGAGAGCTTCTTGCCAATTTTTGCAGGCTTGGGTGGTGTCTTGCAGGGCAAGGTAGGTGAGGCTGCGGAGATAATACGTCAGTCCACTCTGGGCATCTAGCTTGATAGCCTGGTCCAAGTCCGCTACGGCATCGGGATAGTGGTTGAGTTGGTAACTGCACAAACCGCGGTTGTAATACATGGAAGCCGTTAGGGAATCGGTGTAAAGGATGGTGGCGTTAAAGTCGTACCAAGCGTGGCGGTAGTCGCCCATTAATTCTATGCGCAACTTTCCTCGTTCATAATAGGCTGGCCAGAACTCTTTATCAAAGCCGATGGCCTCCGAAAATTTCAGCATTGCGGCGATCGATTTGCCTCCTGCTATGGCTTCGTGATAAGATTGTTTCGCATTCCAGCGATTCGAAAAGTCGACAAAATAGATGCTTCCTATTATAATAAGGGCGAAGAATAGCCCTATCAAGAAATACATTTTTTGGACAGACCTTGGTTCAAACTCTATACGGGAAGCATAGCGGGCTCTGCTTTCAGCGTAAGGCCGACGCTGGGAATTATAGTTTGGGGCAGTGTAGCCTGTCTGGCTGTCGGGACTTTGCTCCGGGTAGTGAGGTACGGGAGGAAGGGTGGCATAATACAGCTTCAGGTCATACATCGTGCGCTTTTCGGGATTTGACAATACTTGGTACGCTTCATTTATCTGCTTAAACAGCTCTTCCGCCTGAGCGGCATTCCCCGGATTTTTGTCAGGATGCAGTGCTACGGCTAGTTTCTTAAAAGCAGCCTTGATTTCCTTTTGGCTGGCCATGGCGCTGACGCCTAAAATCTGGTAGTAATTGGGAGTAGTCATGGATGACAGTGAAGCTGTTTATACTTTTATTTTTGCTACTGATATGCTGAACTCTTGGAGGGTTAATTAGCCACACGGAGATAACCCTCCAAGAGTTTGGGTCTGAAGAACTATAAAACAGAGGCAAAATACGACTGGTTATAAAAGTCTAAACAGCTTCAATAACTAAAATTTCTTCCTTCTTTTCATAAGGTGTAAAATAATGGTTTTTATTAAATCTATGGTGCGTTAATAAAACAGGAATAAGATTCCACCAACACAAAGTCGCTGCGTTGGTGGAATCTTATCATTTACCTAATCCCTGCTTATTTATTTACTTTCACCCGGATTCCTTGGGAATGGCTGCTAAACTCCGGGGCGTACATGCTTTGGATACTGGTAATGCCATTGGAGAAATTGCCTTCGTGAGTCACGCGTAGCGGGTATTCAAATACGTACGTTCCCTTCGGCAGATAATCGAAGAAGAAGTTCGTAGCGGCATCGCGAGTGCTTTCGTAATAACCGAGGCCGTCCTGGTAGCGGTAGCCGGAAAGCACGTTCGTTGGCTCCAGACCCGCTGCCCGCATGTCCTTCATGTGTACGTATTCCATGGTTCGGTCTACCCGCAGTTCGATACGCACTTTGATCAGATCACCGGGATGAAGGGCCGTATGCTCGTTGATTGGGGTAATGACCGGGCCTGTCGGACTGGCTTTTTGCAGGAACAGCGCCTTCTTTATTTGTAGCGGCGTTGCGTGCGGGGTTATCTTATCGAGCTGTTCGAAGTATTGCCAATACAGCGCTCCCCAGCTTACACCGGCCTCTTTTTTATGCAAGGTCACCGTTCCCATTGCGGGTTTGATGTCGCTGCCTGACCAGGAGGTTTTGAAATAGCCCGTGCCTGCTTCCACTTTTACGTCTGGCATCTGCTTCGGGTCGATCACCTGACCGCCTATGGTAATCTCCACAGCTCCCTCGCTGGTTAGCCAGTCGGAGCCTTTCAGCAGCAAGGCGTAACAGGCTTCGGTGGTGGCTTTGGTGGTTCTCCAGTCCTGGGTTTGCTTTTGTTTCAACAGCCATACTTTCATTTCCTCTACTGCTTTGGGGTCGTTGGCTACTTCGTCGAATACTTCAATCATCAGCGCCTGGGTTTCAATCGGAGCCTGATACCAGTAGAATCCGCCTTCAGACTTCCAGTACATGCCCATTTCCTCGCTGTTCAGGGCTCGTTCGCGCAAGGATTTGATGATGGCGGCAGGTACAGTCTTTTCCTGCCAGCGGAACAAGGCCAGCGCGAGCATTCCTTGCTGATAGGTATTCCCGCTCAACCAATAGGTCTTGGCCTGGCCTTTGAAATAATTAAAGGCTTCCTGGGCATTGCTGGCTACCGGAATGTCCTTGAAAAAGCTTCTGGCGTACAGGTAGTGGCACTCGGCATAACCCAAATGGTTGTCCGATAACTTAATCAGCTTCTTTTTTTCTAGCTTCTTTAATTCATCGTATTGCTTTTTCAATTGCTGGTCTATAAAAGAGATGGCCTGTTTAGTCATTTGGAACACCGTCGCATCCTCCCGTATTTTCCGTACACCCAGGTGATCCAGGTGGCCCAATCCCGCCACGATGTGCTGCGTGATGTAGCCGTTTTCCGGCATTCCATCGAACCAGGGCCAGCCGCCATTGTATTTCTGCATCTTGGCTAGCTTGGTCAGCGCACGCTCCTGTTCACTAGCCATCCGATTCAGGTCGAAGAGCAGCGCAACTCGCTTCTTCCTTTCTGATTCATTCTTGGCATTCATCACCCAGGGCGTTTCTTCCAGCAACAGCGATTTCAGTTCCTGGTTCTTTTCCAGGTTAGAAAGCAAAGCCTTGGAATCTTTCTCCGTACTCCGCCAGCTATCAAACACCCGCTTGATTTTCGGATTGGCGTTAGCGATGTGCGAAGCCATACTGTTGGCATAAAACCGGCTGAAAGTCTGTTCCGCACATTCGTAGGGATATTCCATCAGGTAAGGCAAGGCTTGCACGGCGTACCAGGCCGGATTGGCCGTAAATTCCAGCGTCAGTTGGTGGTTGCGCAAGGTAGTCGACTGGTTGTGAACCAGTTTGTCCAATTGGAAGGTTTTGTGTTGGTTCCCGCGGATGGGCAAAGGCAAGGATTCGGTCACCAGCATGCGGTTGGTCAGGATGGGCACGGGCTTTTCTTCGCCATCCGAATGCGTTCCGGCTTTGGCCACCACCCGGTAGGTCACCGCTTCTACGCCTTCGGGAATGACTAAATCCCAACTTACTCCCGCGCTTTGTCCTTTTTTAACAGTAAAAGGCTTCGTCCCTTGCCGATTGCCAAAAACTCCATCGACAGGTTGCATCGTCAGGGCATCAAAAAGCAACAGTTGAGCGGTTCCGTTCAAATCTGCTTCGGAAAGGTTATTTACTTTGGCAGTAAAGGCAATCGTGTCGCCTTCGCGGAAAAAGCGGGGGGCATTGGCGGTAATCATCAGTTCTTTTTGCGTCACCAGTGTATTGGTAGCCAGTCCATATTGCAAGTCCTGGGTATGGGCAAAGCCCAGCATCTTCCAGCGGGTGAGCGCTTCGGGAATGGTAAAAGCGACCAGCACATCGCCGTTGGCATCCGTTTGTAAATGCGGATAGAAAAAGGCCGTTTCGTTGAAGTTGGTTCGAACCTTCACGGGTTCTTCTGGCTTCGGCTTTGGCTTTTCTGCTTGCTGGTTTTCTACTTTCTTTTTACCATCTTGGGCAGGAGCAGCTTCCATCATTGCGGGGGCTGCCGCAACGGGCATAGCATCCATCTCCTTCATTTCTTCTCTTTCCTCCTCCATTCCAGCTGCTTCCTTTTTAGCCTTTCCAGGAGCCGATACAGACTTCCTTGCGACTCCTCCTCTTGTACCAAAATACTGCTGATAGTAATAGATTCCGTATTCAAACCAGTTCAGTTGATCGTAACTATAGGAGGCTCCACTCACCGAATGATTCCAGGAGTTCTGATAAATAGTTGCTTCAGTGGTTTTGAACCCCGCGAGACTACTCCAGTCCAGGGAAGCGTAGCAGCTATTGTAAATATTGAAATTAAACTGATTCGCCCTAAAAGCATCGAGTGAGGCGTCATAGAGTGTGGCCACCATTTCTGCTGCTACTTTCTCGCCCTTTTTGCCGCGGATGCGTATTTTCCATTCCTCTTTTTGGCCCGGCAAAAGCTTATTTCGGAAGGTCTCGAAGGTCACGTCCAGTTGCTTGTTGGTGTAAGGCACCACAATGGTGGACTGGTGCTTGTATAAGCGGTTGTGGTGTACGAAGGTGTAATGCACGCCAATATTGCCCCGGTAGGCTTCGGTCAGGGGAATTTCCAAAAGCTTTTGCCCTTTCTCCATCAAAAGCCATTGCTTGGAAATAATTTTATTGTCCTTCTCCCATTCGTAGAGCACCGAAAGCTTTTCCGAAGAACCGACCAGCAGCTCGGCCTTCGTTCCCGGTTCGCCCTGGCCTTGAAGCACGTTGTACCAGTCGATGGTGGCAAAAGGCATTTCCTTCCCTTTTCGGTCAATTACAGTAAAGTAGGCCACTTCCTTGACCG
>JAZKGK010000024.1:0-16618 GCA_040385915.1 Bacteroidota bacterium
GCTATCATCATCTCCATTTCTTTATTGGAAGGATATAATCCGCTGAATAAAATAAAAGACGAATTGATTGGATACGATACCCGGTAGGGAGATAAATGCTTGGATGAATCGTGGGTCAGCAGTTCCAGCTTGACCAAGGAGTCGAGTATTGCTTTGGCCGTTTTGCTTGAGGTATTTGTAATTCTTTCAGCTTCATTTTTTTTAATCTCTCCTTTAAAAAATACGTCTTCCAGAATATACCTGGATTCTGTTTTTAATTTCCCTTGGAAAACCATCAAATCCACAAAACGGTTTATCCGCATTCGCATCCCATCGACATCTAAAATTTTATTCATAAATTGAACTTGATCAATTGCTGTAGTAAGAAAGAATGCACAGAACGCTACCAGATATTTATTCGATAAGTTTCCTCTTCCATCAAAATTTCCCTGTCTTTGTAAATCCGCATTAGCCAGCGCCTCTTTATATTGTTTCTCATTTCTCGCCAGCCCTCTGGACATTGACCATAAACCAGACGCTGCCAGGCCTTCATTCATAAAACAGGCATCTGAAAATAAACGAATTACCCTTCCATTACCATCCAAAAAAGGGTGAATCCAGGCAAGTCGGTGATGGGAAGCGGCAATCGCGATGATTCGATTAATTCGGTTTTTTTCCTTGGTCGGATCATATTGATTTTGAAACACATGCATAAAAGAAGCTAAGTTAGCAGCGGCAGGGGCGACGTGCATCCCTACTTGTACTTCACTCTTCCGAATTTCACCCGGAATCACTTCTAGGAATGTTCCTTCAGGGGTTTGAATTTTTCTAAACTCTTCTGGTAGCAGTTGGTAGAACGCATAGTGAATCCATTGCAGGAAGTTACTGGTAAAAGGATTGACGTTTGCTGAATTAAATTTTTCGCCAATGGCATGATGAATGTCTATATGGGCTTTTGCTTCTAATTGTAGGGAGCGTTGTTTTGAATTTTCAGAAAAATCTTGTTTTAGCGCCTTAGCAATATCGACTGGGTTTGTATCATGGCCTTCTATTAAATTGGAATAATAGCTATTCATAGGGCGAAGTAAATTTGCAATGGCAATCCTGGTTAAAGGATGAATCGAGTTTGAAAGCTTGGCCGCTTCTTCCACTAAATTCAATGCAATATTTAATAGCTCCCCTGAGCTATCTTCTGGCATTAAGGGTGCCAGTGCCGATGGATCTGTATACAAAGTTTACGTGTTTTTTATAGGGGTTCTACCTACAAATGTAAGCAATTTCAGTACTAAATTCCACCACCAATTCCATCAATTTTTATTTAATTAAGTGTCTTATTTTTAATGTGTTAAAGTCTTATTTTAATAGAGAAAATGACTGTTGCTCCACCACCAATTCCACGATGTCTGCCATCTTGTATTATCCATATTAGCGGGCGTAGTGATTCTTGGCAAGTGCCACTCGACGAACCAATCAGCCATCCCCAACAAAAAAGGTCGGAAGTGTTCCAAACGCTTCCGACCTTTTTGCAAGCTATTAGCCTTTTTTGGTCTAAAATGCATGCATTAGCTTGAAACTGATATTGCGTCCCATATTGTAAATGCCGGAGCGTCCGTTGGGTGAAGCAGTGTAGTATTCGAAATACTTTAGCCGGTTCAGGTTGGATTGGTAAGTGGTATTGAGTAGGTTGTCTACCTGGAAAGATACCTGGAAAAGTCGTTTTTGAGAACGATTGCTCACCGTAGTTCCCCAGCCTATATGGATCAGTGCATAGCCCGCTGTAGCGGTTTCGGTATTGTCTACCGCATAAAAATTGTTCTGAGCGGCGTAGTAATCGACTTCTGCCCGAAGGTAGGTATGCGAGAAAATACCCATCGGCTTGTCAAAGGTAGTTCGGATTTCTGAACGTCCGTGCAGCGGAGGAATGAAGGGCAGGTAGCGGGCGGCATTTCCTTCCCGTTCAAGCATCTCCTGGTTGCGGTTCAATCCCTGCACGAAGGCCAGGCTGTTTCTGAATTGCAGCCATTTATACCGAGGCGGATGGAGGTTGAAGCTTACTTCTGCCCCGTACAATTGCGCCTGCGATTGTTTGTATTGATACGTGAAATTTCCTGGCACCAGTATGACGGGTTTTCCTTGTTCATCGTACAATCGGGCCTGATAGATATAATTTTCGATTGAGTTGTTGAACAGCTCCAGGCTGATATCTACTGTTTTTAGATAAGCCAGAAAGCCAATATCGGTTTGCAAACTAAACTCTGGATTGAAATTCCGATTGCCGAGGTAAACGATGTGAGCACCCGGATCAAGCCCGTTAGATCCTACTTCGGTACAGTTGGGAGCGCGGTAACCGCGCGAAACATTGGCCTTAAACAAGAGTCGCTCGGTAAGGTTGTAGGTCATGCCCAAACTGCCTGAAAGGCCGTTGTATTGCCGGCGGTAAGCGGGAAATTGTAAGGTGGCTCCTGTCGTATCCGGGAAAAAAGTAGGCTTGTCGAAACCCGTCGCAGGATTTTTTTTCACGTAGAAATCCTGCCAGTTCCAGAATCGGGTGTCATAGCGGAGACCACCACTGAAATCGAGCTTGCCCACAGACTTTTTCAGGAATAAGAACGAGCCGACATCTAGCAGATTGTAATCAGGGATAGGAAAGTCGGTTCCATGGCTGTTTCGGTTAGTCTGATACATTCCATTGATTCCTAAGGTGCTTTCTATGCCTTTCCAGGTAGGGAAATTATATTTGACATCGTAATTAAGCGTGCTTAAGATAACGTACAGACCAGCCTGCTGAGGTAGCGTTGGGTGGTTGTATTCGCGGCGGACGCTTTGCTGAACGCCAACCAGCGCATTCAGTTCCCCCAAGCCGATCTTGAAACGGTTACGGGTGAAGAGGCGGTAATGCTGTATATGCTGGTGTAGGAGATTGAGTTGGTAAGTGCTTAGTTCAGAGGTAGCTACAATCGGTCGGGTTTTAACATCATCCAAACCCGATTCCTGCACTTGTCGGGTGAATTGCCTGGTAAGTGAATCGCGGCTGCCATCCGGAATCTCCTGGAGATTTTCGTAAACGGTGGCGTACAGATAGGAGGAACCCCAGGTTTTTTCCAGTCCTACCATACCAGAGAGGTTAAATTCCCGAAATGCCGTTCCATATACCCTTCCTTCCAACTGATTCTGATATGACATGGCGGTTTTGCCAGACGTGCGGAAAGTACTTATCCAGCCATTCTTTCGGTAAGCAACCCCAACCGAAGTCCCAATCATGCCATTGTTGGTGTGGTATTCGGCAATGGCGTCGCCCGTAATTTTCCCTTCTGGCCCTTTGGGAATCGTGGGGATGAAATTAATTACGCCAGCTACCGCATCAGACCCGTAAATTAGGCTGGCTGGCCCTTTGACCACCTCTGCCCGTTCAATGCTGTGCTGGTCGATTTCTATGCCGTGTTCGTCGCCCCATTGTTGGCCTTCCTGCCGCATGCCATTGTATAGCGTAAGCACCCGGTTATAACCCAGTCCCCGGATAAAAGGCTTGGAAATATTAGGCCCAGTAGTGACCGCACTTAAGCCAGGGACTCCCTTCAAAACGGCATCTACAATGTTGTTATTCACATGCATACTCATTTCCTTCTGACTAATAAAGGCAATAGGAACCGGGCTTTTGCGAAGCTGTGTATTGCGTGATACGCCCGTGACAACCACCTCATCCAACGTAGCAATAGTCTCTTGAAGAGCTACTTGTAGGTCTACGCTGCCGTCTGCGGCCACCACCGTTCGGATGTGTTGCGTTTGGTAACCCAACAGACTAAAAACTACTTGGTAGGTGCCAGTTGGAATGTTTTTTATTTCAAAAGTACCGTCTTCGGCGGTAATCGTTCCATAAGAAGTACGATCTAATGAGACTGTTACAAAGGATAAAGGATCCTTGTCAGCCGTCACTTTTCCTTTTATTAGGCCAGGCTGTGCGTGAATGGCGTTGCAGAATAGGGTGCAAAAGAGAAGTAATAGACTTTTCATATAGATTATTTTCAGCAAATATAAACTATAATTTAGGTAAGTCTAAAATTAATAATTGTTTAGTCTAATTTATTTTTGATCCGTTTTCGTGTTTAATTTATTGCTTGACTAATAATTGCAGTCAACTGGGTGAAACGCAAATGGATGAAGCAGAAGAGAATGCAAGTAAAAAAATACTTTTTATATTTTTCATCCCTTTTTCTTGACTTTTTGGATATGTTTTGTATTCTTTACTTTTCAAAATAGCCTTGTTTGTGAAAACCCTGCATGAGTTTCTGGCATTGCCCCTAGAGCAACAATTCGATTATCTTTGGAATAATTGTCAACGATTGGCGTCCAGGGAGGAGGAAGAGGGACAGCGCTTGGTCAGCCTGTACTACGGCCATGGTCTGTTGGTGGAGGTCTGCTTTGACCAGCACGGGGATGTTATTCGAATTTGCCCTTATACAAATTACCGCACCTTATATAAGGAGGGGCTAGTGTTTGAACCAGTGGCCACAGCCACCGTGACAACGACCACGGGTTCAAGAAAAGTAAATTAGCCAGCAGCCAGCAACAATAAATCGGCTTCGGTTCGCCGGGATCGGCTGCCCGTATGAGATACAGAAAGTAATCCACCCATCGACCCATCTGCCCATCCACTTAGCTTTCATCCATTTCTAGCAGCAAATTAGCTACTAAGGCTGTCCAGCCGGTTTGGTGAGAAGCGCCCAAGCCCTGGCCGGTATCTCCGTGGAAATATTCGTAGAAGAGGTGATGGTCTTTGAAGTGCTTGTCTTTCGCAAAACTTTGATGGTCGGAATGGTACTGGAATTTCCCCGTTTCATCCCTATCAAAAATTTTCAAAAGCCTTTTGGTAAGCTCTTGCGCTATTTGTTTAAGATTTAACTTATTCCCTGAGCCAGTCGGGAATTCGTACAAATACGAATCGCCATAGTATTGGTAATATTTTTTCAGTGACTGAATAATCAAGTAATTTAAGGGCAACCAGATTGGCCCCCGCCAGTTAGAATTTCCTCCAAACATGGAAGTAGTACTCTCGCCAGGCTCATACTGGATAATATGACGACTGCCATGGTAGCCAAACACATAGGGATTTTCGAGGTGGTATTTTGACAGCGAACGAATGCCGAACTCGGACAGGAATTCAGCTTCATCGAGCAATCTTTTCAGCAAATGCTCTAACCGATACCCACGCATAATAGAAAATAAGTGGTTGCCGTCCTCGTTCTTTTTTTCAATGTGCGAAATTAACTGAGCCAAATCCGGCCTGGTGCGAATAATGCGATACGCCCTGGTTTTAAATTCCTTCATTCGGTCAAACATCGAACTGTTGATGACTTCAACCGCCAGAAGTGGAATAATTCCAACCAAGGAGCGAATTTTAAGGCGTTGATTACCACCATTTTCTAGCTGAACAGCATCGTAATAAAAATCATCTTCGTCATCCCACAAAGAGAGATTATTTGTTCCGATGTTGTGCATAGCCCAGGCGATATTCAGAAAGTGCCGGAAAAACTTGGCTGCCGATTCTTCATAGGCTGGGTTGCGCTGAGCCAACTCCAGCGACATCCGCAACATGTTGAGCGAAAACATAGCCATCCAACTGGTGGCATCTGCTTGTTGCATATTCTTGATGCCCGGCGGCATGTGGTTCCGATCAAATACGCCGATATTATCCAAGCCGAGGAATCCTCCTTCGAACAGGTCAATTCCGTTCACATCTTTTCTGTTGACCCACCAGGTAAAGTTCATCAGCAGCTTTTGGAAAGCCCTTTCCAGGAAATCCCAATCCGAAACGCCCGTCTTCTTTTTGTCAATTTCGTACACCTGCCAAACGCCCCAGGCGTGTACCGGCGGATTGACATCGCTAAAGCTCCACTCGTAAGCCGGAATTTGCCCGTTGGGATGCATATAATATTCGCGGAGCATCAGTTGCAATTGATGCTTGGCAAAACTCGGATCAATGTGGGCGAAACTCGCCGCATGAAAAGCCAGATCCCAAGCGGCATACCAAGGGTATTCCCATTTGTCGGGCATGGAAATAATATTCCGGTTGGTAAGGTGTTGCCAGTCAATATTTCGTTGATGCACGCGGTGCGGCGCAGGTTCGCCAATTTCACCATTATGCCATTTATATACATCCAGGTAATAGAATTGCTTGCCCCACAGCAGTCCGCTCAGCGAGCTCCGCAGCAATTTCTGGTGTGCTTCAGGGAGTTTAGCGGGAGTTATTTCCTGGTAAAACAGATCTGTTTCCTGCTCACGATTGGCAAATACCTCATTGAAGTCGGCCCAGGGGTCATCCATGCGCTTTCTGTTGAGTCGCACACGAAAGGTTTTCGATTTGCCGGCTGGAATACTTGCTTTCAACCAAGCAGCGGCTTTAGAGCCCTTTTTTTCGGGATTAACTGTTTTTTCCTTCTTTACTACGTAGTTGTTTATGCCATCTTTTACAAAAGGAACGTCATTGTTTGTACTATAAATACGCTGATTGTTGGTTTCATTGTCACAAAACAGTTGCTCGCCTGGTTCGTGGTAGAAAAAAAACTGTCCATTTCGACTAGATACAGAGTGAAAGCAGTTCTCTGAAATGGCCGCAATCTGAGGACGGTTATAGTTTTTGTTGTGTTTCCAGTAATTGCGAAACCAAAGATGAGGCAGTACGTGAATCGTAGCCGCTTCTGGTCCCCGGTTATGCACCGTGACTTTCATCAGAATATCGTTCATGTCGGCTTTGGCATATTCGATATAGCAATCAAAATACCGGTTGTCTTTAAACGCAGCCGTGTCGAGCAACTCAAATTCGGGCTCTAGCTGGGTTCTTCGGTTGCTTTGTAATAATTCCTGGTAAGGGAAAGCCGTTTGTGGATATTTATAAAGGAATTTGCAATAGGAATGCGTAGGGGAGGAATCCAGGTGAAAATAAAGCTCTTTCACATCTTCGCCATGATTGCCTTGATTGTTGGTCAAGCCGAAAAGGCGTTCTTTTAAAATGCTATCCTTGCCATTCCAAAAAGCTGGAGCCAGACACAAGATTTGCTGATAGTCGCAAAAGCCCGCAATGCCTTCCTCGCCCCAGCGGTAGGCATTGCTTCGGGCATGGTCGTGGCTAACAAAGTTCCAGGCATTTCCATCTAGACTATAATCCTCCCTAACCGTGCCCCATTGGCGGTCTGACAAGTAGGGACCCCATTTTTTCCAGTCTCTATTGGTAGGTGATTGCAGCAAGCGCTCATTTTCAGTATTATTTTTTGTCATCTAAACTTTAATTTATCCTGGAAAAATATTCGACTCTTACTACAGGCTTAAATGGCCATTATTGGCTCATTTGCTTCATCTTCAAAGAAGATAATTGTTAGCCAAAAAAAGAAAATTAATACTTGGAATTTTTTTTAAAGGTCAGCCTCCGGCGCTTTGTTGCAGCTTTGGAGAAGTGATTTGTCGATGGAGCGGTATTTTGGGTAAAATACACTTGTTTTTGGATTAAAGCAACTTTTCTATGTCGGTACACCGCTTGGCGTCTCCAATCCTGCCAAGTAGCCTGTTCTACAAAATAATGGGTTTTATTGGTAAACTACACTCACAAGTCAACCAAAATCAATCATTATATACCAAATCAATTTTCTTCTTATCCTTAAGAGGAGTACAACCGCTGGATCATTTGGTGAGAAGGCAATGAAACACGGTCGTGCGTCATTCAAAGGCATTAGGTCGTTATTTATTCTTATTCTTGCGAATTATTGGATTAAAACATCTTTTTGGGCAAGGTGTTTAGTAACTTATGGGTTTTGGAATACGTTAGTACGAAGGTGAATTAACTATTTTTAGATGAGTAAGTGTATCAGTATTTTATTACTTCGATGTCTGTGTGTGTTGAATGCTTTCGGCGGCTTATTTTCGTATTTAGATAATATTCCTTGATAATAAGATGTGATAAATGAAGATATTTTTATGCGGCCTATGCGAAGTGGTGATTTCAATACGGAACGCAAAATGCAAAGTGAATATTGATCTATATTTTTGAATTTTTTTAGATATTCTTTAGGCAGTAAATATTCTGAATTATCGATAGTATATATAATGTGAAATAAAAAAGCTATTGGTTAGTATTTAAATAACGGTTTTTGCTATAATGCGCTTATAAATCATCTACTAAGTATTTTTAAAATATAGTAATAAAATTATATCAATTAGATTGAAATAATTTTATATTTGGAATGGGGAAATAAGACGAAATACCTATTTTGTTTGGTTTTTATTGCAACACACTTATGATAATGATAGAGATGTTAAAAATAATGCGTATTTTTTGATGTAACTAATGGTTGATTTTAACATTAAATTGACTGCATTGAAAAAGTAAAAATTTCGCAGTTCTGCACTGATTGATTGCTTAGATTCTCGGAGTTGATCCAACATCGCTTCATTCTTGAAATCTGAGATTTTAGTGACTATTATTTTAACCTAACTGATTCAACAAATGAAAAAGATTTACATTTTTACTCGGATGGTGCTGCTATTTGGCGCACTCCTGTGCTTTACCGATCTCTGGGCCCAAAATGCTATAACTGGGCGCGTATCGGATGCAAAAGACGATTCGGCTTTACCAGGGATAGCAGTGACCATTAAAGGAACCACTACTGGCACCGCTACCGACCCGGATGGGAAATTTACCCTCAGCAATGTCGCCAGCAATGCAATACTGGTTTTTAGTTTTATAGGGTATACCACCCAGGAAGTACCTGTGGGCAATCAAACAACGATTAATGTAAAACTGGCTGAGGACATCAAAACGCTTTCTGAGGTAGTGGTGATTGGATATGGCGAACAGCGGAAACAAGACGCTACGGGCGGCGTAGTGGCGCTGACGCCCAAAGACTATAATAAAGGGATTATCGCTTCGCCGGAGCAGCTATTGCAAGGACGGGCCGCAGGTGTACAAGTATCGCCTGCCAGTGGAGAGCCGGGCGCCGGTATCAATATCCGGATTCGGGGTACTTCTTCTATCCGCGGAGGCAACAACCCGCTTTTCGTAGTGGATGGCATTCCTTTGGATGGTGGAAATACCTCTGACGGAAACGCGGACTTTGGGGTTGGAACGGCATCTGCCCGAAACCCGCTGACATTTATGAACCCCGCCGACATTGAAAATATCACGGTATTGAAAGATGCTTCTGCTTCAGCTATTTACGGTGCCAGAGGAGCCAATGGCGTAGTGCTGATTACGACCCGAAAAGGAAAATCAGGCGAGGCTGCACTTAATTTTTCGGCTTCCTCCAGTGCTAGTTCCACCCTTAAGCGGTATGACTTGTTAAATGCCAGCGAGTTCTTGAATGAAGTGGGAAAATTTGGTGGAAATGTTTCCGATCCGGCAGTGAATGCGGGAAGTGATACCGATTGGCAGAAGGAAATTTTCCGCACGGCTATCTCTCAAAATTATTCCCTTAACTTCGGAGGTGGCAATGACGATACCAAGTATTACTTCTCTTTGGGCTATTCCGACCAGCAGGGCATCATGAAAAAATCAGGTCTTACGCGCTTGAATGGTCGAGTCAATGCCACCCACGAACTGTTTAAAGACAAGGTTATTCTGGAGTTGAACCTAACTACCAGCGGCGTTAAAGATCAATACGTCCCTTTTGGAGACAATCCGGGTTCTCAAGGCAATATTTTAGGTATGGCCTTGCAATCCAATCCCACGTATCCCATCTTGAATAGCCAAGGCAGGTATTATACGCCAAGTGGGTATGAACCAAATGGAGAAGCCAAAGGAGATTTCCGTAATGCCAGTGCGACACTAAATTTAATTGACGACAATGGTAATACCAACCGTACATTGGCAAGGATTAGCGCTTCCTGGAAAATAATTTCAGGGTTGACCTATAAATTAAACTTTGGCGTAGATAATTCTTCTGCTATTAGAAGAACGGCCGTTTACCCAAGTCTGCCTGGTTTTCAGGGAGTACAAGTAAATGGTTATTTGGATGTGAAACGAGGCTTTGCCAATGTGCAGGAAAGAAACCGCAGTGCTGTCTTGATTGAGCATACGTTGAATTATACGGCTAAAGTAGGGCCAGGTACGTTGGAGGCACTGGCAGGATTTGCCTATCAAAAATTCGAGAACCGAGGCAACTTCCAACAGGCCTCCCGGTTCTTACCAGCCGTACTCAATTCAGGGATTGCGTTATACGATGCTATGGGCGGCGTAGATAATAAAGATATAGGCACAACTGTAAAAGATTCCGTCAAGGTGTATAATCCATATGCTCCAACTGCTCCAAATGTTCCTCGCCCTCCCTTGGCTAATCCAACGGAAGCTGATAAATTGTTATATGGGAATTATTCATACACTAAAGTAGACGTGCACAAGAGCTATTTTGCAGGTACTGATAGAACTCAGAATGAGTTACAATCCTATTTTGGCCGTTTGAATTATAACATTCTTGAAAAGTATATTTTCACCGCTACCTTGCGGGTAGACGGTTCCTCCCGGTTTGGCATAAACAACAAGTATGGTTACTTCCCCTCACTGGCAGGTGCCTGGCGGATTTCGGAAGAAGATTTCTTGCGTGATGGAATATTCTCTGATTTGAAACTGAGGGTTAACTGGGGTATTACTGGCAACCAGGAGTATCCAGGAAATACGTCCAAAGTGATTTATACTTTCGAGCCAAATAATGCGGCTGCAAACCCGCAAAACAATCCCAATCCCAATATTAAATGGGAGCAAACCAACCAATACGGAGCCGGTTTGGATTTTGCCTTCTTGCAGGGGCGCTTAACTGGTACGGTAGATTATTTCAAAAAAGGAACCAAAGACCTCATTTTTCAAGCCGTATATGCCCAACCGGCAGCAGCTATTTACAAGTGGATTAACCTGCCAGGTAACGTGAGCAACGAAGGTGCTGAGTTAACCTTGAATTACAATGTGTTAGAAGGCAAAAAGCTGAGTTGGCAAGTGTCTTACAACATGACGTACCTGAAGAATAAGGTAACAGGCATTAATACGATCATCAACACGGGTACAATTGGTGGGCAAGGGTTGTCTGGTGCTTATGCGCAGCAAATAAGGGATAACTATCCCGTAGGTGCCTTTTTCTTAAGACAGTTCGGTGGGTATGATGAAAGTGGATTAGGCATTTATCCCAATGGTGAGGATCTTACCTATGCCGGAAATGCGATTCCTAAGTTCAATTTCGGTTTGAATAACGCCTTTACATACGGGCGTTTTGATCTGAGCTTTTTCTTCAATGCCGCTGCGGGATTCTATGTATATAACAACACGACCAATGCCATATTCACTGCTGGGAATTTGAGAAATGCGCGTAATGTCACGAAAAATGTGGTGGGTAATGGCGAAAGCCCTAACAATTTTGCGGAAGTTTCCACTCGGTTCCTAGAAAAAGGCGATTTTATCCGACTGTCTAACTTGACTTTAGGTTACAACGTTACTTTGCCTACGGGAGCATATGCCAAATCCCTACGGGTATTTGCCACTGGTCAGAACTTGTTGTTATTCACGAAATATTCTGGGATAGATCCCGAAGTGAATACCAATAAAGCCATTGACGGCGTACCTTCGATTGGTATTGATTATACGGCATTTCCTAGTGCAAGAAGCTTTACCATAGGGCTAAGTGCTGGTTTTTAAGCTGTCAGAGGCTTTTTAAGAGGCTATATTTTTTATTAAAATCTATATTCAGACAACAATGAAAACTTTCAAACATATATTTTTCCTACCTGCCTTAGGAGCCGCGTTCTTAGGAGTTGTTGGCTGTTCTAACCTGGATGATAAAGTACTGGATCGTCCTTCAGCAGCTGATCTAAAGGGCATCTCGTCGGTTATTGATCCCGTCAGTTCTCTTCAAGGCGTATACAGCCAATTAAATCCGATAGCCAATAGCCAGGAACAGGTATACGCGCTGCAAGAGCACTCGACTGATGAAATGATGGGACCTACCCGGGGCACTGACTGGAGCGATTTTGGTATTTGGCGGCGGTTGCATCAGCATTCCTGGGATGGCACGCACCGGGATATCATCAATTCCTGGGATGTGATGAATACGGGGGCGTTCAGAGCTACCCAAACCATTTACCTGGCAAGTACCAGCACTACGCTTTCAGAAGCTGAGAAAACACGAATCATTGCGGAGGCAAGGTTTTTAAGGGCGTTTTTTATGTTCCAATTAGTAGATCTCTTTGGGCAGGTTCCTTTTAGAGAGGCCACTGACGATCCGGAATCGGTACCGGTTGTGAAGACCAGAGCCGAAGCTACCCAATTTATTCTGGATGATTTGACGGCTGCCATTGACAAATTGGCTCCTGGAAATCCTGGTGTAGCCAATAAAGAAGCAGCTCAGTTCCTCTTTGCAAAAGTGTATCTGAACCGTGCAGTGTATACACAGAATCCGCAGCAGCCCGCCGGGGCATTTAACTTTGCTCAGACTGATATGACTAAAGTGATTGAATATTGTGACGCGATCACCTCAACCAGCAAATTTCAATTGGAGCCATCGGGAGAATATTTTGATAATTTTCACTGGGACAATGGTGCTTTATCCAAGGAATTGATTTTTGTAATTCAGAATTCAAGTGGCTCTCCAGTAGGCAATGTGAGGGATCGGTATTTTATGACCCTTCACTACAATCAGAAACCTAGTGGTTGGAATGGCTTTACTACCCTCGCCTCGTTTTACAATTCATTCGAAGCCAATGATGAACGTTTAGGAAAAGCTATTCCTGGCTTGACAGATCAGATTGGTTTACGCGCTGGGTTCCTGGTAGGGCAGCAATATGATAAGGATGGGGCTGCTTTAAAGGATAGGGCAGGAGGGAATTTGACGTTTTCGCCTGATGTAGATCTGTTGTATTCCAATGAAAAGCAGGGCATTCGGGTGATTAAGTATTTGCCTGAAGCCACCAACCTGGATAATCCCGGCAACGACTATGTGTTTTTCCGGTACGCCGATGTCGTGCTGATGAAGGCAGAGGCTTTGCTCAGAGGAGGTATCGGAGCCGGTACTGCTTTGGAGTTGGTTAATCAGCTCAGAACTGCGCGGGGCGCTACAGCCCTTCCATCGGTAGATTTGCCCATATTGTTGGCCGAAAGAGGACGTGAATTGTATTGGGAAGGATGGCGACGAAATGATATGATTCGTTTTGGGACTTTCCTGAATCCCAATGATACCAAGCCGAAGCAATCGCCTAATCACGTAGTGGTGTTTCCGGTTCCCCAACGGGCGCTGGATACCAACCCCAACTTAAAGCAAAATTTTGGCTATTGAGTTTGTTTGAAGTAGTAATATGAAAAAACAGCAGCCCTTAGGGTTGCTGTTTTTTATGAATGCACTCATGGAAGAAGCTTTTCTCTGGGATTCCTGTAGTTTTATGAGGCAATCAGTCAACGTGACTACTCAGGAGGAAATGGAGGCCTTTTTCATTATTAAATCCATTCTTCGGAGTACGGTCCGTAGCCAAATAATTACTTTTCGGGATGCACAAACCTATTTTGTTGTCTTTATGGATGACAATAACCGCCACCCCGTTTGCCAGCTTTACCTCAATGGCAAAAAGCAGATTGGTCTATTTGATGCCGATAAGAAAGAGGTTAAGCATCAACTGAATACCTTAGCGGACATTTACAACTTCTCCCAACCGTTGGTTGATTTAGCAGTCCAATACCCGGATACCTTTAAATAGAAGCGTTTTGTAAACTGATTATTGATAGCTCCTGGGGCTATTTTGTTTAGTATAGAAGCTATATTCTTTGTTAGCTGGATACGTGAATAGCAACAAAAAGCCTGCATATAGCGAGCTTCTGATGGTGTCAGTAATTTAGGAGGGTTTTATCGTAAAAATGGTTGCATCGACTCCCATACTGCCGGGAAATTGCAGTAGAAGACCACGTGGTGACAACCTGGGATGATGGACAACTGCGCCTGACGAATGGATTGAGCGCACTTGACCACCGCTTCGGTTGCGTGGTAGGCATCCCGGTCACCACTCATCACCAACACCGGACAGGTGATCTTGGCAAAGGTTTCCAGACTGATATAATCATTGTTATAGAGTCCATTAAGCTTGGAAAGACTTTCCTGCCAGCGGTTAGGCTCCGGCATCAGCTTTACACGAGAGGCAAAAAAAGCGGAATCAGACTTCATCAGCGAGGAAACGGAGTAATCACTTTTCTTCGCAGTACCCTTGGGGCGATCACTCACCCCGATGGCCACCAGCCTTTTTACTGCCTGCGGGTACAAAGCCGCTAGTTTTAGTCCTGTAAACCCTCCATCACTAAAGCCTACCACCGTGACACTGTCTTTAGTGATACTTCTAATCACCTTATAAGCATCTTCCGCCCGCTGCTGATAGGTGTAGGGAGCTCGGCCGATTTCTGACTTTCCGTGCCCCCTTGTTGCAATGCATATCACCAGGTGGTTCTCAGAAAGCTTTGGAATCAGAAACTCAAACTCGTCAATGTAGCCATATACTCCGCCGTGCAGCAGAACCAGGGGCTCGCCTTTGCCATATACCTCGTAGTAGAGTCGAGCGTCACCTACGTTGAAGTAATGTCCAGTCTGGGGATTGTTCCCATAAGGAACGCCCTGCCCGAAGGCAAAGGCCGTTTGAACCAGTAACAAAAGGGACAGAGCAATGCGGAACATAGGAGTATGAGTAGCTGTTTTGAAATTTACAAAAACAAAAGGAGATATTATTGACTTCTGTATCACTCAGCCGAGTATATCATACTCTATCCTGATGCGTTGGCAGACACGGCAATATTACAAAAAAAACCGCATATAGCGAGCTGAGGTAAATCTATATCCAGGCTGCTGTCTACTTGCAAAGCTATTTACACTCATATTCATATGTAGTCAACATGCCATCAGAGCTAGTTCTTTTTATAGGATACCCTTCTGCATTAGATTCATAGGTATGTTCAACAATATTGCCATAGTAGGTATCTTTGGTAGTCATATACTTACTAATGGTCTCTGACACAAAAAATGGGCTAAGCTTATCTGGTTCTCTGACAGTTTTTGTGGTTTACGCGGAAATAGCTAAGACTCGTAATCGGAGATGCTGGAAATTAGTCATCCCAAAAGCGGTACGTCGGACACTTCGGATCAGATTATTGAGACCTTCCGTGACCGCATTAGAGAGATAATTACCTACATAATTGGCAATATATTCTTTGGTAGTCTGCATGGTCTTAATAAAAGCATCGAATTGCGTGATTCCTTGCTGGGTTAAATTTTCCGCCCATTCCTGCATGGCTTTTTGAGCGGTTTGTGTGCTGGTAGCATTATCGAGAATATGGTGAAAGCGCTCTCTTGCCCAATAGAGTTTGGATAAAGTTGGGCTGTTGGCAAAGGCTAAGTCCATATTATCTAATTGACTATCCGATAGGTGGTTATATTGCTTGTGTAATATCCACTTGAGCTTTTTATAATGGGTATTCTCTGGGTCTGCTTTTCGAATTTCTTTACGAAAGGTGTCCAGAGCGGTATTTAACCACTTGGTGACGTGGAATCGATCCAAAATGATATTGGCTTGGGGAAAACAAGTCTGTGATACGGTGATGTAAGTAGGCCAGTAATCACAGGCAACATCAGTAATTTTACTACAGAATTCTTCTCCAAGACTCTTGAAATGAGCTAGTAAGGTTTCTTTTTTTCGGTCGGGCAGCATATCAATGATGATGCCGCGGTCCAGGTCGGTGAGGATACAAAGATAATCTTTTTTGCCTTTTCGGTGACTGTGTTCATCAATCCCTAAACGGCGAACGAGTCGGTACCGAGCGGCCACATCAATGACTTTTTGACAAGTGCTTAATACAAGGCGTTCAATGGTTTTGGGACTTACATCCACGATGGCGGCCACTTCGGTGTAGCTTTGTTTACGAGCCAAACAAAACATATAATCCGTTTGGCGATGAGTAAAAGCTTTATTCAAGTCTGCAAAATCTAAACTCTCGCTGTAATACCGATTACAGGGTTTACAATACCATTGGCGCATCTTTACATGTAAATACACATAGCGTTCGCCCATGTTTAAATCACGCAAAGTACGATAATAGTACTGATGGACAGTAAAGGAGAGCTCTCCACAATTGGGACAGCGATGATGCAGTGCTTTCAATTCACATTCTACCGTAATAGTTTTGGAAGCAACCTCTATGGAAAGTATGGCAAGGGAGGGCAAATTGAGCAACTCTGCATATAGTTTTAGCTTTTCCATGCCCAAGTATAGGTAGATTTATAAACTCTCCACAAAAACTGTCAGAGAACCGCTTATCTTTCCATGACTTAAGCTTATCGCCACTACACAGGTTGTAGTTTAAGGATATTATTCAAGCAGGGCAAGAGTTGCACTTGTCTTTTGAGAAGGATATCAATAACTGACCGAATGACACAAAAGGCGTTTTGTCCATATTTGAACTGTCCAGATACTTTTTGCTTCACTTTCACATTTCTAATCGCTCTTTCCGAGCCATTATTATCGGGGGGTATGTCTAAATGGTATAAACAGGGCAGTAAATAGCTTCGATATTTGATCATTGATGCTTGAAAGGTAGCAGTAAGCGGGTGGGTTTGCTTATCGATAGGGATCAAAATCAGTTGATTGA
>JAZKGK010000024.1:16718-31622 GCA_040385915.1 Bacteroidota bacterium
CAAGCGAAGCCTTCCTTCGTCATGCCAAGGGCAGCAAATCGGTAATAATTTGATTTTAACCTTTGGTTTATTTTATTCAATTGATTAATTAGAGCGTCACCCCATGGGCCAAACGCATCAACAAACAAATAATTGGTATGAAATACTTGGTGAAGACTTTGGGTTGGTTAGTAATCCTAGTATGCAGTTGCCAACCTAAAACGGATTCGGAGAAAAAGACCCAACCCACCTTGTTTCAGCTTCAGTCGGCTGACAGTACCCACATACACTTTGTGAATCAGGTGGTCGATTCCCGCGATTTCAACGTATTCAATTACCGAAATTTTTACAATGGGGGAGGAGTCGCCATCGGTGATATCAATAATGATGGGCTTGCTGATCTGTTCCTCACGTCCAATATGGCTGATAATAAGCTGTATCTTAACAAGGGCGATTTCAAGTTTCAGGACATCACCCAACAGGCAGGCGTGGCCGGGCAACGGGCTTGGAGCACAGGCGTCACCTTTGCCGATGTGAATAGCGATGGCTGGCTGGATATTTATGTGTGCAATGCGGGCATAAAGAAAGGCGATGACCGCCGCAATGAGTTGTTCATTAACCAGGGAAATGGCAACGATGGCCTTCCTACATTCAAAGAGAAAGCCGAAGCTTATGGGCTGGGCGATCGGGGATTTTCTACCCATGCGGCCTTCTTTGACTACGACCGGGATGGCGACCTGGATATGTACCTGCTCAACAATAGCTCCATTCCTGTCAATCGGTTGCAGGACGCCAACATTCGGCATATCCGCGACTATGAAGGAGGGCAAAAACTGTTTCGGAACGATACGCCGGCCTCCTCGACCTTGGGTAAGGACGCAAAAAGAGAGGGCATCTTTACTGATGTCAGTGAACAGGCGGGCATTTATGGGAGTGTGATTGGGTTTGGCTTAGGCATCACCATTGGGGATGTGAACAATGACAACTGGCTGGATATCTACATTTCCAACGACTTTTACGAACGGGATTATCTCTATCTCAATAACCGGAAGGGTGGCTTTACCGAAGCATCCAAAGACTGGATGGAGCACGAAAGTCTGTCCTCGATGGGAGCCGATATTGCCGATATCAACAACGATGGTAACCTCGATATTTTTGTGACCGATATGCTGCCTGGCGACGATATCCGGCTTAAAAAAACGACCACTTTCGAAGATTATAACCGCCAGCGCCTGCTGCTTTCCCGCGATTTTCATTACCAGATTTCCCGAAATATGCTGCATCTGAACAATGGGACTGACGCAAAGGGGCAGGGCTCATTCAGTGAAATCGGAACGCTGTCGAACGTACACGCCACCGATTGGAGTTGGGGCGCGCTGCTGTTCGATATGGACAACGATGGACTCAAGGATATTTTTGTGGCCAATGGCATCAACAAAGACCTGACCAACCAGGATTTTCTCAATTTCCTTTCCAACGAAGAGATGGCCAAGCAATACCAGGAAAGCAAAGGTGCTAACCTGAAAATGCTGGTGGATGCGATGGAGTCAACGCCCATTTCCAATTACGCTTTTCAAAATACGGGCAATCTGCAATTTGCGAACAAAGCTGCCGACTGGGGTTTGGCCCAGCCAAGCTTCTCTAATGGCTCAGCCTACGGCGACCTGGACAACGATGGCGATTTAGACCTGGTGGTCAACAATATTAACATGCCGGTGTCGGTATATAAGAACCAATCTTCGGAAATGGCGCACCAGCACTTTCTGCGGGTAAAGCTCAAAGGAGGGGAGAAGAACCTTAGCGGAATTGGAGCCAAAGTGTATGTGTATCAGCAAGATAAGACGCAGTTTTTGCAGCAAATGCCTAATCGCGGATTTGAGTCGTCCGTAGATTTGACACTGGTTTTTGGCTTGGGAAAAACAGCTGCCATCGATTCGGTTTATGTAATCTGGCCGAATGATCGGAGGCAAGTGCTGAAGCAAGTAAAAGCGGATACCGATTTGACGCTGAGCCAGGCCGAGGCAAACCTGACTTTTTCCCTACCAAAACCGATGCTGCACCTGCCTTTCCACGACGTTACTTTACAAACCAAACTCAGCTACACCCATATCGAAAGCAATTTTGTGGATTATAACCGCGATGCCTTGCTCAAACAAATGCTGTCTACCCAAGGGCCTGCCCTAGCCACCGGCGATGTCAATGGCGACGGACGAGCGGATGTGTACCTGGGCGGAGCGGCGGGAGGAGCCAAAAAACTGTTTTTCCAACAAAAGAACGGCACTTTTGTCGATCATTCCCCAGCAAGCTTTGCAGAAGATAGGGCCTCCGAGGACGTGGATGCCATCTTTTTTGATGCAGATACTGACAAAGATTTGGATCTCTACGTGGTAACGGGCAGCAACGAATTCCTGGAGAATGCGCCGGAACTGCTCGACCGGCTGTATCTGAACGATGGAAAAGGCAACTTTACCAAGGACAGCCGCCTGCCTAACCTAGCCGAGAATGGCTCCTGCGTGGCAGCAGCAGATTTTGACCTGGATGGCGACATCGATTTGTTTATTGGTAGCCGGATGATTTCCGGGCAATATGGCTACGATCCGCCCAGCTATTTGTACCTCAACGACGGTACGGGCAACTTTAAAAACTACACCAAACGCTACCTACCCAAGAACGAACTAGGCATGGTCACCGATGCCATTTGGCAGGATTTGGACGGCGACCGATACCCGGAATTGATCATCGTAGGCGATTGGATGCCCATTACGCTCTATAAAAATAACCAAGGCCGCTCATTTACCCCTTCGTCGAATCCAATCCTGGCCCAATCGGCGGGCTGGTGGAATGCTATTAAGCCCGCCGATATTGATGGCGATGGCGACATAGACTTTATCGTAGGCAATGAGGGGAGAAATAGCCGGGTGACGGCGAGCCCAGCAAAACCGGCGGAGATGTACATCAATGATTTTGATAAGAATGGAACTGTGGAGCAAATCATTTCCTGCTATACCGAAGATGGAAAGGCCTATCCGATGGTGTTGAAGCAGGATTTGCAAAAACAGGTGCCCAGCGTCAAAAAGAAGTTTGTGAAATATGCTGACTTTGCGGGCAAACAAATCCAGGACATTTTTTCGGCGGATGAATTGAAAACAGCGGTGGTCAAAAGGGTAACCAACCCCAATACTTCCCTGCTGATGAATGAAGGCAATAACCAATTTTCAATCAAAGCCCTGCCGCTGGAAGTACAGTTTTCGCCCATCTTCGGCATCGAAACTTTAGATTACGACCAGGACAACCAGTTGGATATTTTGCTCACAGGCAATTTCTTTGACGTACTGCCCGAAATGGGACGCTACGATGCCAACCACGGCTTGTTGCTGCGTGGTACTGGCAAAGCCAATTTTGAAGTGATCCAATCCAAAGAATCTGGCTTCTTTACCCGCGGTCAGGTGAGACGCATGCAGACCATTCAGGGAGCTAATCATCAGACGTTCATTCTGCTAGCCAAGAATAATGAATCCGTACAGGTGTTTTCGTACTTGCCCAAATGAAATAACGCTCTTTCAGTCTCCCTTAGCAGTTCTTTCCACAAGCGTGATTCCGTTTCTAAAGCAACTAGCCTTTGTTGCGTGCTAGTATTGTAGCGATATACGTCTGTCATTTATCTCTAAAAACAGGCCGCGATACGCCTTTTGGCACACTTATTTAGTCTTTGGCTACACTTATTAATTTGTACTAGCTACTGCATTTGCCTCTCCATATTTTGTGCTCGGTATTGATCCTGCCCCGATAGCACTTTTGCCACCAGAATACCAACCGGAGTAGCCACTACCGAGAAAAAGCCTCGGTAGTGGCTGCCTGATTCCCTTTGTATTATTTATTTCACTTAACCTACTAATCTCTTATTTTCTATGAAAGTAAAATTTACGCTAGTCTTTATTTTCTTAATCCAAGTTCTTGTTCTGCGAGCCCAGACAAAGATAGTTTTGCGTCCGGGCGCTGAAGGGAAAGATGCTTCCGTACAACAATACCGACCCACTGACAACTTAGGCAATAGAACTAGCCTGGAAGTGCTGACCTGGACTTTTAGTGGCGAAGCTGGTACCAAACGTTCCTTGCTGGAATTCAATCTGTCCGCTATTCCTACTACTGCCCTTGTGACCAGTGCCAAGCTCTACCTATACCACAACGATAACACCGGCGACCTGCAACATTCGACCATGAGTGGCTCCAATGCCGGCTTGATCCAACGGGTAACTACGCCCTGGCAAGAGAACACCGTTAATTGGAACACCCAACCTACTTCTACGGCTACCAATCAGGCATCTATCCCTGCCAGTACTTCTGCCATACAAGATTACGTGGTGAATGTGACTGGCTTGGTGCAGGGCATGGTGAGCAATCCGTCCACCAACTATGGCTTCTTAATCAAACTGGCGACTGAGGCTCATTACCGCGCTTTGATGTTTGCCAGCAGCGATAATGCTAATCCAAGTCTTCGGCCCCAGCTTGAAATTGAATATACAATACCTTCCTATCAGCAAGAGATAGATCAGGTGATTGCGGCTTTGAACAAGAGTCAAATCACAACAGGGATTTTGTACGACCGTGCTTTTCCTTTAGCAGACCTAGAAGCGTTTACTGGTGGCAACGATACCGATACCTCAAGCAGTGATCACTTTCGCCAAGCGTATCATGAATTGTATAACGCCAGCTTCAACACCACAGGCTTGATCAGTGGTGATCAATTGACAGATCAACTCACGGCTAATGCTGTAAATGGCGAGCATGCCATTGGTATTCTGTACCGAACCTTTAACACGATTGATACCTTGGCCGTCAAAAAAAATCTGCTGCGTGCAGTGGATGGGAAATTGTACGATGTGGTAGGCCGAAGTGCCTCTCCTTATTTAACTCATACTACGTTTGTCGCTAGTCCATTGGATGGCCCCGGAACTGAGCTGATAGAGGGTTCTCATGCTTTTTATGTTAATCCATCTTATTTCTTTACACCAGCAGGCGTAAGTGTAAACAGTGTCAGCGTTGACTTTGGAAATGGACAAGGGGTGCAAACCATCCATGTAAGTGGTTTGTCTACCCAATCAAGGTCAGCCGCCCTTGCTGGTTTCCCTCGGTTTCTTGGAAACCTACTTCCTGGTGTCAACTTTATTCGTTTCAGCGTCACTTTTAATGATGGCAAGATCCTACAGGCTATTGCTACACTATTGGCTAAGAAAAAGAACCCTGCCTCTACCACAATTGGTGGTTGCAATGGGGGTGATACATTTGACGTGGTAGGGTATCCATTTGATGCATCGGCTTATGGCAAACCTTACGGGTCAGCCCAAGGTACTGCTCATATCTTTTATTCAGATGCCAATTGTGGGACGGGTAGAATTACAAAACCTATCATTTTCATCGATGGCTTTGATCCAGATAATAAAAGGGATGTTAAAAAGATTTATGATGATTTTATTAATCTGGAGTATACCGATGTGAACGGGAATAAAGTTCGTTTAGGACAGAAAATTCGTAGTGAAGGATACGATTTAATTGTTTATAACTACAGAGATGGCGCAGATCTGCTGGAACGCAATGGACGAGCAGTTGCCAAGCTACTGGGAGATTTGTATAGTCGGTACAGTGGTTCTATACAACAAGACTTTGTATTGATTGGCCCCAGCATGGGTGCACTCGTTGCTCAGTATGCATTGGCTTGGTCAGAAAAAAATAATATTGCGCACCATACGCGTTTATATATTTCCTTTGATGGACCGCATCAAGGCGCTAATATCGCTATCGGTATGCAGCAATTCATCGATTATATTCTGGAAAGAGGCATTGTAGGCAAAGTAATGCCAGACGCTAAAAACGGATTACACAAGACCAACGCAGCCCGGCAAATGCTCATGCATCACTCCAATAGTAATTCAGAAATACCTATGGCTGATACTTACCGAGCTATCTTTCTTACTAATTTGAACGCGGTAGGCACGTATCCTTCGCTTTGCCGAAAAGTGGCTATCATTAACGGAAGCCGCAGAGGCAGGCTGAATCCTTTTCATACACCTTGCGAAGAAATGTTGCGTTTGGAAGTAAGACGAAGAGGGATATTTGGCGCCTGCAATGGAGATTTATGTAGAAAAATTGATTGGCATGTCTATTCTTCGACACAATCATCTAAATGCAAGTCGTTGGATATGTGGACTGCTGCTCCGTTGATGAACTTAACCTTATGGCGTGATCCAAGTGAAAAGAAGTACTCTCAATCTTCACCACTTGGCAATAGCTACGATATAGTTCCGGGTAGTTATTTTGGAGAATTAATTGAACCCAAAGGTAAGACTCAAGCTTTTGCAGACTTGTTTACCTCATTGAACTACTTGTTTACTGGCCGTAATACAACTTTCAGACATAATATTAACAATTTTTCTTTTATTCCAACCGTAAGTGCGGCTGACATACAACCAGCAGGTACTAACTTATACTATGATTTCAGTAATGAAATTCTGGCTAAATGTTCGGGTATAACCCCTTTTGATATGGTGTATGCGCCCGATGAGAATGAAGCGCATGTAGCTATTACCGGACAAAATGCTATTTGGTTTGAAAATGAGATCAAAGGAGTACCTGCTCCACCTGTAGGTCCTCCTGTCTTAAATGGCCCGGATAATGTAATGGTAAATATGGATGCATCATTTACGGTTAACATTGTTAGGCCTACGCCCCTCAACCGATACACTTGGTCGGTGCCACCAGGCTGGTTGATTAACGGCAGACAGTTGAGTCCGATTACCATTGGAACAGGTTCTGTTACCTTAAAGCCAACCTCCAGTGCTGTTAGCGGGCAGGTATGTGTCACCGTGAGTGGCGGTTGCTACAGTGGTGCAACAGTTTGCAAGAATGTAACGGTAACCCAGTCCGTCCGAACGATTGTTTTACGTCCAGGTGCTGAAGGGAAAGATGCTTCCGTGCAACAATACAGGCCCGCTGACAACTTAGGCAACAGAACTAGCCTGGAAGTGATGACCTGGACTTTTAGTGGCGAAGTTGGTACCAAACGTTCCTTGCTGGAATTCAATCTGTCCGCTATTCCTACTACTGCCCTTGTGACCAGTGCCAAGCTCTACCTATACCACAACGATAACACCGGCGACCTGCAACATTCGACCATGAGTGGCTCCAATGCCGGCTTGATCCAACGGGTAACTACGCCCTGGCAAGAGAACACCGTTAATTGGAACACCCAACCTACTTCTACGGCTACCAATCAGGCATCTATCCCTGCCAGTACTTCTGCCATACAAGATTACGTGGTGAATGTGACTGGCTTGGTGCAGGGCATGGTGAGCAATCCGTCCACCAACTATGGCTTCTTAATCAAACTGGCGACTGAGGCTCATTACCGCGCTTTGATGTTTGCCAGCAGCGATAATGCTAATCCAAGTCTTCGGCCCCAGCTTCAAATCGACTATGTAATGTCAGGCAGAGTTGCTTCGGCTGAGGACAGTGAGCTAAATACCAACACAGCCATAGAAACTGGTCTGACAGCCCATCCTAATCCTTTTACTAACTCAACTAAAATCGCATTTAAGTTACCTAGCAAGTCAGAGGTCACGCTCTCGATCTTAAATTCGATGGGTAAAATTGTAAAACAAGTGACAAAAGAATTGGAATCAGGCTACAACGAAATGGAATGGGATGCAGAGAAGCAACAGATTGCCGCAGGTATGTATATTGGCAGAGTGCAATGCAATAGCCAAGTGCTGACTACAAGGCTGCTGTATGTAAAATAAGCAAAGCTTCCAGTAAGAAAGGTAAGCACGGAGACACAAGGTCGGAAGCGTTCCAAACGCTTCCGACCTTGTTTTGTTAGCCCTTCATAGTCATTGACTGCCCAATCTCATTTATATAGATATACAAAAGCACATCCACATCAATCCGTGACTTGAGGAAATCTATTAGTACGCTACACCCGCCGTCGGTATCCTAGTAAAGATAGCTTGAAAACTTATGGTGGTGTTTTACTGAAAACCTAGAAGATACTCCACTATTCACTACTTCGTAATTTTATTCACTCCTCAAGGATTTAGAGGGGTTTACCTGGGCGGCTTTAATGGCCTGTACCGACACGGTGGATAAAGCAATGAATAGTACTGCTACTCCAGCTGCGGCAAAAAACCACCATTCCAACTCAATTCGATAGGCGAAGTTTTCAAGCCAGTGGCTGGAAACCAGGTAGCTGATGGGAAATGAAATGAAGATAGCTGCAAGGACCATTTTGGCAAAATCTCCTAACAGTAGCCGTACGATCCCAAATACACTCGAGCCGAGGGTTTTCCGAATCCCAATTTCCTTTGTTCTTCTTTCGGTGGTAAAGGTGGCTAGGCCAAATAGACCTAAGCAGGAGATAAGGATGGCCAAACCAGCAAAATACCTGGATAATATGGACACGGTTTTTTCGCCAGCATACAACTGCTGGAAATCATCATCTAAAAACTGATAGGCAAAAGGAAAACCTGGATTAAATTCGCCATTAAACTCAGCCAGGCTATTTAATGTTTCACTCAAATCATTGTTACTGACTTTCAACATCACTGTATTTAACAGATCCGGAAATAAGAGCATAAACAAAGGTTTAACACTCCCATGAAGCGATTCAAAATGAAAGTCCTTCACTATACCGACTATTTCAAACTCCATCCCCATAAAAGTTATCTTGGTTCCGATGGGGTTTCCCTTCAGCCCCATGGTCTTAATGGCCGTTTCATTGAATATGATTTTAGAACGATCGGAGTTAAAATCTTTTGAAAAAGATCTTCCTTCTTTCATTTTCATACCCAGCAACTCAATCATTCCATAGTCTACAATTCGGTAATGCATCGTGGCCTTTGAGACTTTTCCTGGCCAACTCACTCCCCATGTAGTACTATGTGCCCCAAAAAAGCTCTCGATATTAGCCGTAGAAGAAGCTTTCAGTACCCCAGGTACTTTTGTCACTTCTGACAGGAAGATTTCCCGATGCTCTTTGGCCTTTCCTTCCAGATCAAAAACAAGAATGTGGTCCCTGTCATAGCCCATATTTTTATGCTGAATCAACTCAAATTGCTTATAGGCTACCAACACGGCCACAATAAAAATAGCGGATAGTGTAAATTGTACGATTACCAAGCCCTTTCTGAACGATAGCCCTCTAAAAATGGTGTCCGTCTTGCCACTTATGATCATGATAGGATTGAACCGGGAGATATGAAGTGCTGGGTAAATTCCAGCCAGTAACCCAGTGAGTAAAGTAATCGCTAAGAAGGAAAGCATCATTTCTGTACTGAAATGGATAGAGATATGCTTATTAGCTAACTGATTGAAAGAAGGGAGGAAGAGCAATACCAGGAAAAGTGAAATAGCCAGCGCAAGAAATGCCAAGATTACTGATTCACTGATATATTGGAGGATGAGTGACCCTCTGTTAGCGCCTAAGGTCTTTCTCATGGCCACTCCCTTCGCCCTCACGGAAGACAGGGCGGTAGACAAATTCATGTAATTGATGCAGGCAATGAGGAGTATGAAAATACCAATAATGGAAAACAATTTCACATAGTCTATTTTGCCTCCGCTTTGAATGCCATTTTCATAATTACCATATAAGTATCCTGTTGAAAACTGTCTTGCAAATAAGGCATTTTGCTCATCATTGGCCTTTTCTTTTAATAAAGTCCCTATTTTGTGATTGAATTGAGAAAAATTAGCCCCCTCTTTTAAAACTACATACGTGTCTGGAGAGTGATTGCCCCAACCAAACTTGATCATTGGATTGTGCTTTTCAAAGACCGGCAATGATAAAACGAAATCAAATTGAATAGTAGACTTTGGGCTTGTATCCACGACACCCGATATGGTAAATTGTTGATCTTTATCAAAAGTGACGAGTTGGCCGATGATGTTATCCATGGTTCCAAACAACTTCAACGCCAGTTCCTTGGATAGCACAATAGTATTCTCATCTGATAGTACACTTTTTCCCCCTTTTATCAGATCGAAGCTAAATATTTCGAATAAATCCTTCCCAGCATAAATCCCTTTTGCTTTAATGGCCTCCCCTTTGACAGCAAGCGTATTCATGGTTTGCGGGTATGCTATATGGACAGCGTACTTCACTTCAGGCATTTCTTTCACCAAGGCATTGGCCAATACTCCGGGGGTAAGGCGGGATACTTCAATATGGCCTTCCGAATTGTTCTTTCTCATCACCTGATATAGCTGACTATCCTTTTGATGGAATTTATCAACGCTTAATTCATCACTTACCCACAGGAAGATCAGGAAGGCGCAAGCAAGCCCGGTCGATAGTCCGGTCAGATTGATCAGAAAAGAACGCTTGTGCCGATTAAAATTCCTGAATGTGAGAATAAGATTGTGTCGCAACATGGCTGTCTGATTATAATTGTGATTGAATTGAAATGCCCTGATGATTCCTGGTCTCAAGAGCTTTAATACCTCCACGGTGAAAATCCATTTGGCCTTTCGGGCTCCATTTTCACGTACATTTTCTGCGAAAAGCTCCAGTAAATCTCCTTCAATAGAGTTTACTAAGTCCCGGTGGCAAAACCATCGAAAAAAGCGATGAATGATCTTGGGGGGGAATGGCTTCATAGTAGCTGAACTTTTAAATCCAGCACCACTTTGGGAATAGCGCTCCATAATTGGTTGCGGATCTCCTTGGTGGCTTCTATTGCCATCTTACCCGATGCGGTAACCTCAAAATATCGTTTCGGGCGTCCCCCTCTTTCGCTCGTCGATTCCCCCTCTTTCGCAGTTAAATATCCCTTGTGTTCAAGTCGTTTTAAGGATGATTGCAGTGCCCCAACACTTACTTTCCGCTCAAGTCTACTCTCAATATCTTTTTTAATGGACACGCCATACGCGTCACCATGGAGCACTGCCACAGTTAGCATAACGATTTCCTCAAATTCCCCCAGTTGGTATTTGCCCATAGTACTTTCTTGTTTGTAGTATTGCAAATGAAAGTAAAAAAATAGTTATTTCCTAATTGTAGTGTTTCTTGGTTGCTATAATCTTTTTACAAACCGGTGAAGGGGCAAGTGGGGGGACTAACCAAAGGCGCAAATGGCATAATAGTATCTGGAGGAGGGCAATTATCACTAATCGAGTCAACCAAGGGAGTTTTACCCTTAAGTTCTAACGGAACTGTACTTGAAAGCCTCTCCACTAGCTGGGTATTCCAGTCTATGTGAGATTCCGCCTCCTTTTGCTAACACACCTATCTATATGCCAAAGCCGAGTCTGGTTCATCGGGTCAATGGGGCGGTGCAGGCTTGTCAAAAAGCAGATCCCTAATGGCGTTATGAATACGTGAAATGTCGATATCCTCATGGTTGACCAGTAAAATGATTGTCCGGTCATATAGGCTGAACCGGGTAATCTTAGAACCATAGCCCGGCAATCCGCCGGTATGGGAGGCCATTTTTCCGAAATCCTTCCAATGGTCGGTTATGGGCAACCACCAGCCAAGCCCGTAGTTTATCTCCATTCCTGACTCCAATATGCCGTTGGTGAAGATTTCATCTAAACTCCTCCTGGATACCAGTTGGGTTGTATTTAAAGCCCTATCCCATTTGAAAAGGTCAACCACGGTCGATTTTGTGTGGGCTTGCCCCACAACCGCCTGATATTGGTCCGTATGGTCAACTCTTGAAACGCTTTTGCTTAGGCTGTCTTTCTTATAACCATAGGTATAATGGTTTATTGTCAAGGGGTTAAAGCCAACGTTGGCAATAAAAGTGGAAGTCATTCCCAAAGGGGCAAAGACATTTGTTTTCATAAATGTCTGGTAAGTCATTCCAGATATTCTTTCTATGATGGTAGCCAGCAGGGCGTATCCGGTATTGCAGTACTGATAGGTAGAATTCGGCTCGAATGAGACTTTAGGATGGTGCCTGGCAAAAATTGAAACCACGGCTGCATTGGTCGCAACCTTCCTTTTATCCAGTAGGCTGTCGATTAGTTTTTCATAGTCGGGTAATCCAATGGTGTGTTGCAGCAGGTTCCTGATGGAGATTTTCCCATAGTAGGAAAGCTCGGGGATAAACTTGTCTATTTTGTCGTCCAAGTCCAATTTCCCTTTTTCTTTCAGTATCATGATCGCCAAGGCTGTAAACTGCTTGGATACGGAAGCTAATTCAAAGACCGAGTTTAGGTGTAGTTTATGCTTGGTTTCTTCGTTTGCCCAACCTAAACAATTCTTGTAGATTATTTCCCCCTTTTCCGCGACCAGGATATTCCCACTGAATTCCCCGTTCTGGTATAGAGAGGAAATCAGGCTGTCGATTTTGTGAACCTTATTTTGCCCGAGCGCTAGTTGAAACGACAAGGATAGGAAGAGGGCGATTCGTAGGCTGTTTTTCATTTATTTGTTTCCCGATAGTAAGGAATAGTCAAGGTATTAAGCGTACAAACTCGGTGCTTGCGGCGATGAGCCAATAAGTTAATCCCGCTCAAATATAACCCACGACCTTAAACTCTCTGCCGGTCCATTTTATGGAAGCGATGATTCCCAAGGCAATTTATCGAAAGTTACTTGATTCTGGCTCTACTTTCGGGGATTAATCCATGCTAAGTGTGTAAACCTAAGCTAGCCTACAAACGCGCGTGGCCTTGCTATTGACTACATTATTTGGTAACATACCAACATCAAATGCTAATATGATGCTAACGAAAGGGAAATGCTAATAGGGGAATCTTGTAAATGATGAATTGGATGAAAAAGAGCTACCTAACCTGTGGAGAATAAAGACCTGAAAGTGCTGGCTATCAATAGCTTTCCTGCCAATGGAAACGCTGGGCTGAAAATGGTGATGAGTGTGTTGGGTACGCACGTCATTCCGGTGCCTACCTTGCTGCTCTCTGGTATTGGCAGCATGAAAGGATACCAACGATACGACGTGCCCTTTGAGCAGATGTTGAAAGATAGCCTGGCCTTGGCGAGAGCAAATGGGCATCAGCTCGTGGTATATGTTGGCTACCTGGGTCACCCGCAACAGGCAGACGTAATTCTGGAATACCTCACCTTGTATGAAGATATGATTCGATTTGTGCTGGTTGACCCGGTTTGTGGCGATAATGGCAAAGCCTATGT
This sequence comes from Bacteroidota bacterium, assembly GCA_040385915.1. Taxonomy (GTDB): domain Bacteria; phylum Bacteroidota; class Bacteroidia; order Cytophagales; family ES-bin-26; genus ES-bin-26. Next base: position 29,848 of record JAZKGK010000024.1, read on the forward strand.
TTCGAAAGACCTTATTCATTGCTGGCATCCCTTGTTGCTCCGAGCCGATATTGCGCTGCCCAACATTACTGAAGTAGCGCTACTGTCGGGGGCAAGAGGAAGTATTCAACTCGATCAGCCGGAGGTGTATTTGCCCCAATTTCGCCTACAATATCCTGCCCTGGAATTTATCGTGACGGGCATCACTGAAGAGAGTAAGGTAGTAAACCAATGGTTTACCCAGCACGGCAGGCAGGTATTTGCGCATCCCTATTTGCCTTATAACTTTAGCGGAACGGGCGACACTTTTGCCAGTCTGTTTATTTTCTTTGCTTTTTTTAAGGGACAAACCACCGAACAAGCCATTCTGAAAGCGGGCTTGGTGATGGAAATGCTCATCAGTTATTCGATTCAATGTGGTAGTTCAGCGCTATTGATTTATCCTGAATTCCGAGAACATTTTGACATGGCAGCCGATGAATAGTGGAAAACTTTTTTATGTGATCGGCCCGTCTGGTGCCGGAAAAGATAGCGTGATGACGTATGCCCGCGAGAAAATAGATGGGCAACTGCCCGTACTTTTTGCGCATCGCTACATCACCCGCCCTGCCGATGCCGGAGGGGAAAACCATGTGTACCTGAGCCCCAATGAATTTCTGAAACGCAAAGCCTTGGGCTTGTTTGCCCTGGACTGGCAAAGCCACGGGAATTTTTATGGGATTGGTACGGAGATAAACACCTGGTTAGCGGGTGGGGCGACCGTAGTAGTAAACGGTTCGCGCGAATACCTTCCTACGGCTACCGAACGATTTCCACAGATGTGGGTCGTGTTAATCAGCGTAAGCCCAGAAGTATTATACCAGCGCCTAGTAGCCCGAAGACGGGAAACGATGGAGGAAATCAACTGCCGCATCGAACGCTCTCAACAAATTTCGGCCATTAGCCATCCTCGTGTGCTCCATCTGACTAATGATACGATACTGGAAGAGACTGGTGCTAAGTTTATTGATCTGATTATCAGTGTAGTATAAAGAAAGGTGGTTTCCTGAGTTTACTTATGACAAGTTATTAAAGTAAATCGGCTAGGCATGTCAGCCAGATCGATTTACTTTAACCTTATCAGTCAACTACTCACTTCTGCGTACATCTGTTGGCCTTTAAATGCGATCCGCTTCTTTACCCGCTTGAATACTTTCAAAAATCCCCAAGAGGAAAGGCTATAGTACACTTAGCGCTTGTGTGGGATTTGGCAAATACATGCCTGGTATTAGTGGTTAGTGTCTGCTACTTAGTCAATCGACCCCTTGACTAAGTTGGATAGGCTGCCGTTGGAGGCTGGTTGGTTGATGGGAGGAGCTCGGGGCGAGGAATGCCTGGGCATCCTTGGCTTAGTTGCTGGTTTGTAGCAAAATAAAAAATATTTATTTTTTTGCTACAAGGTTGTAGCAATTGTTTTGTGGCATTTTAAATTGCTACAAGGTTGTAGCAATTGTTTTGTGGCATTTTAAATTGCTACAAAAAAATTGCTACAAAAAATTATCACAAACTTGTACAGCAGCGATCCCGGCGGCAACCGCCTGGGGAGTCACCGGGGCCGCCGGAGCGGTCAACTTCGTTTGCATTATTGGGAGGTTTGCCGAGCCGTCAATGCGCTCATCACCCAGTGAAGGACTGGCCCCTGCTTTTTTTTCTATCCCCACACAAGCGCTTAGCCCTGGACGTTGGCACTTATTAGCCAAAACCCGCACTTGCTTAGTATTTAGCTACACTTACTCATTTTCCTTACTATTTATCTC